>NZ_JARAMP010000011.1:0-154053 GCF_028802875.1 Seohaeicola sp. 4SK31 | reverse complement strand
GACATTGGAGACGATCCACCACCGAAAACCATCATGAGGCGCAATGCGTGACCTCGGAGAGAACCATGACCCCGAACGGACAGATCGCTAGCCCACTTGACATAGCCGCAATCAGAGAACCGTTATAGGTCGAGCCCATGACAACTTCGCCATCCGCCAGAAGCTGCGGGGTTTCTGCACCCGCCGACCACCAGATCACATCATCCTTGATCGTGCCCAGCTTGGCCAAAGCGCGATCAACGCCTTCTTGGGTTTCAAGGGTGTCATACACTTCCTCGATCGGAACACCGTCGCAGATCAGCGCCCATTCCATGTTGCCGATCGGGCGCTTCTCCAGCGAGCGCTTTCCGGGGAATTTCTCTGTGTCGAACACATCGCACACTGTGGTCGGAGCCTCGGACACCAGATCGGTGCGATAGCCGAAAGTGGTCGAGAAAACGATCTGCGGGATGAAGCAGTCGCCTACCAGTGTATTGCCGAAATCCTCGGAGGCGGGAGTGCCGTCGGGGGCTGCGGCCAGCATCGTGTCGGGGTCGATCTCCATCGCAAGACCTTCGTCGCACAGACGCAGGCCATCCGCGGCGGTCACGTCGACGATATCCCAGGTGATGTTGCCTGCCTCGGACATTGCCCGCAACTTGGTCACAGCTTCTGCAGAGCTTTCGTCCGTGATGACATTCAGACCGGGGTTATTCGCGACATATGGTTCGATATAGGCCTTGACCTGGCTATTCTGGTAGGCACCGCCCCAGGACACGACAGTCATGCTGTCGGCCATGTTGCTCTGCGCGAAGGCTGCGGCGGCGATCAGAGTCGCCCCTGTAGCCATGAGAGTTGTCTTGAGTTTCATATCTCACTCCTTGTTGCACCCGTTGTTACGCGCGTCTTCACCCACGGGCTGAGCGAGGACGCCTTTCCAGCGCTCAAGCGTCGAGCGCGCGGCAATCTTCCGGAAGCCAGCCGATCTCGATCTGCTGACCCGGCTTCAAGCGCACCTGATCCGGTGCGTTTCTCGTCTTGACGACGAATTCCTCATTTCCAGCGACCCGCAACCGTGTGCGGAAGATATCGCCCATGTAGATGAACTCGAGCACTTCGGCCTTGAGGGTATGAGCCCCGGGCTGCAGACGGCTCTTGTTGAATTCGACCCTCTCAGGACGGATCGAAACGCGTGTGCGCTCACCGACCTTGCTGACATTGACGGGCTTCGCGTCAATCACCTCGCCACCGTCCAGCCTGACGATGCAGGTGTCTCCCTTGATCTCCTGCACCACGCCTTCCATCGTGTTGTTCTCGCCGATGAACTGCGCAACGAAACTGTTCTGGGGCTGCTCATAAAGCACATCTGGTGGGGCAAGCTGCTGAATGCGGCCATCGTCGAACACCGCGACACGGTCCGACATGGTCAGCGCCTCGGTCTGGTCATGTGTGACATAGACCGTGGTAATCCCAAGGTTATGCGCCAGCCGTGTAATCTCGAACTGCAAGGTCTCGCGCAGTTGTTTGTCCAGCGCGCCAAGGGGTTCGTCCATCAAGACTAGCTCGGGCTCGAACACCAAAGCCCGTGCCAAGGCGATCCGCTGCTGTTGTCCACCGGAAAGCTGTGCCGGACGACGACCACCAAAGGCCCCCATCTGCACCATCTCAAGCGCGCGTTTCACCTTTTCCTCACGCTCGGATTTGCCGAACTTGCGGACTTCCAACGGGAAAGACAGGTTTTCCGCCACCGTCATATGCGGAAACAGCGCATAGTTCTGAAACACCATACCGATCCCACGCTTGTGAGGCGGGATGTTGTTGATCGGCTTGCCGTCCAGAAGGATTTCGCCATGTGTGGCGGTCTCGAAGCCGGCCAGCATCATCAGGCAAGTCGTCTTGCCTGATCCAGATGGTCCCAACATCGTCAGGAACTCGCCCTTGGGCATGGTCAGGTTCAGGTCTTTGACGACCAGTGTTTCACCATCATAGCTTTTTTGCACACGCTCAAAAGCCACGAACGCATCGTTCGCACTTGATCCGGCCAAGGTCGGCTCCCCGTTTGTTGTGTCACACGATCTGCGCCGCGTATTGACCCAAGACTAAAACCCGACGTCCTGCGGGTTGCAACCCTTTTGCTGCCTTAAATGGCCATTACAGGGTTTTGCGGGCGAAATGACTTTAAGTGGCCGCACTTGCAGGACAAATTCCCGACACCCCTGTCAATCTAATGCCTCAGAAATGGACTTTGCCGTTTTTTCAACCACCTCATCGGCCTCGGCATGAGTCAGGCAGAAGGGCGGTGCGAATCCCAGAATATCGCCCTGCGGCATGGCGCGACCGATGACCCCATGTCCAAGCAGCGCCGCCGCTACACGAGGTCCGACCTTTTCGGAGGCATCAAAGAACTGGCGCTTGTCGCGGTCCTGAACGAACTCGACCGCACAAAGCATCCCTTCGCCCCGCACCTCGCCGACATGCGGATGTTCGGCCAACGCCGCGCGCATCTGCGTGTTCAGATATGCCCCGACATGGCCTGCGTTCTGGATCAGGTTCAATTCGTCCAGCAACTTGAGGTTGGCCACACCGGCCGCAGCGCCCACAGGATGCGCGGAATAGGTCCAGCCATGGCCGATGGGCCCGTTCTCGTCGGTGCCCTGTTCAAGCACTTTCCACATGCGATCACCGACGATCGACCCCGACAGCGGCGCATAGGCCGAGGTCAGACCCTTGGCGATCGTGATCAGATCAGGCGTGATGCCATAGTGATCGGACCCGAACATCGACCCAAGACGGCCGAAACCTGTCACCACCTCATCGGCAATCAGCAGGATATCATGCTTGCGAAGAACCTCCTGAATGGCAGGCCAATAGCCTTCGGGCGGCGGAACGATCCCTCCGGTCCCCAGTACCGGCTCACCGATGAAGGCAGCAATCGTATCGGCCCCTTCGCGTTCGATCAGCGCTTCAAGCTCGGCCACCAGATGGGCCGTGAACTGCGCCTCGGTCATGTCGCTGTCGGGGCGACGGAAGTAGTAAGGCGCCTCGGTATGGATCACTTGTGCCAGCGGCAGGTCGAATTTCTTGTGAAACAGCTCAAGCCCGGTCAAAGAGCCTGTCACAAGGCCTGAACCATGGTAACCACGCCAGCGGCTGATGATCTTTTTCTTCTCAGGCCGGCCCAGAATGTTGTTGTAGTACCAGACCAGCTTGACGTTGGTCTCATTGGCATCAGAGCCTGACAGGCCGAAATACACCTTGGACATGCCCTTGGGTGCACGGTCCAGGATCATCTTGGACAGGGTGATGCTCGCCTCGGTGCCATGGCCGACATAGGCATGGTAATAGGCCAGCTCGCGCGCTTGATCGGCAATCGCCTCGGCAATTTCCTGACGGCCATAGCCGACGTTCACACAGTAGAGTCCGGCGAAGGCATCCAGCAGACGGGTGCCATCGCGGTCCGTAATGTGGCAATCCTTGGCCGTCGTGATGATCCGCTGGGGCGCGTTGCCGCGCGCAAACTCTGCCAGATGGGTCGAGGGATGGAAAAAATTGTCGCGGTCCCACTGGGCCAGTTGGTCATTGGTCAGCATCGGCACCCTCCTTCGGCGGTGATGTGAATCTTTATGTTGTGCACAACCTTGATGCGGCCGTGACTAGCGTCAACCATATACCGCTAAAAATTCAGCTTAATTCCTAAAAGCGACAAGGGAATTCGCTTTTGGAACGGAAGAGATGTGCACAATTTTGCTGAACTCAGCCAAACGCCAGCAAGGAAGCCGTCTATGTCCGTTCCTCCGATTCCCTTTGCAGACCTGCCCTTCACCAAGGCCGAGTATGACCGGCGCCTCGAACTGACACGCACTGCCATGGCGGAACGCGGCATCGACGTGTTGTTCGTCGAGGACCCGTCAAACATGGCATGGCTGACTGGCTATGACGGCTGGTCCTTCTATGTGCATCAGGGCGTGATCGTGACCCATGACCGCGACCCGGTCTGGTGGGGGCGGAACATGGACGCGAACGGCGCCAAACGCACCGCATGGCTGCCGCATGATCACCTGCGCCCTTATGATGACACCTATGTGCAATCGAACGAGCGGCACCCGATGCAGCATCTTTCAGCGCTTCTTTGCGAAATGGGGTTTGAGGCCGCCTGTATCGGCGTTGAAATGGAGAACTACTATTTCTCGGCCAAGGCCTATGTCACGATGATGACGGAACTGCCGCGCGCCACGCTGGTCGATGCCACGGTGTTGGTGAACTGGCAGCGGGCGATCAAGTCACATGAGGAAATCGCGTTCATGCGCCGCGCCGCGCGGATTGCCGAGAAGATGGTCGATACTGCCATTGAACGTGCGAGACCCGGTGTGCGCAAGAACGATCTGGTGGCCGAAGTGATGCGCGAGGCGATCATCGGCGTGGGCGAAGACTGGGGCGACTACCCCGCCATCGTGCCGATGTGCCCGTCAGGTGCCGATGCTTCGGCCCCGCATATCACATGGAATGGGGGCGAGTTCGAGCATGATCAGTGCACCTTCTTTGAATTGGCGGGTGTCTATCGGCGTTATCACACACCCTTCTGCCGGACGGTCTATCTGGGCACCCCACCGGATGAGGTGAAGCGCGCCGAAGCCGCCCTGATCGAAGGGCTTGAAGCCGGCTTGCAGGCCGCCCGCGCTGGAAACCGCGCCTGCGACATCGCCGACGCCCTGGCCCGCCCTCTCGAGGCTGCAGGAATCCAGCGCGGTGCCCGCTGTGGTTATCCCATCGGGATCAGCTATCCGCCAGACTGGGGCGAGCGCACGATCAGCCTTCGCTCCGAAGATCAGACCATGCTGCAACCTGGCATGACCTTTCACTTCATGCCCGGCCTCTGGATGGACACATGGGGAATCGAGATCACGGAATCCATCCTGATCACCAATGACGGTCCGGCGGAAACCTTTTGCAATCGCCCCCGCCGGATCTTCGTGAAGTCATGACAGATCTGTCTCGAACGCAGGCCATACTGGCGGATCTGATCGGTTTTCCGACAGTGTCATCCGACAGCAACCTTGCCATGATCGACCACATGGCCAACAGACTGGCAGATGTCGGAGCGCGCGTGGATCTGTTTCACGACGATAGCGGAACCAAGGCCAATCTGTTCGCCACCATTGGACCGGAGCGTGAGGGGGGTATCGTCTTGTCGGGCCATTCCGACGTGGTCCCGGTTGCGGATCAGGACTGGAGCAGCGATCCCTTCCGCATGGTCGAGCGGGACGGCAAGCTTTTCGGGCGCGGTGCCTGCGATATGAAGGGGTTCATTGCCGCCACACTGGCAATGGCCCCCGACTATGCTGCGCGCAATCTCAAGCGGCCCATTCATTTCGCCTTCACCTATGACGAAGAGGTCGGTTGTCTGGGTGCGCGGTCCCTTGTTCCAGCACTTCAGGCCCGTGGTATCCGTCCGTCTATGGCCATCGTGGGCGAACCCACGGATATGCGCATCATCGAAGGGCACAAGGGATGCTGCGAGTATACAGTCGAATTTCGCGGGCTGGAGGGCCACGGCTCGAACCCCGACCGTGGCGTCAACGCGGTGGAATATGCTGTCGCCTATGTGGCGAGATTGATGGATCTGCGCCACCAGCTTCGCCATCGTACGCCCGTGGGCAGCCTGTTCGAGCCGCCATGGACCACGATCAACATCGGCCGTCTGTCCGGTGGAGTCGCCCATAACGTGATTGCCAGCCGGGCCGAACTGGACTGGGAAATGCGCCCGGTGCAGGACAGTGACGCCGAGTTTGTCCGGCAAACGCTGGCGGAATACTGCAACGATGTACTGCTGCCGCAAATGCAGGCCGTCTGTCCCGATGCAGGCATCACTACCTATGTCATAGGGGAAGTCTGCGGGCTGGAACCGATGGAGGATAACGCCGCGCGCCGCCTTGTCGCAGAACTCACCGGGGCGAATGGCGCAGATGTGGTGGCCTTCGGCACCGAGGCCGGGTTGCTCCAGCAAATGGGTATGTCAGCGGTGCTTTGCGGTCCCGGCAGTATCGAGCAGGCCCACAAGGCCGATGAATATGTGAGCCTGTCACAGCTTGATCAGTGCTTGTCCATGCTGCATGGCCTTGGCGAAAGGCTGACGCGTCATGTCTGAACCGTCCGACGCCCGGACCCGCTTTCTGCGCCTGCATGACGCACTGCGCACGCGGATCTGCCTCTTGGACTACCCGCCGGGCTCCCGTCTTTCCGAAGAGGCACTGGCCGCAGAGTTCGGAACCTCACGTACACCCTTGCGTCGCGTTCTGGCCAAGCTGGAAGACGAAGGGCTTGTTGTGTCGCAGCATGGCGTGGGAACGATCGTCACCGATGTGGATCCTGGTGAGATGGCCCGCACCTACGACCTGCGTCGCGAACTGGCGGGCCTTGTCGGACGCTTGTCACCTGTACCGATCACCGACCAGATCGTCGCGGATGCAGCGGGTTTTCTGAAACGCGGCGAAGCATTGCTGACCCGTCCCGACACCCGGTCACTGGCCCGGCTGAACATGGAGTATTTCCACTTCGGCACATCATTGACCCGCAACGAGGCGCTACGCGAGATGTCGGAACGGCTCTATTACCGGACAGCCCGGATCTGGCTGACCGCGACAGCACGTCTGGATCTGGCGGATGAAACCGCGATCTTCGTGTCCGAACTGCGCGACAGCCTGCAAGCCCTGAAGGCAAGAGACGGGCAGGCGGCCGCCGATGTGCGAAGAACACATATCTCACTGTGCATTGCGCGGGTGAATGTGCTGCGGGACTAACACCGCCCTGCTTCTTCTTGCTTCAAATATCCAGATCCGGCCCGGTCATCTTGTGATCAGGCTGGAACAGTGTCGAGAACGCTCAGCTGGCTGCAACCATCAGCCCTTCGGCCTTCAGCTGCTGATGCGCCTCATCCAGCGACTTGCGCGCGCGTTCAATCAGAATATCGGCCTCGTCGCGGGTCATGACCAGCGGCGGGCTGATGATCATCCGGTCGCCGACATGGCGCATCACCAGGTTGTTGGCAAAGCAACGCTCGCGCACGATATAGCCCACAGTGCCAGGTTCCGACGCGAATTTGGCGCGGCTTTCCTTGTGCGGCGTCAACGCGATAGAGCCCATCATCCCCACGATCTTGGCTTCTCCCACCAGCGGGTGATCAGTCAAACCGGTCCAGAGCTCTTTCATATAGGGCCCGATATTCGTGCGGACGTGGTCAATGATGCCCTCTTCCTCGATGATGTTGAGGTTTTCAAGCGCCACGGCCGCGGCAACCGGATGGCTGGAATAGGTATAACCATGATTGAACTCGCAGGCGCCGATCACCGAGGCGACCTCGTCACAGACAATCGAGCCGCCGATCGGTTGGTATCCGGACGACAATCCCTTGGCGATTGTCATGATATGCGGGCGGATGTTCAGCGTCTGGCTGCCAAACCAGTTTCCGGTACGTCCGAAGCCGCAGATCACCTCGTCGGCGATCAACAAGATCTCGTACTTGTCGCAGATCCGCTGGATTTCTGGCCAATAGGTGTCAGGGGCAACGATCACTCCGCCCGCGCCCTGCACGGGTTCGGCGATAAAGGCGGCCACCTTGTCCTCGCCCAGGTCGTGGATCGCCTGTTCCAACTGACGTGCGCGCTCCAGACCGAATTCCTCGGGCGACATGTCACCGCCTTCCGCCCACCAGTTTGGCTGGTCAATGTGATGGATATCAGGGATCGGCAAACCACCCTGCGCATGCATGCCCGACATGCCACCCAAGGATGCACCGGCCATGGTCGAGCCGTGATAGGCGTTCGTGCGGCTGATGATCACCTTCTTGTCGGGTTTGCCTTTCTGGGCCCAGTAGGTGCGCACCATGCGGATGTTGGTATCGTTCGCTTCAGACCCTGATCCGGCGTAAAACACATGGTTCAGGTCACCGGGTGCCACTTCGGCCAACTTCTGGCTCAGCGCGATGGCCGGCACATGCGTGGTCATGAAGAAGGTGTTGTAATAAGGCAATTCCTTCATCTGGCGCGCAGCCACATCGGCCAGACGGTCACGCCCATAGCCCACATTCACGCACCACAGACCGGCCATGCCGTCAATGATCCGGTTTCCGTCGCTATCGGTGATCCAAACACCGTCGGCCCGCGTGATGACACGGGCGCCACGTTTGGCCAGAACGTCCTGCGTCGAGAAAGGATGCATGTGATGCGCGGCATCCAGCGCCTGCAATTCATGTGTCGGCATATGGTTGGTGATCACAGTCATGGCGGACCTCGTTCTGGTGATTCATGGCGTGCGGGAATGGGTCACCAAAAGGCGACTCCCGTTCGTCCTCAAGAATATGATCAAATTCTTGAGTGTCAATCGAATCAGTGTGCAGAGGTGTCGAGGTCCAGCATTTCGCGGATCTGTTCCATCCCCTGAAGCATATCCTCCCGCATGGCCCTTGCGGCCCCTTCGGAATCACCTGTCCGCATGCAATTCAGCATATCCTTGTGCTTGTCCGGCAGGTTCTGGGTGCCCACCCGTCCAATCACGACACGCAGCGAAGGGCCAAAGCGCAGCCACAGCCGCTCGGCCATTTCCGCAAGGATCGGCGCATCGGCAAGATCGTAGAGCTTGGCGTGAAACAGGTAGTTGTTCTCAAGATAAGCACGCAGGTCACCTGCGGCGATGGCGCGGTCCAGCGCCGTGTCGATCGCTGTCAGACGGGCCAGATCCGCGGGGGTCGCACGCTCGGTTGCCCGCAAGCCCAGATGCGATTCAAGCCATTGTCTTGCATAAATAATTTCCGAAATGTTCGCAGCCGTCAGCTGTGGCACACAGACCCTGCGATTGCCCTGAAAGACCAGGGCGCCTTCGGCCGTCAGCCGCCGGATCGCCTCTCGTACGGGGGTCATACCTGCGTTCAAGCGATCGGCCAGCCCCTGGATTGTCAGAGCCTGTCCGGGCGCGATCTCTCCGAACAGGATCTGATCCCGCAATCTGCGATAGATCACCTCGTGCGCCGGAGGGTTCGCCGCCGCCTCGACTAGGGTGGTCATTTTTCGGGCACCGTCGTCCATTTTGCCGCTTTTCCCTGCGTTCTACCAAGACACCTGCTTGCGAGTTTAGCGGCATCGTGAAAACATTGCCATATTGCCTTGCGGCAGAAAACTTGATCAAATTCCGGAATGGGGACGGAAGATCCACAATTTACCAAAGGGAGTATCCTGATGAGACAACACCTGGTGACCATGACCGCAACACTCGCGCTCATGGCAGGCGCTGCCGCGGCACAGGAAGTGCGCGTGTACAACTGGTCGGACTATATCGACGAGGAACTGCTTGCCAAGTTCGAAGCAGACACCGGCATGAAGCTGATCTACGACGTGTTCGACAGCAACGAAGTGCTTGAGACAAAGCTGCTGGCTGGCGGGTCGGGTTACGACGTGGTGGTGCCAAGCGGCACCTTCCTGCAACGCCAGATCGAAGCAGGTGCTTTCCAGAAACTCGACAAGTCGAAACTGCCCAACATCGAAAACATGTGGGATGTCGTGTCGACGCGCACTGCGCAGTATGATCCGGACAACGCTTATTCGATCAACTACATGTGGGGTACCACAGGTATCGGGGTGAACGTCGGCAAGGTGACGGAGATCCTTGGTGAGGATGCACCGATCGACAGCCTTGCGCTGGTGTTCGATCCTGCCAATGCCGAGAAACTGGCCGCTTGCGGCATCATGATGCTGGACGCCCCGGCCGAGATGATCCCGGCTGCGCTCAAGTATCTGGGTGAAGATCCCAACAGCCATGACCCCGAGGTGATTGCCAAGACCGAAGAGGTCTTTATGGCGATCCGGCCGTATATTCAGAAGTTCCACAGCTCGGAATATATCAATGCGCTGGCGAATGGCGACATCTGCGTCGCTCTGGGCTGGTCGGGTGACATCCTGCAAGCGCGTGACCGCGCTGCCGAAGCCGAGAATGGTGTCGAGATTGCCTACAACGCCGCCAAGGAAGGTGCGCAGATGTGGTTCGACCAGATGGCAATTCCTGTCGATGCGCCGAACGTGGAAGGGGCACATGCTTTCCTGAACTTCATCATGGATGCGCAGAACATGGCAGCCGCCTCGAACTATGTCTATTATGCCAATGGCAACAAGGCATCGCAGGAGTTCCTGAACGAGGACGTGATCGGTGATCCGGCGATCTATCCGTCGGAAGAGGCGTTGAACAACCTGTTCACCACCACACCCTGGGATGCAGGCGTACAGCGGACTGTGACCCGCTTGTGGACCAAAATCAAATCGGGCACCTGAGACCCGGAGACATCGGCCCGCGCGAAAGCCGCGCGGGCCTTTCAATAATGAATGACAGGGACCGACATGGCACAAACCGTTTTCGCCCCGTGGGATGATCCGCAGGCAAAGCCTCTCATCCAGTTCAAGAACGTGACCAAACGGTTTGGCGATTTCACGGCGATCGAGAATCTGACGCAGGATATCTACGAGCGCGAGTTCTTTTCGCTTCTTGGTCCGTCAGGCTGTGGCAAGACAACCCTGATGCGGATGCTGGCCGGGTTCGAGAACGTGACCGAGGGTCAGATCCTGATTGCGGGTCAGGACATGGCGCATGTGCCGCCAAACAAACGGGCGGTGAACATGATGTTCCAGTCTTACGCCCTCTTTCCGCATCTGAGCGTGTGGGAGAATATTGCTTTCGGCTTGAAGCGAGAAGGCAAGCCCAAGGCCGAGATCGAGGCCCGCGTCGACGAGATGCTGCGCCTCACGCGGCTGGTCAAATTCGCCAAGCGCAAGCCCCATCAGATTTCCGGTGGACAGCGGCAGCGCGTGGCGTTGGCGCGCAGTCTTGCGAAAGCACCGAAACTGTTGCTGCTGGATGAACCGCTGGGGGCCTTGGACAAGAAACTGCGGCAAGATACGCAGTTCGAGTTGATGGACATTCAGGAGAAGACCGGCACGACCTTCGTGATCGTGACCCATGATCAGGAAGAGGCCATGACGGTCTCCAGTCGGGTCGCAGTGATGGACGAGGGGCGGATCATTCAGGTCGCAACTCCCGCGCAGATCTACGAAGCTCCGAATTCGGTCTATGTCGCGGATTTCATCGGAGACGTGAACATCATCGATGGTATCGCCACGCGTGATGGCGATGGCTATCGCATCACATGGGCCGAAGGGCAGGACCCGTTCGTCGCCAAGACGCAGAACAGTTTTGCAGATGGTCAACGCTGCCATCTGGCAATCCGGCCCGAAAAGGTTGCGATCTCAGCCGAACGACCCGATGACTCCGCCAATGCGATCGAAGGCCAGATCATCGACATTGCCTATCTTGGCAACATCTCGACCTATCACGTCAAACTGGTCAACGGTCAGATGATCAAGGCGCAGGCAGCCAACACGCGCCGCCTTTCGCGTAGGACCTTTACCTGGGAAGACCGCGTCTGGCTGTCCTGGACAGATACAGCCGCCGTCGTGTTGGAGCGCTAGGGATGCGTCGCTTCATCCTCATCGCGGTTCCCTATCTTTGGCTGATGGCCCTGTTTCTTGTGCCATTCCTGATCGTGCTGAAGATCTCTCTCTCGGATATTGCGCTGTCGATTCCGCCCTATACACCGCAGCTGGACCTGACCGAAGGATGGTCCGGGATCAAAGCCTTCCTGTGGCAGCTTGATTTCGAGAATTTCACCTTTCTGACGCAGGACCCGCTTTATTGGCGGGCTTATGTCTCATCGCTCCAGATCGCGCTGATCTCGACGGTTTTGACGCTTCTTGTGGGGTATCCCATCGCCTATGCGATGGCGCAGGCCCCCGATGAATGGCGTGCCACCTTGCTGCTGCTGGTGATCCTGCCATTCTGGACCAGTTTTCTGATCCGAGTCTATTCCTGGATCGGCATCCTGTCGAACGAAGGCTTCCTGAACCAGTTCCTGTTGTGGACGGGGATCATTTCGACCCCGCTGACCATCCTGAACACGAACACGGCCGTCTATATCGGGATCGTTTACACCTATTTGCCCTTCATGATCCTGCCCATCTATTCGGCGCTTGAGAAAATGGATGGCTCGCTTCTGGAAGCGGCCGAGGATCTTGGATGTTCGCGGCTGTCCGCTTTCTGGCTGGTGACAGTTCCACTGTCCAAAGCAGGGATCGTCGCAGGTTGCTTTCTGGTGTTCATCCCGGCGCTTGGCGAGTTCGTAATCCCCTCGCTGCTGGGCGGGTCCGACACGCTGATGATTGGCAAGGTGCTGTGGGAAGAGTTCTTCTCGAACCGCGACTGGCCGGTTGCGTCCGCTGTGGCGGTGATCCTGCTGCTGATCCTTGTGGTGCCGATCGTGCTGTTCCAGCGCAACGAGCAGAAGCAGCGGGAGTTGGACCAATGAGACGATTTTCCTGGTTCAATGCGACGTCCCTTACGGTCGGTTTTGCATTCCTTTACCTGCCGATGCTGATCCTGATCATCTACAGCTTCAACGAGTCACGTCTGGTGACGGTCTGGGCTGGTTTTTCGACACAATGGTACGGCTCGCTGTTGCAGAACCAGTCCTTCCTTGATGCGGCATGGGTCACGATTCAGGTCGCCGTGGCGTCATCCACCATTGCCACGATCCTTGGCACGATGGGCGCCTATGTTCTGGTGCGCGGCGGCCGTTTTATGGGACGGACATTGTTTTCCGGAATGATCTACGCCCCCTTGGTGATGCCCGAGGTGATTACCGGTCTGTCGCTGCTGTTGCTTTTCATCGGGATCGGGCTGGATAGGGGTATCTTCACCGTCGTGCTGGCGCATACGACCTTTTCGATGTGCTTCGTCTCGGTCGTCGTATCGTCGCGGCTGGTCAGTTTCGACAAATCGCTGGAGGAAGCGGCGCTTGATCTGGGCTGTTCTCCTTTCGATGCGTTCCGTCTCGTGACGCTGCCGATCATCGCGCCTGCGGTGATTTCAGGGTGGTTACTGGCCTTCACCCTGTCGCTGGACGATCTGGTGATCGCCTCATTCACCGCCGGACCATCCGCGACAACATTGCCAATCCGCATTTTCTCGGCCGTCAGGATGGGTGTGTCGCCCGAGATCAACGCCCTGTCCACGATCATGATCGCCATCGTGACGGTAGGTGTGGTCACGGCCTCGATCATCTCGAAACGCAGCAGCCTTGCCCAACAACGCGATGAACAGGCCGCAGCGCGCGCAACATGACCCGTATCTTTCCGGCCTTCGCCTATAGCAACGCCCCGGTTGCAGGCTGTTTTTGGGCAGGAACAGTGCCTGATGACGCAGACGGTTTTCCGCCGGTCACAGGGGATCACACGGCGGATGTGGTCGTCATCGGCGCGGGTTTCACCGGCCTGTCGTCCGCCCTGCATCTGGCGCGGGACGGTGTTGATACCATTGTTCTGGACGCCATGCACCCGGGATGGGGCGCTTCTGGACGAAACGGGGGATTCTGCTGCCTCGGCGGGGCGAAAGCCAGCAGTGCAGATATCGCTCGCCGGTTCGGGCAAGAGGCGCTTATGGGCTGGCGGCGTGCAGAGCAGGACGCCGTGGCGTTAGTTGCAGGATTGTTGGAGGAGCACGGCATCGACGCCGATACTCATTCGCAGGGCGAGACGATTCTGGCCCATAACTCGCGCAACGCCCGCGGCCTTCAAGACGATATCTCGCGGGTCAGGCGTGAATACGGGGTGGATGCCACATGGCACACTCCGACCCAACTGGACGATCTGGGTATGTCTGGGCCGTTCTTGGGGGGGCTGACCATCCCCGTCGGTTTCGCCCTGAACCCGCGCAAGTATATCGCGGGGCTGGTTCAGGCGGCCCGCAGTCTTGGCGCGCGTATCCACGGGTACAGCCCGGTCGCCGCAATCACCCAGATGGGCAACGGGATCGAGGTTCGAACGGGCAAGGCCACGATCCGTGCAAAGCGTCTGATTCTTGCGACGAATGGCTATTCATCAGATGATCTGCCGCCCTGGATGGCTGCGCGCTATATGCCCGCGCAATCAAATGTTCTGGTGACGCGCCCATTGACGCAGACCGAACTTGACGCAGCGGGCTGGAACAGCCGGCAGATGGCCTACGATACGCGAAACCTGTTGCATTATTTTCGCCTGATGCCCGACAATCGCTTTCTGTTCGGGATGCGTGGCGGTCTTTTGGCGTCTGCGCGTGCAGAAGCGGGTATCACCGCCCGCGCACGCGCGCATTTCGATGCGATGTTCCCGGCATGGCGCCATGTCGAGACACCACATGGCTGGAGCGGGATGGTCTGCTTCAGCGCGAACCGCGTGCCCTATTGCGGGCCAATCTCCGGGATGCCCGGTGCCTTTGCCGGCTTTGCCTTTCATGGAAACGGCGTAGCGATGGGCAGCTATACAGGCGCACTGCTGGCCGATCTTGCGCAGGACAAGCCGACAAGGCTCCCCCATCCTGCAGTTATGCGCGCCGATGCCCCCCGATTTCCCTTGGGCAGGTTCCGCAGGGCGCTGCTGCCGGCGGGTTATGCCTTGGCCGGTTTGCGGGATCTGTGAAACCGGCGTCACCCTTGCGGGGTCATGCCAGATCGCGCCTTTTCCCGCTTCAGGCCGAGCGCATGTTCGCGCAAGATGATCATCACGCCGGCCAGTATGACCAGACCAGCACCGATCAACATCTGAACCGTCGGCACTTCATCAAAGATGAAATACCCGATCAGAATCGCGAATAGCATCGAGGCGTAATCGAAGGGCGCCACGACGCTGGCATCGGCAAAGCGATAGGCGGAGGTAAGGAAAATCTGCCCCAGCCCCCCGAGTAGCCCTGCCACGATGAGTAATGCCGCCTCGAACGGCAGGGGGATCACCCATCCGAAGGGGAGTGTCAGCAATGACAACCCTGTGGCCGTCATCGAGAAAAAGAAAACGATGGCCGAGGTCTGTTCGGTCTGCACCAACTTGCGAACATAGATCTGTGCAAGCGCCGCACAGACTGCACCCATCAGCACCAGCATCGCTCCCAGAGCGGCCGCTGACTCAACCGTCGGCCCCGACAGCAGGGTCAAACGCGGCGCCAGCACCACCATCACGCCCACCATCCCCAGCGCGACCGCAAAAAGCCGGAAGGCACGCACTTCTTCATTCAAAAACATCGCAGCAAAAACAACGACTAACAGCGGCGCCGCATAACCGATCGCCGTAACTTCCGGCAGGGGCAAAAGGCCCAATCCCGCGAATCCAAGACCCATCGCAGCAGTTCCTACAAAACCGCGCCAAAAATGTCCCAGTGGTGACGTCACTTTGAGCCCTGTCCGCAGGTCTCCTCGCATCCAGAGCCACGCGAGTATGACAGGCATGGCAAAAAAAGACCGGAAGAAAACGGCCTGACCCGGTGGCACATGATCCGCCGTTGCCTTGATCAGGGATGCCATTGTGATGAACAGAATGACCGAACAGAGTTTGAGGATAATCCCCCGTAATGGCTGCATAATTCCCGCTTCCCTGCGACCGCATCGTGATGCTGACGGGTGTAGGTGTAAAGGTCAATGGTCACCACGCAACGCGGGTGAAAGCACTCGATCAAACCAAGTCAACCCAGGATGGAAAACAGGATCGGCGGAAAAACTCAATCAAATAGGCTATTTTTTGCCAATTTTCCTCACGTTTTGTTGTTCCGAAATCTAATGCTCAACTCTTGCGATATAGGCGGTTCAAGAGCATTTCTGCCGGGATCGTTGTTGTGATGGCTTTTCGCATTTTGCAGTAACGACCCCGTAACGAAAGGATGGGACTATGAAACTTACACATACACTTCTGGCAGCTCTGAGCGTCTCCGCACTCGCAGCTCCCGCATTCGCCGGTTCGGCTGCGCCCGCAGCCATGGAGCCGATGATCGAAGCACCCGCACCCGTCGCAATGACCATGGGCCGCGACTGGACTGGTGGCTACGCTGGTCTTCAGCTGGGTTATGCTGATGTTGAAGCCTCCGACGCTACCGGTGCTTCGACCAGCGGCGATGACGTCATTGGCGGCTTCACAGCCGGTTATGACTGGGACTTCGGTAATTTCGTGCTGGGTGCCGGCCTCGACGCCGACATTGCTGACTTGTCAGTAGGCGCTGCGACGCTTGAGCGTGTGTACCGGCTGAAAGTGCGCGGTGGCTACGATCTGGGTAACGGTCTGCTCTACGCAACCGCAGGTGGCGCCGGTGCAGACGTTGATGGTCTGGGCTATGACACCGGTTACTTCGTCGGTGCCGGCTACGAGCACATGGTGACGGACACGATCTCGCTGGGCGGCGAAGTGCTTTACCACGAGTTCGATGATTTCAAAGGCACTGGCACTGACATTGAAGCCACGACCTTCCAGATCCGTGCGAACTATCGTTTCTAATCGATCTGATCCTTCGGGATCACATCGGAAAAGGGCGCCCCTCCGGGCGCCCTTTTTTCTTTCGCACTTATGGGTATGGCGTTAACCCCGCACGACCCAGAGGCCGTACATCGTCACAATAAACCAGATCACATTGATCAGGATCATCAGGAACACAGCCGCTGATCCCACATCCTTTGCCTGCTTGCCGAATTCAGACCACTCGGGCGACAGGTGATCCACGATCACCTCGATCGCCGTGTTCAGCGCCTCGACCGTCAGAAGCGCCAGAAGCATCATCAGATAGATCACAACGCTTTGGCCCGGTGCGCCGCTGATCAAAAGCACCACCAACGCCGCCAGACCTCCCGCAATCTCTTGTCGAAAAGACGCCTCTTGCCACAGGCGCCGCAGACCCGCCATGGAATAGCCCGTCGCGGCGATCAGATGCACAAGGCCGCGTGTCCGGGCCGGTTTCTGCGGGATCATCGGTTGGTCGTCACGCACGCCTGGGCAACACCCAATGTGGTCGCGGGAAATGGCAGGTATAGCCATTGGGGCGCTTCTCAAGATAATCCTGATGCTCCGGTTCGGCCTCCCAGAATTCTCCGACGGGTTCGACTTCCGTCACGACCTTCCCCGGCCATATCCCGGACGCTTCGACATCCGCGATAGTGTTCAGTGCCTCGTCCCGCTGAGCTTCATCTGCATAGTAGATGGCAGACCGGTAGGACAGGCCGATGTCATTGCCCTGACGATTCATGGTGGTGGGGTCATGGATCTGGAAGAAGAACTCCAGAATGCGACGATAGGTGATCCGCTCTGGGTCGAAAATGATCTCGATCCCCTCGGCATGGGTGCCGTGGTTCCGATAAGTGGCGTGGGGCACATCTCCCCCGGTATAGCCGACCCGCGTGCGGATCACGCCGGGCAGCTTGCGGATCAGGTCCTGCATTCCCCAGAAGCAGCCACCTGCCAGAACAGCACGTTCTTCAGTCATCGGATATCCTCCACCTGATCCAGATAATCGCCGTAACCCTCGGACTCCATGTCATCACGATGCACAAAGCGCAGAGAGGCCGAATTGATGCAATACCTTAGCCCACCCTTGTCTCGCGGCCCATCTGGGAAAACATGCCCCAGATGGCTGTCCCCGTGGGCGCTGCGCACTTCGACACGCACCATCCCATGCGTTGTATCGGTCAGTTCCCGCACATGCGCGGGCTCGATGGGCTTGGTGAAACTCGGCCAGCCGCAGCCGCTGTCATACTTGTCCGACGAGGCAAACAGCGGCTCGCCCGAAACGATATCCACATAGATCCCCGGCTCCTTGTTCCGCAGAAGCTTGCCTGAACCGGGCCGCTCGGTGCCGCTTTCCTGCGTCACCCAGAATTGCTCGGGCGTCAGATTGGCCACCACATCGGGGTTTCTCTCATATTTCGGCATGATAGCCTCCGTCCTTGCGTTGTCTGCGCTCAACCTGCACCTTCCGGCCACGCTTTCAAGGCGCGTGCAAGCATTCACCGTTCTGAAAATACTCAAATCACCGTCAGCGAAACCTCTGCTCCGCTACCAGTCCATGACCACTTTGCCTGCATCGCCCGAAATCATGGCCTTGAAACCCGCCTCATAGTCGTCGATTCCGATCCGGTGGGTGATCAAACCCGAAAGGTCCAGCCCACCGCGAACCAGAGCGATCATCTTGTACCATGTCTCGAACATCTCGCGCCCGTAGATGCCCTTGATATGGAGCATCTTGAAGATCACCTCGTTCCAGTCCACTGCAAAGCCCTGTGGTGCAATCCCCAAAAGCGCGACTTTGCCGCCGTTGTTCATGTAGTGGATCATGTCCCGCATGGCTGGCGGCGCGCCTGACATCTCCAGCCCGACGTCGAACCCTTCGGTCATCCCGATCCGGGCCATGACCGCGTCCAAACCTTCCTCGTCCGCCTTGACCACATGCTGCACACCCAGGCGCCGGGCCAGATCCAGACGGTAGGGGTTGATATCCGTGATGACCACGCGCTGCGCCCCCGCACGCTGCGCCACCAGCGCGCCCATGATCCCGATGGGACCAGCCCCGGTGACCAGTACGTCCTCGCCCACCAGATCGAAGCTTAGAGCCGTATGAACGGCGTTGCCGAACGGATCGAAGATCGCTGCAATCTCATCGGGGATCTCAGGCGGAATAGGCACGACATTGGCCTCGGGAATACACAGGTATTCGGCAAAACTGCCGGGCCGATTGACCCCGACGCCTTTCGTATTGCGGCACAGATGTCCGCGTCCGGCGCGGCAGTTGCGACAGACACCACACACGATATGCCCCTCGCCCGACACACGCATGCCCACGGTGTATTTCGTAGCGGCCGCCCCGGTTTCGACGATCTCGCCCACGAATTCATGCCCGACAACCATGGGCACGGGAATCGTGGCCTGGGCCCAGTCATCCCACTTCCAGATATGCACGTCCGTGCCGCAAATGGCGGATTTCCTGACCCTGATCAACACATCCGACGGCCCCGGTTCCGGCACCGGGACCCGTTCCATCCAAAGGCCGGGTTCGGCGCTGGATTTCACCAGCGCTTTCATCTGGTTGCTCATCAGATTACCCCCATGTCACGGCCGACCACATAGAAGGCGTCGATCGCCCGGTCCAGCATGTCACGGCTCAGGGCTGCCGACATCTGAGTGCGGATGCGGTCCTGTCCACGCGGCACCACCGGGAACGAGAAAGCCGTCACGAACACGCCTTTTTCATGCAAGCGCGCCGCCATGTCGCGCGCCAGTTTTGGATCGCGCAGCATCACGGGAATGATCGCATGTTCCCCCGGCAGCAACTCGAACCCCAGCGCGCCCATGCGCGCCCGGAAATAGGCGGCATTTTCCCAAAGGGTCGCGCGCAGAGCGTCGCCTGACTCCAGCATATCGAACACCTTGAGACTGGTGGCCGCAATTACCGGGGCCAACGTGTTCGAGAAAAGATAGGGGCGCGACCTTTGCCGGAGCCAGTCCACCACCGGCGCAGACGCCGCCGTATATCCGCCCGAGGCACCCCCCAGCGCCTTGCCAAGGGTGCCTGTAATGATGTCCACCCGGTCCATCACACCACAAGCCTCGGCCGTGCCGCGCCCGGTCGGGCCGACAAAACCCACGGCATGACTGTCATCGACCATGACCATGGCGTCGTAGCGGTCAGCCAGATCGCAGATCTGCTCCAGCTTGGCCATGTAGCCATCCATCGAAAATATCCCGTCGGTGGCAATCAAACGATGCCGCGCACCGGATGCCGCCTGCAACTGCGCCTCAAGATCGGCCATGTCCGAATTGGCGTAACGCAGGCGCTGCGCTTTGCACAGACGTACACCGTCGATGATGCTGGCATGGTTCAGCGCGTCCGAGATGATCGCGTCCTCCGGCCCCAGAAGCGTCTCGAACAAGCCTGTATTGGCATCGAAACAGCTGGAATAGAGGATGGAATCCTCCATTCCCAGATAGGCCGCAATCCGTGCCTCCAGTGCCTTGTGCTCTTCCTGCGTGCCACAGATGAACCGGACCGAGGCCATGCCGTAACCATAGCGCTCCAGTGCCGCGCGCCCGGCTTGGATAAGGTCAGGATGATCGGCCAGCCCCAGATAGTTATTGGCACACAGGTTGATGGCCTGCCCGTCACCTTCCAGAACCACCTCGCCGGACTGAGGCGAGGCAATGACACGCTCGATCTTGTAAAGCCCTTCGTCCCGCAGCCCGTCCAGTCGCTCTGCCATGTCCGCGTCAAATCTGTCTGCAGCGCGCATTGCCTTCTCCTTCATCCACAGTCAGCCCAGCATAACACGCCGCTGTCCGGCCCTCATCCTGCTTTCACCCTTGCAGCACGCCTCATGCCGGATCAACGGCCACGCGCGGCCGACCGCTTGCCTCGACTGTCAGGACGGCTTCAATGAACACATCTCGCGCTTCGACCTGCGCGCGCCTGATCTCGCGGTCACATGTCACAAGGATCTCACCCGCCCCTGCGCGGCGCGCTTCTGTCGCTGCTTCGGTCCTCAGCACTGCCTCTAGCCGGGACATGGCCTTTTCCGGGTCCGGGAAATCCTCGGGTCCGGTTTCAAGATGAACCCTGTATTTTCCCTCGGATGGTGCCGAAACAATGCCGCTTTTGCGGAATGTCACCTGCCCGACCACCGCCCCGATCGCGTTGGCGACTCCTGCGTGTTCAGGCAGGATCATCCGCGTATTCAGGCGCAATCCAACCGCGGGATAGTAGCTGGCAGCCGACGCCCCCAATCCGATCACGTCGACGGCCAATCCGGCCTGCAGCGCAATCAGCCCGCGATGCCCGGACAGCGCCCTTTGCATCAAGGGATGGCGCGCAAGATCGGATGGGTTGGCGTCAAATGTGCTGCCTTCCTCTGCAAAAGCAGACTCTAATAGAGCCAGAACCGTCTGTTCGGTCAGCCTGTCCACAATCATGCGGGCCAGCGTCATTGCATCGCGCGCCAGAACCTCGCCCGCGCCGGTTCGCCTGCGCCCGAGCAAAAGCAATGCCTTTTCGGCTGCGTCGCGATCCCATGCTGTCAGGCCCCCCAGAACATGGCTTGCGTCTGACGGGGTTACCCCTGCCACCTGGACCAACCCCCGCCCAACAAGACGTTGCAAGCCCTGCCCCTCAATGCGTGTCTTCAGAACCGCCGCCAAAGGCTGCACCGCTGCGCCGATCCTTTCCAGTAAAACCATGTCGCGGTCAGACAACCCGCCTGCATCAACGCCGGCCACTGCCTTCACAAACCGCCCGTCATGCTCACCGGGAACAGCCGTGCGCAATTGTGCGTCCAGCGCATCGTGCACCGCATCCGGCGCGTCCAAAGCAATCAGGCTCACCGGCAAAAGCCTGCGTGGTCCGAGGGTCACACCGCCCTCCAACCCGTCGGCGATGAAATGCACTTCGCTGTCACCCCCCAATCCGTGGGTGCGCATCGCCACAGCTTCGACCATCGTTCTGTAGGGCCCGACCTGCGCGCCATTGGGATCAATCGCGGGCTTTCCATGGCGCAGAACGGCGATATCGGTCGTTGTCCCTCCGATGTCGGAAACCAGCGCCTCGTCGGCACCGGTCAACCAACGGGCACCAACAATACTCGCGGCAGGTCCGCTCAGGATGGTCTCGATAGGCCGTGCCTTGGCTTGGGCCGCTGACATCAGCGCGCCGTCTCCACGCACGACCATCAACGGGGCATTGATCCCAACCTCCTTCAGCACGTCTTCCGCCCGCCCGATCAGGCGATGCGTCATACCGATCAGCCGCGCGTTCAGAACGGCGGTCAGGGCACGTTTCGGTCCGTTCAGTCGCGCCGACAAATGATGGGAGCAACTGACAGGCCGTCCTGTCATACAGCCAATGATCTCGGCCGCCCGATTCTCGTGCGCCGGATTGCGCGTGGCAAACTGTGCCGCGACCGCAAAGCCCGAGATGCCTGAAACAGTCTCTAACCAAGCCTCAAGCGTGGCAGTATCTAGCGGAACCACCTCACCCCCGGCGTGACTGTGACCCCCTTGCAGGACCAGAACCGGATCTCCTCGCAACGCATTCGACAAGCCATGCGTCTCAAGATCGCGCGCATCGAAGCCGATATAGACCAACCCAACGCGCCCGCCCTGCCCCTCGACCAACGCATTTGTTGCCAGCGTCGTCGACAGCGAGGCCATAGCGACCTTGCCCGGCGACACGGCGGCCTGCGTCAGCACGGCACGGACGGCCGAACCGATCCCGATCGCCAGATCTGTTCGTGTGGTCAATGCCTTGGCACTTGCGATCACCTCGGTCTCATTGTGAATCAACACGGCGTCCGTAAAGGTTCCGCCCGTATCCACCCCCAGTAGCAGCGCCATGGGTTTCTCCTTTGCATGTTCTGGTGAGGGTGTAGCCCGCCGGGTCGCCTATGCCATCCTGTTTGCGGCACCTTTCAGTCGCATCACCGCCCACCGCGCGGCATCGGCGACCTCTTCCGCCGGATCGTCGCTCAGGGGCTGTGCTGCGGCTATGAGCCCCGGATCGCCGGAGTTGCCGATAGCGTAGAGCACATTGCGGACAAAGCGGTCTCTACCGATACGCTTGATCGGCGACCCGGCGAAAAAAGCACGGAAGCCCGCATCATCCAATTTGACCAGATCGGCCAGCGGTGGCGAGATAAGATCCGGTCGGGCGTGATATCCTATGTGGCGCGCCGCAACGGCGAACTTGTTCCACGGGCAAACGGCCAGGCAATCGTCACAGCCATAGATCCGGTTTCCCATCAAGGGCCGCAATTCGGGATCAACCGGGCCTTTGTGTTCGATCGTAAGATAGGAAATGCAGCGCCGCGCATCCAGTTGGTAAGGTGCCGGAAATGCCTTGGTCGGACAGATATCAAGACAATTCCGGCAAGATCCACAATGATCAACCTCGGGGGCGTCCACGGGCAAGTCCAGCGTGGTGAAGACTGACCCGATGAAGAACCAGCTTCCCAATTGGCGGCTGACCAGATTGGTATGCTTGCCTTGCCATCCCAGACCTGCCGCTTGACCCAAGGGTTTCTCGGGCACGGGTGCCGTATCAACGAAAACCTTGACCTCGCCACCGCCTGCGTCGATCAACCAGCGCGCCAGTCGTTTTAGCCGCTTCTTGACCAGATCGTGGTAGTCCTTGTTCTGCGCATAAACAGAGACTGTTCCGGCGGTTTTTCGCTCCAGCGCTGCCAACGGATCTGTTTCAGGCGTGTAGCTTTCAGCCAGCATGATCACGGACCGGGCATCAGGCCAAAGCGCCGCCGGATCACCACGCCATCCACTGCGTTCCGCCAACCACGCCATCTGGCCGTGATATCCTGCCGCCAGAAAAGCCGCCAGCCGTTCAGGAACCTCCGGCACATCCCACGGTCTGCATATGCGACACGCGTCAAACCCTTCGGCCCGCGCCTGAGCAATCAATCGTTGTTTTAACCCTTCCATCACGCGCCCGTTTCTTCTTGCGCGAAATACCCTTGGCGGAAGGCGGCAGGTCGAGGAGCTGGCAGCACCCCTTGCGCAACGGGTGTCTCAGAAATCCAGATCAGCATAGTGACCCGGTGGGGGAAAACCTGGAACCTGATCGGCCAGGATCGACCGAAACGCCGGGCGAGACTTGATCGTGGCATACCAGTCCTTGACCGACTGCGAGCGGTTCCAATCAACATCGCTGATATAGTCCAGCGAGGACAGATGGGCCGCGGCGGCGAAGTCGGCAAGGGTCATAACATCACCAGCAAGCCAGCGTCGATGATCCAGAAGCCATGCCATGTAGTCCAGATGAAACTTGATAGCCTTGGCACCATCCTTGACGTTGCGGCTGTCGGGAAAACCGCGGGACATGATCTTTTTGTTCACCCGTTCGTAGAGAAGCTTCGACGTCACCTCGTGGTGGAACTTGTCGTCGAACCAGGCCACCAACCGTCGTACCTCATAGCGGTCGTCCCGTCCGCGTGGCATCAACGGAGGTTCGGGATAGGCCTCTTCCAGATACTCGCAGATCGCGGCACTTTCCGACATCGTCTTGCCGTCGATCTTGAGCACCGGAACCTTAGCCGCGGGATTGCGACGCAGAAAATCAGGCGATGGCTCCCAGTATCGCTCTTCGACCAGCTCACATTCGATGCGCTTTTCCGCCAGACTCAACCGGACTTTGCGGCAGAAAGGGGACAGGGGAACGTGGAATAGCCGCGCCATGGAACAGATTTGCCTTCAATTACGGGTTGCCCCCCTGCATGCCTTGCTGCGCGCGGATTTTCAATCCTCGAAACAGGCGGCTCGTCCATCGGTGGCGATCAACTGCGCTCCGTCTTCAATCACCGCGATGCGGCGACGCTGAGATGCTGTCGGCGATTCCGCCGACCTTGCCTTGGGAGCAGGCAGCACCATCGCCAGTCGCGCGGCCTGTGCCGATGACAGGCTTTCCGATCCAATCCCGAAATAGTGTCGTGAGGCCGCCTCGACGCCAAACACACCCTCGTCGAACTCGGCGATGTTCAAATAGACTTCTAGGATGCGCCGCTTGGGCCATGTCAGCTCGACCACAGGAGTGATCAAAGCTTCAAGCGCCTTTCGGCCCCAGCTTCGACCGTGCCAAAGGAAAGCATTCTTGACAACCTGCTGCGTGATCGTAGACGCCCCGCGGTTCGCGCCCGAGTCGATAGCTGTCTTGATAGCGTCCAGATCGAAACCCATGTGGAGACAAAAATTTGCATCCTCCGCCGCGACGACGGCACGCAACATCACTGGGGCCACCTCATCGGCATCTACCCATTCACGGCTGATCTCACCCAGATACCGCTTTTCTGACTGCATGTAGAGCGTGGTAGGCGGGTTGATGACGCGATAGGACAGCACCCAGAGCAGCATCAACACAACAGACCCCAAAAGTCCGCGGAGCAACCAACGCCGTAGGGTTCGCAGAGGAGCCAGTCCTGCTGCGCTGGATGAGCGTTTCGCGCGTGTTGTTTTCGTCTTGCGTGCCACGCTGTCAGCTATAGGCAAGCAGCGGCACTTGGGAAAGCCCAGTCATGCAACCAGAAGCGTCGCCTCGCGGGACTTTGCGATACTGCGTATGGGTTTCCATCTGTCCCGACCGGATTCTGTCGCCAGTTCCGGGAACAAGGCCAGAATCTCGGCACGTGTTTCGCTGGCCCCCGCAATCAGATAGTCACCTGGATGCAGGCTTTCGGTGGCGGCCCCTTCCGCAAAAATCACTT
Source organism: Seohaeicola sp. 4SK31 (assembly GCF_028802875.1). Lineage (NCBI taxonomy): Bacteria > Pseudomonadati > Pseudomonadota > Alphaproteobacteria > Rhodobacterales > Roseobacteraceae > Seohaeicola > Seohaeicola sp. 4SK31. Next base: position 128,954 of record NZ_JARAMP010000011.1, on the reverse strand, counting down.
CGTGATGATCCATGAGGATGTGGACATAGGTGACCTGCGCGCAGGGTGCCACGCTGATCGTGTCACCATTAACCAGTGTCTTTGCAGGGACAAGAACTTCGCTCTCGCCGAAATACATTTCGGCTTTCCAGCCGGTCATCAGCATACGATGGTTGGGTGAGACAAGCAGAGCGCGTGTGTTGCCCAGCGTATCCGGCATGAATCGGATCGGGGCAAACCGGCCGGTCCCGTCAACGGTGATCTGACCAACCCAACGGACCGGGCGCATGCCGCTGTCGCGTGTCAGCAAGAGATCCCCAGGCTGCAAGGATTCGACCGGCAGCGCCCCTTTCGCCGTGAAGATCATCGTTCCCGCGACGAAGCAAGGAACCGGTGGCAGGTCATATTGCGTTGAAGTGTTCACAAAGGTCGAAGAGCGGAAGCTTGACGGAACAAGCACCGTGCCATCCGTCGGCATGAAGACGGCAGACGCCCCGGCGCGATAATAGGTGACGCCTGTCATGGTCACGTTCTGACCATTGATGCGAACGGTTATCGTATCACCCACCCAGACACTGGTGACAGCGAATCCCCCGACCGTATCGCCCTGCGATGTGCCCAGTGATCCGTTGTCATTCTGATCGACAGCGGTCAGCGTTACAGGAGTCAAGCTTGTGCCAAAAAACGGCGGGTTGCCGGGGTCCAGGGTGTAGAACGAGAAGCTATATTCGGTGGGCATTGCGCAGCTCTAACTGTCAAACATACTCAACCCTAACGCGCGAATGAGACAAAATTTTTCATAGATAATGTCTTAAAAAAGAAAAACCCGGCGAAAACACGCCGGGTTTTCAATAGCTTGGTAAGGTTGGTCCCGAATATGACTTATTCGGCGGGCATCGCCTGCTTTTCGATCGTCAGGGGGTGCGGAATATGGATCAGCATCTCCTTGGGACAGACTTGGATGAAGTTGGCGCGTTCTGCCTCCCAGTGCTGGAGAATGTCCGCAGCACGCCGACTTCCGGTTTCGTCCAGATGGCGCTGGATCAACGATTTGAGCTGATCTTCCCAATAAGGGACGGTCACCGGGCAGGTCACCAATGTCTCCATGTTCATCATCTTGGCTGCAACGCCTTCTGGGTCATAGAGATACGCCATGCCCCCGGTCATCCCCGCGCCGAAATTGGCACCGATGCCGCCCAGAATCACGGCAACGCCGCCGGTCATGTATTCGCAACCGTTGCTGCCGCAGCCTTCGACCACGACCTTGGCCCCCGAGTTGCGCACGGCAAAGCGTTCACCCGCGCGGCCGGCCGCAAACAGATAACCATCCGTCGCACCGTAAAGCACGGTGTTGCCGATGATCGTGTTCTCCGACGCGACCAGCGGGCTGGCCATTGGCGGACGCACCACGATGGTTCCCCCCGAAAGGCCCTTGCCGACATAGTCATTCGCATCGCCCGACACTTCCAGCTTCAACCCAGGTGCCGCAAAGGCCCCAAGGCTTTGGCCCGCTGATCCTGTCAGTTTGACCGTCAGGTGGTTGGGTTGCAGCGCATTGCGCATCCCGAACCGCTTGACGATATGGCTGGAGACGCGGGTGCCGACGGTCCGATGGGTGTTCTGCACCGCATAGGACAGTTGCATCTTCTCGCCTTCCTCAAGGAAGCGCGCGGCGTCGCGGACAATCTCGGCGTCCAGCGTGTCGGGCACAACATTGCGCGGCTTGGCACGATCATAGACGATGTCACCCGCGCCATCGACGGTGATCAGCAGCGGGTTCAGGTCCAGATCGTCCAGATGCGCGGAACCACGGCTGACCTGCGACAGAAGATCGGCGCGACCGATCACCTCATCCATGCTGCGCGCACCGATGCTGGCCAGAATCTCGCGCACTTCCTGCGCGTAGAAGGTGATCAGGTTCACCACCTTGTCGGCATTGCCGGTGAATTTGGCGCGCAGCGCCTCGTCCTGCGTGCAGACGCCGACAGGGCAGGTGTTCGACTGGCACTGACGCACCATGATGCAGCCCATGGCGATCAGGGCGGCGGTGCCGATCCCGTATTCCTCGGCCCCCATCATCGCCGCCATGACGATGTCACGTCCTGTGCGCAGACCGCCATCGGTGCGCAGCGTGATCCGGTCGCGCAGGTTGTTCATCGACAGAACCTGATGCGCCTCGGTCAGGCCCATTTCCCATGGCAAGCCAGCATACTTGATCGAGGTGGCGGGGCTGGCACCGGTGCCACCGTTATGGCCTGATATCAGGATGATATCGGCCTTGGCCTTGGCCACGCCTGCCGCAATCGTGCCAACACCCGACTGAGCCACCAGCTTGACGGTGACCTTGGCGCGTGGGTTGATCTGCTTGAGGTCATAGATCAGCTGCGCCAGATCCTCGATCGAATAGATGTCGTGATGCGGCGGCGGGCTGATCAGCGTCACGCCCTTGGTCGAATGGCGCAGACGGGCGATCAGGTCCGTCACCTTCATACCGGGCAACTGACCACCCTCGCCGGGCTTGGCACCTTGGGCGACCTTGATTTCCAGTTCTTCACACTGGTTCAGGTATTCAGCGGTTACACCAAAGCGACCCGAAGCGACCTGCTTGATCTTGGCGCTGGGGTTGTCACCATTCGGCTCGGGCACGAAATGCGCCGGATCTTCGCCACCCTCGCCGCTGTCGGACTTGGCACCGATACGGTTCATCGCGACGTTCAGAGTCTTGTGCGCCTCGGGCGACAGTGCGCCCAGCGACATGCCGGGTGTCACGAACCGCTTGCGGATCGAGGTGATGCTCTCCACCTCTTCGATCGGGATCGCTGCGCCCAAGGGTTTGATCGCCAGCAGGTCGCGCAGATGGATCGGCGGCATGGCCTGCATCTTGGCCGAATACTGCTTCCAGATCTCGAAGCTGGCCTTGTTGCAGGCGGTCTGCAGCAGGTGCATCGAGGTTGCTTCCCACGCATGCGTCTCGCCGGATCGGCGGGCCTTGTAGAAGCCGCCGATAGGCAGAACATCGGTCCCACCCAACCATCCCTTGGCATGAACTTCTTCGGATTTGCGCTGGATCCCCGTCACGCCGATGCCACTGATACGGCTGGTCATGCCGGGGAAATACTCGGCGCACATGGCGCGGGACAGACCGACCGCCTCGAAGTTCAGGCCGCCGCGATAGGAGGAGACGACAGAGATGCCCATCTTCGCCATGATCTTGAGCAGACCCTGGTCGATCGCTTCCCGGTAGCGGCGCATAGCCTCGGTCAACGTGCAGTCGATCAGGCCGCGCGCGATCCGGTCTGCGATGCTGTCCTCGGCCAGATAGGGGTTCACGACGGTAGCCCCGCAACCGATCAGCACCGCAAAGTAATGCGGGTCGATACATTCAGCCGACCGCACATTCAATGAACAGAAGGTCCGCAGACCTTTGCGGGTCAAATGCGAATGAACAGCGCTTGTCGCAAGGATCATCGGCATGGCAACGCGGTCTGCGTTCTGCTTGTGATCGGTCAGCACCAGATGCCCGGCACCCGAGCGCACAGCGTCCTCAGCTTCGGCGCGGATCCGCTCCAGACCCTTGCGAAGCGCATCGTGATCTTCGCCCACGGGGAAGGTGCAGTCGATCTCGACCAACGGCGCATTGAAGTTGCGCGTGACCTCATCCCACTGTGCGTTGCCGACAAATGGGCTGTCCAACACCAGAATCTCGGTCTGGGCAGAGCTTTCGTCCAGCACGTTCTTGAGGTTGCCGAACCGCGTCTTGAGGCTCATCACGCGGAATTCACGCAAGGAGTCGATGGGCGGGTTTGTGACCTGACTGAAGTTCTGGCGGAAGAAATGCGACAGCGGGCGGTACTTGGTGGACAGAACAGCCGCGGGCGTGTCGTCCCCCATGGAGGCCAGCGTTTCCTTGCCATCCTCAGCCATCGGCGCAAGGATTTGCTCCAGCTCTTCGATGGTATAGCCGGCCGCGATCTGGCGCTTGCGCAGTTCAGCGCCGCTGAACAGCGGTGCTTCCGTCACACTGGCCAGCGCATCGTCCAATTCGTTGATCTTGCCGACCCATTCCCCAAAAGGCTGGGCAGCAGCCAGACGGTCCTTGATCTCTGAGTCGTGGAAAAGCTTGCCTTCCTTCATGTCCACCGCGATCAACTGCCCCGGCCCCAGCGCGCCTTTTTCGCGCACGGTGGCTTCCTTGATCGGGACCATCCCCGCCTCGGACCCGGCGATCAGCAGACCGTCACCTGTCACGACATAGCGCATCGGACGCAGACCGTTGCGGTCCAAACCAGCGCAGACCCAGCGGCCATCGGTCATCGCCAAGGCGGCGGGGCCATCCCACGGCTCCATGACCGAGTTGCAATAGGAATACATGTCACGCCAGCTTTGCGGCAGTTCCACCGCCTGCTTGGACCACGATTCCGGCACCAGCATGGTTTTTGCCATCGGCGCCGAACGGCCCGCGCGAACCAGCACCTCGAACACGGAATCGAGCGCGGCAGAGTCAGACGACCCAGCCTGCACGATCGGCTTGATATCTTCTGCCAGATCACCAAAGGCACCCGAGGCCATGCGGATCTCGTGCGATTTCATCCAGTTGACGTTACCGCGCAGCGTGTTGATCTCGCCGTTATGCGCCAGCATGCGGAAGGGTTGCGCCAGCCACCATTGCGGGAAGGTGTTGGTGGAATAACGCTGGTGATAGATGGCGAAAGCCGATTCAAACCGAGGATCCTGAAGGTCGGGATAGAACTCGGCCACCTGCTCGGCCAGCATCATACCCTTGTAGATGATCGAGCGGCAGGACAGCGAACAGATATACATCCCCTGAATGCCTGCAGCGATAGCGGCCTTCTCGATCCGGCGACGGATCACGTATAGCTCGCGCTCAAAGGTTTCCTCGTCCACACCCTTGATGTTGGAAATCAGAATCTGCTCAATCTCCGGGCGGGTGGCGTTCGCCTTTTCGCCAAGGCACGAAATATCGACCGGCACATGACGCCAGCCATAGATGTAATAGCCCATCCGCAGCACTTCGGTTTCCACGATGGTCCGGCACGTTTCCTGCGCACCGAAATTGGTACGCGGCAGAAACACCTGACCCACAGCCATCAGTTGGTCCGTCTTGGGCTCGTGCCCGGTGCGCCGGATCTGATCATAGAAGAAGGGGACGGGAATCTGCACATGGATACCGGCGCCATCGCCGGTCTTGCCGTCAGCATCGACGGCCCCGCGGTGCCAGATCGCCTTGAGCGCGTTAATCCCGTTCTCGACGACCCGGCGCGACGGCTTGCCGTCGATAGAGACGACGAGGCCAACACCGCAGGAAGAATGCTCTTCCTCTTCGGCATAGAGACCGTTCTCGGCCATCCACTTGCGCTTGGCTTCCTCGGCGACAGCCCAGCTTTCATCATACTTGGTCATGGGTTCAACCTTTCATTCTGTGCCGGGTCGGGCGTCCTGCCCTGTCGGAAATCAATCTGCTGTGGCGTGACTTGCGTGACGCCGCATTGTCATTCTGCTGCAACGGCGCGCGCGCCAGTGTTGAGGTATTCCAGAACCGCCTGCGCGGAATCGCGTCCATCACGGATCGCCCAGACGACGAGGCTGGCACCGCGCACGATATCACCCACGGCATAGACGCCATCCAGGCTGGTCTTGCCTGTGGTGTATTCCGCGCGAATGGTTCCCCAACGGGTGACATCCAGACCCTCAACACCCCAAAGCTTCGGCAGATCCTCGGGCTCGAAGCCCAGCGCCTTGATGACCAGATCCGCCTCTTCGATGTAATCTGCGCCTTCGATCACCTCGGGTGACTGGCGGCCGGTTGCATCAGGTGCGCCAAGGCGCATCTTCTGCACCATCACACCAGTGACAGGCTCACCCACGAAACCCTTGGGCGCGCTCAGCCATTCAAAGATCACGCCCTCTTCCTCGGCGTTCTGCACTTCGCGCTGACTGCCGGGCATGTTGGCGCGGTCACGACGATAGAGGCACTTGACCGATGTCGCGCCCTGCCGGATCGCAGTGCGCACGCAATCCATCGCCGTGTCGCCACCACCGATCACGACGACGCGCTTGCCCGCTGCGTTCAACTCGCCACTGTCATACTCGGGCACATCATCGCCAAAGCTTTTACGGTTACTGGCGGTCAGATAATCGATGGCGCGCACAATCCCCTCGGCATCCGCACCTTCGCCATCCAGATCGCGGGTCTTGTAGACACCGGTCGCAATGACAACGGCATCATGCTTACCGCGAATGGCGTCAAAGCTGATGTCTTCGCCCACATTGCAGTTCAGCACGAATTCCACGCCGCCCTGTTCCAACTGGTCATTGCGACGCATGACCACGTCCTTCTCCAGCTTGAAGCCGGGAATGCCATAGGTCAGCAATCCGCCGGCGCGGTCGTAGCGGTCATAGATCGTAACCTGCACTCCGGCGCGGCGCAGCACATCGGCAGCAGCCAACCCGCCAGGACCAGCGCCAATGATGCCGACCGACTGGTCCCGTTCCATCGCCGGGATGATCGGCTTGACCCAGCCCTGCTCCCATGCGGTGTCCGTGATGTATTTCTCGATCGAGCCGATGGTAACTGTGCCGTGCCCGGACTGTTCGATCACGCAGTTGCCTTCACACAGACGATCCTGCGGGCAGATGCGTCCGCAGATTTCCGGGAAGGTGTTGGTTGCCTGGCTGATCTCATAGGCTTCCTGCAAGCGGCCCTCGGCAGTCAGGCGCAGCCAGTCAGGGATGTTGTTGTGCAACGGGCAATGGGTCTGACAATAGGGCACGCCACATTGGCTGCACCGACTGGCCTGCTCCTTGGCCTTGGCATCCGCATATTCGGCATAGATCTCGTTGAAATCCTGACGGCGCGACTCGGCCTCACGCTTTTCGGGCATGTCGCGTTCGACAGAGATGAATTTCAGCATCGGTTGCTTGGCCACAAGGAAACTCCGATCAAATCTGGTTTGGCACCTTCTAAACCAAGGCAAATCCGTTTAAAAGTCAGTCTTACTGACCTATAATACGATTTTTGACGCTGCTTTGCGGCATTGGCGGGAATTTTCATCCTAATTTATGTCCGTATCGGACATAAATCGAGTCTTTCCCCTTTCTGACAATACTTTATAGGGTAGCTGAGCAAAGCCGGAGCAAAGCCTGATGCCGCTTTTCCATCTTTTTCTTGTCGCCGTGATTCAGGGCCTGACAGAGTTTCTGCCGGTTTCATCCTCTGGTCACCTGATTCTCTTGCCGGAGCTGACGGGTATGCAGGATCAGGGACAAGTGATCGACGTGGCCGTGCATGTGGGCACGCTTCTCGCCGTGATTCTCTATTTCTGGTCGGACGTCCGGATGGCGCTTCTGGGGATTCCCCGGATGTTGCGGGGCAAGATCGACACGCAGGGTGCTTGGCTGGCCATGTGCCTGGCCATCGCGACAGTGCCTGTTGTGATCGTGGGCCTTATCCTGAACCTGACCGGACTGGACGATATGATGCGCGGCGTTGCCGTGATCGGGTGGACGATGCTGATCTTCGGTCTGGTCCTTTACTGGGCCGATCAACGCGGACCAAGCACCAAGACGGCCGCGCAATGGTCGATCCGCGATGCGGTCATCATGGGGCTGTGGCAGGTCGTGGCCCTGATCCCAGGCACGTCACGATCGGGCATCACCATCACAGGCGGTCGCCTGCTGGGTTACGCACGACATGATGTGGCCAAGCTGTCGATGCTGATGTCGATCCCGACGATCATGGCCTCGGGCGTCCTGCTGGGGGCCGAGGTGGCCGTGAAGGCTGACGGAGCGGCAGCGCGGGACGGCGCGATAGCCGCCGTCTTTGCCTTCTTCGCCGCCCTTCTGGCGCTGAGCCTGATGATGCGTTTGCTGCGCAGCGTCAGTTTCACACCTTATGTGATCTACCGCGTCATCCTTGGAATCGTGCTGTTGGTCTATGCCTACAGTTGAACGCGATCAGCTCTGCCGCAGGTTCCGCGCCGAAGCCTTGATCGACGCATACTGACCAGAGGGGCGATAGGGCCAAAGGTAATCCGGCAGAACCGATTCCAGCGAGATCGGCGTTATGCCCAGATCTGCAAACCCTTTCGCGCCTTCGGACACAACATTGTCCTGTGCCAGATTGCGCACCTGATCTCGAGTGATCTGTGCAGGCACCAGTCCCAATGTGACCTTGTTCAGCATATCAAAACCGAATGCCATCATGCGCGCCACGGGGAAGGGAATGTTCACGATCATGCGGCGGCGTTGGATCACATCCAGCATTTGCCCCATGAGCGCGCGGAAAGTCGAGACATCCGGCCCGCCCAGTTCATAGATCCCGGGGGCCGCCTTGCCTTGCACCGCCAGAAGGGCAGCGCGTGCCACATCGTCCACGTATACCGGCTGGAACCGCGTTTCCGCGGCGACGACAGGCAGGATCGGCCCAAGTTGTGCCATGCGGGCAAAGCGGTTGAAAAACTGATCTTCGGCTCCGAACACGATCGAGGGGCGCAGGATCACGGCCTGCGGCATATGCTCAAGCACCGCTTGCTCGCCCAGCGCCTTGGTGCGGGCATAGTCGCTCTTTGACTCGGGATCCGCACCGATGGCGGAAATCTGCACCATCCGTGCAATACCCATCTCGGCGGCGATCCGCGCCACGCGTGCCGGCCCTTCAGCCTGCACAGCGTCAAAGCGGTTCTTGCCGGTCTCGGAAAGGATACCCACGCAATTCACAACTGCATCGGCGCCCTGCATGACGGCGCGCACGCTGGCGTCATCACGGATGTTGCACAAAACAGGCTCGACCTGACCGGGCGTACCATAGGGTTTGACATGCATCGCCTCGTTGGGGCGGCGTACGGCCACCCGCACACGCCAACCCTCTTGTGCCAATCGCCGTGCGATATAGCGGCCCACAAAGCCTGATCCGCCGTAAATGGTGACGAGTTTCGACATGTTGCAGCCTCCGGCCCAATAAATCCTGCCCGTTCCTAAACCCAGTCAGCGGCTGGGACAAGGCGTTACAGAGCCGCAGCCCTCACCAGAACACCGGGACAACGGCACGGCGCGAAAAAATCTGACGAATCCTCGTTGACACCCATTTGCCGCAGGGATAAACGCCTTCTCCACGACACCTGTGCCCAGGTGGCGGAATGGTAGACGCGCTAGCTTCAGGTGCTAGTGTTCGCAAGGACGTGGAGGTTCGAGTCCTCTCCTGGGCACCATTCCCTCCGCGAAGGGAATGACATGACAAACTACCTCTACAAGAACGATTTGCCCGCCGATCTGGACCTTGGTCCGGTCGTCGCGATTGACTGTGAAACGATGGGTTTGAACCCGCATCGCGACAGGCTGTGTGTCGTGCAACTGTCCGGCGGTGACGGCCATGCCCATATCGTGCAGATCGCGAAGGGCCAGACCGAAGCGCCCCACCTTGCCGCTCTTCTCGAGAACCCGGATGTCCTGAAGCTGTTTCATTTCGGACGTTTCGACATTGCCGCGATGTATAACGCGTTTGGCGCACTGGCGCAGCCGGTCTATTGCACCAAGATCGCCAGCAAGCTGATCCGGACTTTCACAGACCGGCATGGCTTGAAGTATCTGTTGCAGGATCTGGTTGGCGTGGATGTCTCAAAGCAACAACAGCAAAGCGACTGGGGCGCGGTGGAACTGTCCACGGCGCAAATGGACTATGCCGCGTCGGACGTGCTGTATCTGCATCGCCTGAAAGAGGCGCTGGACATGATGCTGGCGCGCGAAGGCCGGGTCGAGATGGCGAAGGCCTGCTTCGATTTCCTGCCGATGCGTGCCAAACTCGACCTTGCCGGCTGGCCCGAACAGGACATCTTCGCACATTGATGGACAAGGCACAGACATTCCTGAGCATCGCCCGCCGCGTGATCCGCGCCGAGGCTGACGGGCTCGTCCAATTGGCGGATGGGCTTGGTGGCGAATTCGCCGAAGCGGTCGAGTTGATGCTTGGCGCGCGTGGCCGTGTGATTGTATCCGGCATGGGCAAGTCCGGCCATGTCGCGCGCAAGATCGCGGCTACTCTGGCCAGCACCGGGACGCCCGCACAATTCGTGCATCCAGCCGAGGCCAGTCACGGCGATCTGGGGATGCTGACACCGGATGACGTTCTTCTGATGCTGTCGAATTCCGGCGAAACGCCTGAACTGGCCGACATGATCGCCTATTCCCGTCGCTTCGGCATCCCGATGATCGGCGTTGCCAGCCGGGCGGGCTCCACGCTGCTCAAGCAATCCGATGTGGCGATTACCTTGCCCCGCGTTGATGAGGCTTGTGGAACGGGTGTCGTTCCCACGACATCCACCACCATGACCCTCGCGCTTGGCGATGCGCTGGCCGTGGCCCTGATGGAACATCGGCAATTCCAGCCCGAGGATTTCCGCAATTTCCACCCCGGAGGCAAGTTGGGCGCGCAACTCAGCCGCGTGCGTGATCTGATGCATGTTGGCGATGCACTGCCACTGGTCAGCGGGACAGCCCCGATGGGCGACACATTGCTGGAAATCAGCCGCAAGGGATTTGGCGTGGTCGGCGTGACTGATGCGGCCGGTTTGCTGACGGGAATCATCACAGATGGTGACCTGCGGCGACATATGGACGGTCTTTTGTCCCTGACCGCCGCGGATGTGATGACCCGCAATCCCCGCACCATTGGTCCTGATGCGTTGGCCGAGGCGGCTGTTGGCGTGATGAACGAACGCAAGATCACCTGCCTTTTCGTGATCGACAAGGAACTGCCGGGTCGCGCGGTCGGCTTGCTGCATATCCATGATTGCCTGCGCGTGGGTCTGGGCTGAGACATGGCCCTGCGCACCAGTCTTCGGTCCCGTGTCATCAACTGGCTGAAGATCCTTCTGCCACTGACAGCGCTGGCGCTGTTGTCGACATTGTTTCTGCTCTCTCGCACGATTGATCCGACACGCCCCATTCCTGCCGACAGGGCTGATCTGGAAAGCCGCACGGGCAGCCAGCAGATCACCGAGCCGACTTTCGCGGGCGCGACCGAGGACGGGCATCTTGTCTCCTTCGTTGCCACAAGTGCCCGCGTCGACCCGGACCAACCCGAGCGCGTGATCGCAGACAGTATGGCCGCACAGATCGACCTGAGCGAAGGCGGGCGGATCAACATCACCTCTCTGCTCGGTACCGTGAACGATATCTCGGGCATCGCCGTGCTGGAAGGCGACGTGGTTCTGATCAGTTCCACCGGCTACCGGATCGAGACCGAAGAACTGACGACCAGCATGCGCGAAATCGCGGCCGAATCCGACGGACCTATTACCGGAACCGGACCGCCCGGCCAGTTAGATGCGGGAAAAATGACGATGACATCAGATCCTGAAACAGGTGACGTCCATTTGTTTTTCACAAATGGCGTCAAGCTGATATATGATCCGGAAAACTGAGAAAGACCAACCCGTGCCGCTCGGACACTCGCCCCTGACCGCCCCTTCCCTGCTATGTGCTCTGATCCTTGCCCTTGCGATGCTGGGGCCGGCCACGCAGGTGCGGGCGCAGACCACGAATCTGGCCTTCGGGGCAATCCAGCAGGACACGTCCCTACCAGTTGAAGTGACCGCCGATAGCCTTTCTGTCAGCCAGCAGGATGGCACGGCCATTTTTACCGGAAATGTCATCATCATTCAGGGGGAAATGCGACTGGCCGCGCCGCGCGTGCTGGTCGTCTATGCCGAAGCCTCGGAAGGGCAGCAGGCGCGGATCGCCCGGTTGGAAGCCACAGGTGGAGTCACGCTGGTCAGCGGCCCCGATGCCGCCGAGGCAGAGAGCGCCGATTACAATGTCGATGACGGTTTTGTCGTCATGCGCGGCAATGTCCTTCTGACACAAGGCGCAAGCGCACTTACCTCGGATCTGATGCGGGTCAATCTTGAAGACGGTACGGCGCAGATGGACGGTCGGGTCAAGACGATCCTGCGCGGGGCGGATTGAGCATGGCCAAACCTCAATTGACCGTCACCGATGGGAATTCGGGTCTACGGGTCCGACATCTCCGCAAGAGCTACAAGAAACGCGTTGTGATCCGCGATTTCAGTATGGAGCTGAACCGCGGCGAAGTGGTCGCCCTGCTGGGTCCCAATGGGTCCGGCAAGTCCACGACCTTTTATGCCATAGCCGGTCTGGTCTATCCCGAAGGTGGCGAGGTCACTATTGACGGGCAGGATGTGACCAATCTGCCGATGTATCGTCGCGCAAAGATGGGGATCGGCTACCTGCCGCAGGAGATGTCGATTTTCCGCGGCCTGTCCGTCGAAGACAATATCGGGGCTATCCTCGATATCTCGATCAAGGATAGCCACAAACGACGCGAACGACTGGAAGAGTTGCTCTCCGAGTTCTCGATCGAACATCTGCGCCGCGCTCCGGCCCTGGCGCTGTCGGGTGGTGAACGGCGGAGGGTCGAGATTGCCCGGTGTCTGGCTGCCAATCCCAAATATCTGCTGTTGGACGAACCTTTCGCCGGGGTCGATCCCATCAGCGTGGGTGATATCCGCCATCTGGTCGCGGATCTCAAGAAACGTGGCATCGGTGTTCTGATCACAGATCACAACGTGCGCGAAACCCTCGAGATCGTGGACCGGGCCTATATCCTGCATGATGGCAAAGTCCTCATGTCCGGTACCCCCGACGAAGTCGTGCGCAACGAGAACGTGCGGCGCGTCTATCTGGGCGACAGTTTCCGCATCTCGTGACATCCGTCCCCCGTGGAAACGGTCTTGTGCCCGCAAGCATCCGCTCGCGCATTTGTTCTGATTGACAGACCCCCATACCTTCCTCTCCAATAGAAGAATGACAGTCGTGTATGCAGCTCCCGTTTCATTGGTCGCCTTTCCATTTTGGCAAGGCCGGGGTCGAACTGCACGAGGGTCGCAATCCAGCATTCGGGCGTGACGGAACCGCGGCGGCACAGCCACGGACGCACCCCGATTTGTCATGCAAAGGAGACATGATGCGCTATCAGATCAGTGGCAAGCAAATCGACATCGGCGAGGCCCTTCAGACCCATGTGAAGGATGAGATGGGGATCGTGATGGCAAAGTATTCGCAGCGTCCCACCGATGCGACTGTCGTTTTCTCGAAATCCGCACATGAATTCGTCTGCGAGGCGACCGTCCATCTGTCCAGTGGCCTGACCGCTGCTGCCAAGGCCCATGCCACCGAAATCTATGCCGCTTTCGACGCCTGCAATGAAAAGATGGACAAGCAACTGCGCCGCTACAAGCGTCGGTTGAAAGATCACCACCGCGAATGGACCGAGCCGGTTGAAATCATGGAGGCGTCCTCGTATATCCTCGCGGCTGAGGGGAATGACGAGGATTCGGAGCCTGCGACGCTGCAACCGATGATCATCGCCGAGATGGAGACGAAAATACCGTCTCTATCCGTGGGTGAGGCGGTCATGCAGATGGAGCTTGCAGGAGCACCGGTTCTGGTTTTCCGAAATGAAGGAAAAGAAGGGGTCAATGTGGTATACCGTCGTGAAGACGGCAATATCGGATGGATTGACCCGCGATAGCAACTGTCGCGGCCCCCGCAACCGGAGCGTTGAGCGAACATGAAGATTTCGACCATCCTCAGGCCGGAGGCCGTGAAGGTGATTACCTCGGCCACCAGCAAGAAGCGCGTTCTTCATGATCTCGGTGACATGGCGGCATCGGTCTACAAGATCAATGCCGCCGCCGCCGTCGAGGCGCTGATGGAGCGCGAGACGCTGGGACCAACGGGCGTGGGCCACGGTGTGGCCCTGCCCCACGCCCGCATCGCCGGGCTGGATTCGGTGCAAGGTGCCTTCATGCTGCTGGAAAAGCCGATCGACTTCGACGCGGTCGATCGTGCGCCGGTGGATATCATCTTCGCCCTGTTTGCACCTGAAGACGCGGGGGTGGAACACCTGAAGGCGCTGGCGCTTGTGTCACGCACCCTGCGCGAAGCGTCCGTTTGCACCAAGCTGCGGGCCAATACCGATCCCGGCACACTTTACACCATTCTTACCGAAGCGCCCGCAGTTCAGGCGGCCTGATCCGCTCAGTCAGGACGTGGCCGCCCACGGCCCGAAGCCGAAGGCGATGTAGTCGCGTTGATAGATGGTGCTGACTAGTTCCTCGATCTCGGAATCATGGATGTCGGCCAAGGCAAAGGGCTGATCCGGCGGCACCTCCTGCGGGGTCGCAGGATCTGGATGCCCCAATTGCTGCGCCAGAGCCGGAAGATACACCTCGATCTCATCCTCGCGCAGGATCATGTCAGGCAGGGCGAACTGGGCATAACCCTGCAAAACCTGCATCTGCGTGGCCCAGGCTGCATCTACCCGCACCGATGTCTGACCCGCCAGATTGACCTTCAGAAACTCCAGAAACGCCATAAATGCGTCGCGATGCGCTTGCCTGTCATAGTCCGGGCCGGGTGCATCCTTGGGGATCGGCACGGCGTATGATTTCCTCATGATCTTGCGGATTTCAGCATAATGACCCGGACCCGTCATCAAGATGCGCTCGCAGAAAGCGGCATGAGCCCGCGCTACCGGATGACGCAGGACGGTAAAGCTGCGATGGCCAGTATGGCCGCGCATCCACTGACGCAGGGTTTTCTGCGTAAAACCACTGTTCAGACTATCTGGGTTGATCCCGTCCAGATCGGCCATCCACTGTAAAACCTGCGTCTCTGGGCCAGAGCGGATCGGCAGATACAGCAGCGGCGTGTGTTTTGCCGCGACATATCCCGGCACGGCCGCCCCGCGGCGTGGCTCGAAGTTCGGGGTGCGTGTCAGGTTGAACCGATCCAGCCGCGCCAGCGCATCGGCCATCTGATCAAAGTTCCGCACCTTCTCGGACAATGGCTCTGGGTTCTGCTTCTTGAGGCTTTCATCAAGGCTTTCAAGCTGGTGATCTATCCCCAGGAACCGCGCCAAGCCGTTCATCACAGACACGTCCTGCAGATCCTCATAGGCAACATAGAAAGCCGTCTGCCCGGTGGTCTGCAAGGCGTGCAGCAATCGGACTTGAAACTCTTGCAGGGCAGTCAGATGCGCTTCGAACTCGGCCCGGTCAAAGACGGCCATCGCATCCTTGCGCTTGCTCACATTGGTCAGCTTCCACTGACCCGTGGCCTGCGCGATCTTCCATGAAACATAGCTGTCCACGGGGTTTCTTGTCAGGATGATCTTGGCACAGCGTGGGTCCGGCAGCGACAGATCAAGAACCCGCGGGTCGTGGTCGTGGAAAAAACGGAATCCGCCAAGTCCATCGCTGCCATGCTTGACCGCTTCGATCAGCCGGGCAGGATTGGCATCACGCATGGGCTGCGTGATGCCCAGAATCTCGGTCCTGTTGGGATAGCCGATGAAATGGGGATTGAATGCTTCTCCATGACAGGCCAACCCGGCATAGGCATTCAGGTTCGTCTCAAGGAAATTCGAACCCGTCCGCATCTCGGCAAAAACGATGAAATAATCGAACCGATCTGACATCTTCATCGCACCAGATAAGGTTTGCGCGAGGACTGTGTCGGCGGCTGAATGTCACGCGCCACAGGGAAGTCACCCATCAGATAGGGGTGCATCCCTTGGTTCTTGAGATTTTGCAGAAACTGTCCGAAACCTTCAAGGTCTGCCATCTTGGGCACTTCGGACAGCCGGCGCAGACCACGGTTCCCGATTTCATCCAGGATGGTTTGCAGTGGCTCCATCGGGGCCTCGATGAACTCGGCCATGGTCCAGATCCGCACACGCGCCTTCACATAAGGTGAACGCAAAATATCCAGATGATCGCTTTCCACCTTCTGAAGAAGGGCTGCATCCTTGCGGATATCCGCGAAATTCCGGTTGGACCGAAACAGCGGCACCGCCCAAGCCCCCGAGATGACCGAGATCTGCGCGTTCGGGTCCTTGGCGATCTGCCAGCTGATCGCCTGCGTGTCAGCAGGTCCGAACTGGAAACACTGACGCTCGCCCCGGGTGTTCCAGATCAGATTGCAAAGAAAGGACCGCGGATTGTAGTCGCGCAGCTTTGCGCTGTCAGACAGGCCACCATTCATGACACTGTAACCACCGGCGAATTCGACGCGATCAGGTGCGAACAGATGGCCGTGGACCCGTGCGCCCGTTGCCTTGGTCAGCCAACTCTCGAAATCCTCGAAAAGGTCCGAGAAACCTTCGAACACCGAATAGGGGCCCGAAGTGACGCCATTCTCCCAACCTTCGTTTGGAAAGCGGCTTTGCATATAGAGACCCGCACGCCCGCGCGTCCGCCTGTCTACGGCCTTGGCGAAGATCCGGTCAATCTTGCCGGGGTTCGGTTCCGTCCTCTTCATTGCTCCTGCGGCATCTGTCAGGAACACTTCATAGAGGCGATTGGCATGTGGCCAGATCTTGCGCGCCACGAAACAGTCCGAGCGGCGCAGCAACTGCAAGTGATCATCATAGAAGATATGTGGCTTGCCCTGAAAATCGAACTTGCTCAGCGTCAGGGATCGGCTTTCGATCTGGCTGGAATAGAGCCTTGCGAGGGACTGGAAATAGCTTTCATCCGGGATCCACACGCGTTTGAAGAAACTGTCATAGGTGGCACGCTCAGGGTCCTGCAGAATGGCGGACAGCGTCTGTCGTGTCAGGCACCACCATTGGCTGCCCATATGAGGGACAAGACCGTTCGGCATCTTTCGCTTGAGGCCAAGCCTGCGTTGCAGCTTGACGAAACTGTCGAACAGAAAGCGATGACGTTTCCAAGAGAACGGAAATCGCAGGGTGAAGCGTTCCTGATCAAGACCGCCGACAGTCCAGGGAACATCCGCTGTCGTGGCGCTCTCGATGAAATCCGTCCGGGGGCGCGCTGCAAGGTAATCAATCAACTCCTGCACCGGGCGCAGCGGAAGGCAGGAGCCAGACGCGAGATAGACATGCCGCACGTCCGCAAACTCAGCCAACATCAGTTCCGATGCAGCCTGAGAGGCGGCCACGATCCCCCATGTGCCCCATTCACACCGGTGCCGTTTCGAGAAACGCACACGCGGTAGATCGGACAGGGATTCGACAAAAGCCGTGTAGGTCTTTTTGGGGACTGACCGATCCACATGGATAACCACCGGGCACCCGCTAGCCGACCAGTGCCGTGCCACCTGCTCGGCCCGGCCCAGCGCCGTGTGTACCAGCATCACGATCCCGACGGTCATGCCCAGTTTCCTTTGGACATGAGCCCCAGAATTTCAAGCTGGCGCCAGTTGATGTACTTCTCGGACCACTTGCACCACAGATCCGGGTTTGACTTGAGGTTTTCCGCATAGGCCTTGTATTCGACCGAAGCGGCATAGTGCTGTTTGCGCGACAGTTCCTCTGCCGCCTTGACCGAGAACGTGTCCAGGAACTTGGCATGCAGCAACACACCGCTGGCCTTTTCGCCACCCCATTCGTCATAGACAAGATTCAAGCCCCGCGGCAGCAACATGTGGGTCGAACTCACATAGGCGTAGCGCCGATCCCACTTCACCAGCGGGATCTTGTTCAGAGCGGGTGCTTTTTCCGGTTTGTCGGGAAAGAAGACACGACTGCGCGGCCCGCCCTGAATCCACAGGTTGCCGAAGCGCTTGTTCCGCGAGATGCTGTAATTGCCCGCGTCGAACCAGTTCGCGATTTCCATCGGGTCCTGGCCTGCCTGATAGGGTTGCGCGTCCAGAGGTCCCTTGGGATACATGTCCAGAAGCATGGCCGAAAACGACTTGATGGATGAGGCATCAAGCCAGTCCGTCAAAGCCCTGAGCGGTCGTGTATCGCAGAACGGATAGATCAGGAATTCGTCAGGGTCTACGACCAGCGACCAATGCCCGTGGGCATGGCGGGTCTGTAGCCAGTTGAGCCAATCCACCCCGAAACGCGCGCGCTTGTAGCTGTGCCGCGTGTGCCAGAGCGAGACATCTGGCTGATCCGCCAGATAATCATAGGAACCGTCCGTGCTGTCGTTGTCGACCAGCAGGAAGTGGTTCACCCCCATATCTCGGTAATATTGAAGGAAATACGGCAGACGGATCTGTTCATTCCGCATGGTCGAGAAGAGCAGGATATCACCTGGCTTGATTTTGCCTGTCCGGTCCGTGACAGGGCGCAGTTCCCGCCGCTTGCGCCAGGCACGCAACAGCCAGCGCTTGCGCTGAAGCCGCAGACGATATGACTGCCAGACGCCCAAACCGTGCCTTCCCTACCTCGACGTTGCCCATGTGGGCTCACGCCACTCAATCACAACCGGCTTAACACGGCCTTGAAGTGGGATCTCCAGCACGGCGGCTGGAACCCTTTGCCTGTGACCTGCCTGCCATTCTGGCCAATAGCCAGACGTTCTGTTTCTTGCATCCAAAGATACCTGTCATCGACGCTTGCGTAAACGGGATAATCACCAAGAATTTCAGTATAGATTTCAAGGTGATTGCAGATCACTGGCACACCCAGAGCCAAGGCTTCGGCAGGCGGCAGCCCGAAACCTTCCGCATGACTTGGAAACAGGGCGCCATGCGCGCGTTGCAATAGGGTCGCAATCTGCCCATCGCTCAGGTTTGGCATCTCGAACACATGGCGACCCATCATCGGATCAGAGTCGAGCCGCGCGAAGACATCTTCATTGTTCCAGCCACGCGCGCCGCAGATCAGCAGGTGTGGCACTGCTTCAGGCGGTTGCGTCCTGACCATGTCAGACCAGAGATCCAGCAAGAACATATGGTTCTTCCGCGGCTCTATCGTGCCAACAGTCACGAAATAGGGTCTGCTCCGGTCAAATCCCTTTGGCATTTCAACGGTGGGATCTGGTGTCATGCCCTCGATCCCCAACCATGACACCAGCGTTTCAGGAACTGGACCGCGCGGAGTCATATGGCGGAACACATCGGCGCGCGTGCAAGCAGAGTTGCACAGGATCAGGGTCGCATGACGCTGCACGCGGCCCAACATGGCACGAAAGGCCTCGACAGTGCCCGGTCGCTGATACTGCGGATAATCCAGCGGAATCGTATCGTGCACCATCACCACGATGCGCGCCGCGATAGCTTGTTCAAGGGCACCCAGCACGCGCTCCGTCAGATTTGTGTGCCCGACATTGACGTAAGCCGTGCCCCTCGGCATGTGCTGCTTCAGCATCCGCGCCAGCCCCGCAGGCAAGCAACGCGCTATGGCCACCTGCCGCAGATCAGATTCAGCGCACTGTCTTGCCGGGGAAAGATTTCTACGCAGACGCGACAGCAGATCAGCCTGTCCCCAAGACACATGCCCCGACACACGGTCCAGCAGGGCCTGACACCCCTGCCGGTCTAGCAGCAAGAATCCCCAGGCTGACCGGATCAAGCCGAAAACAGGCACTGTGTCTGCCAGAAACGCTTTCAGATAAGCGAGTTCGACCCGATCAATTCCTGTCGGGCGACGGCCAGCGCGACTGACAAGGCGCGACAGATCAAGAAGTCGCGCGGGGGCGGGATCACGCACTATAACGCCCGGACTGGTGCCAGCGCCAAGCATCGGCGATCATTGTCTGGAGGGTCGAGCGGGTCGGAGTCCAGCCCAGTTCTTCGTTTGCGCGGGAGGATCCTGATACCAATTTGGTACAATCACCAGCGCGACGCGGACCTTCCACGAAAGGGACATCGCGATTGGTCACGAAACAAGACTGCTCGATCACTTCCCTGACCGAAAATCCGGTGCCCGTACCAAGATTGAATACCCTGCTGCCGTGCCCTTGCTCCAGCCATGCCAAGCCCAGGACATGGGCCTCAACCAGATCGCACACATGCACATAATCGCGGATACAGGTGCCATCCGGGGTCGGGTAATCCGTACCATAGATGGTCAGCGCCGCCCGCTTGCCATCAATCGCATCCAGCATCAGGGGAATGAGATGGGTCTCGGGTTGATGAAACTCTCCGATCTCGGCCTCTGGATCAGCACCTGCCACGTTGAAATAGCGAAAGATCACATGGTTCAGACCATAGGCGATGCCGAAATCGTGCAGAATATCTTCGATCGCACGTTTGCTGGCACCATAGGCATTGATGGGACGCTGAATGCTGTCCTCGTCCAGCACGACGTTGTCCTGATCGCCATAGGTCGCGCAGGTCGAGGAAAAGACGAAATTCATGCATCCGGCCGAGACCGCGGCCTCAATCAGGCACAAGGACCCCGTGACATTGTTCGACCAGTACTTCCCTGGGTCTGACATGCTCTCGCCCACCTGACTCAGGGCGGCGAAATGCATCACCGCCACCGGCCTGTGCGTGGCAAACACCTCGTCCAACCGGGCCCTGTCGCGCAGATCACCCTGTTCGAAGGGTCCGAACTTGACGGCATCTCGCCAACCGGTGCTCAGGTTGTCAAAGGTCACGGGCAGGTATCCTGCCTGTCGTAGCGCCTTACACGCGTGCGAGCCGATATAGCCCGCACCACCCGTCACCAGTACTGTCTTCACCCTGACTCCCCCCGGCCGCGTCTACTCTGCGGCCAGATCTTGCGAAATGATCTCGCGCAGGTAGCGCGCCAGATCGTCCCGCAGATCATCGCGTGACAGACCAAAGGACACGGTCGCCTGCAAGAAGCCAGCTTTCGACCCGCAGTCGAAACGCTGACCGCGGAAGCGATAGCCATAGACCTTGCGACCGGCCTCGATCTCCTGCGCGATGGCGTCGGTCAACTGGATCTCTCCGCCCGCGCCGGTTTTCATCTTGTTAAGGTTGTTGAGGACATGCGGCGACAAGATATAGCGGCCGATCACCGCCAGGTTCGAAGGCTGGGTTCCGGCGGCAGGCTTTTCGACCATGCCTTTGACCGAAACGACCGACCCCATGTCCTCATCAATGTCCAGAATGCCATAGGACGAGGCTTTCTCGGGCGCGACTTCCATCGCTGCGACGATATTGCCGCCAGTTTCCGCGTAGGCTTCGACCATCTGCTGAAGGCAGGGTTTTTCGGCGGCAATCACGTCATCCGGCAGGATCACGGCAAAAGGCTCGTCCCCGATCAGACGCCGCGCGCACCATACCGCATGACCAAGGCCAAGCGCCTTGTGCTGACGGATATAGGCAATCGCGCCGCTGTCCATGTTGGTGGTCTTGAGGATATCCAGAAGCTCGGTCTTGCCCTTCTTGCGCAGTTCCGATTCAAGCTGGGGCGCGTGATCGAAGTAGTCCTCAAGTGCACCCTTGCCGCGCGATGTCACGAAGATGAATTCCTTGATCCCGGCGGCGCGCGCCTCGTCGATCGCGTACTGGATCAGCGGCCGGTCCACCAAAGTCATGATCTCTTTCGGGACCGACTTGGTCGCGGGCAGGAACCGTGTCCCAAGTCCGGCAACCGGAAAAATGGCCTTCGTTACTTTCTTTCTCATTACGCAATCCTCAGATCAAACCCGCATTCGTATGAGCGGTATGAGTCTGCCAATACCACTCTTTAGGAGAGGAAATCACGTCAAAAGGTAAAAAATAAGGCTGTCACCGGCGGATCTTCGTCGTTCAGCCGGAAACCGCCTTGTCAGGGTCCTCGAAGCGGACAGCGCCGATCCGTCGAACCTCATGCATGACCCTGCGTTTCAGTGTCCAGACCTGAAAAAACCGATCCTTTCTGTCGCTGCGCCCCCAAAGACCACCTGTCTGTTCCCAATATCCATCAGGATGAAAACGAACATGATGATAAAGCGTGCTATGCGACAGAAGAAACAACGAAACGGTCCGACCTTCGGCAGCGGCACGGGCGGCGTGATCCCGCATCTTGCGCGATTGGATCGCATGGCCGCTGATCACCACACTGTCGCCCGAACACAGACTCTGAAATGGCAAAAACTCTGATTGTGCCGACGGCAGCGGCAAGGGTTCTGTCAAAAGTCTGGCCCGTCCCTCCTCCAGTCCCGCTGCCCAACCGCGCAGCAGCCGTTTGACATCGCTGGGCTCCTGCAAACCAGCCACCATTTGCCTCAACAAGCGCGCCTTCTGCTCCTCGCGGGCCGAAGTCAGAACAGCCGCATGACGCGTGGCAGGACAGTGTTTACGCAGGAATACGACAGTCGAGGCAGCGATCTGGTGCAGATCACGAACAGCCCTGTCGGGCCGACGGATGGCACTGGCGGCATAGCCATGATGCACCACAGCCAATGGCACGATAGCCGTGGCATAGCCAAGCCGCGCCAGACGCATGTTCAGATCCGTCTCGTCCAAATAGAATCGGAAAGCCGGATCGAAGCCTCCGATCCCTGCCAGAATGTCACGGCGAACGGCCATGTTGGTGCCTTCGGTCTTGACCGCACGCCCCGGCGGTGGGGTCAGAACCGTCGGTTTCTGCCGGGATAGAGCCACAAACCGGGCATCGCCGGTATTGTCCACGACCCGGCCGGACCATTGGGTTGAAATGCCGTTGCGGCCCAGAACATAGCCGCCTGCTGCGGCGACACCGGGGTCCGCAAAGACACTCGCCAGATGATCCAGCCACCGTGTTTCCGGAACGGCATCGTCATCCAGAAAGGCCACGATGTCACCTGCGGCCTGCGCGATTCCACGATTCCTCGCCGCCGAAATATTAGCCTCATCAAAGGGAACGGCCTTGATCCGGTCGCCAAAGGGAAGATCCTCGATCTGGCGCAGACCGGCAGGGTCGGCAACGACGATAACTTCGTATCTGGGATAGGACAGCCGGGCGACGGCGGTCAGACACAGCTTCAAGGCAGCGGCGCGATGCCGGCTGACTATGACGATGCTGACCGAGTTTTGGGTCATTCCATGCCCATTTCCGCCATCATCGCCTCTAGTCGCGCGACATCCTCGGGGTTGTTCAATTCCCAGAACTGACGTCCGCGCGCCTCAACCTCGACGCACAGAATGCTGTGGTTGTTCTCGAGAAAGCGAAGCTGCTCCAGACCTTCAAGCATTTCCAATGGGCCAACCGACCAGCCCGTATAGGCGGCCAGTGCCGACGGTCGATAGGCATAGACACCAACATGGTGGAACACGGGCGTCTCATCATGATCCTCATAGCGTCGCGAGGTGAAGGGGATCACTTCCTTCGAGAAGTACAATGCGTGCCTGTTGCGGCTGAAAACGGCCGTTGTGCCACCAACCCGGCCATCCTTGCGGTCAGCCAGAAACCCGTTCAGCGCGCGCCCGTCGCAGCGCAACACGGGCGTCGCCACTTGTGCAGCCATGTCTGCGTCCAGACCTGCGATCAGGTCTTCGACGAACCACGGTGGGGTCAGTGGCGCATCACCTTGCAGGTTCACCACCATGTCGAACTTGCCGCCCAGCGCGGCATGCGCCTCGGCGCAGCGTTCCGTGCCGTTCTGGCAGGTGGTCGAGGTCATCACCACCTCGGCTCCGAAGCCCTCCGCCGCCTCACGAATACGGTGATCGTCGGTTGCTACCACGACCCGGTCCACGCCGCGCACCTGTATTGCAGCCCGCCATGACCGTTCAATCAGACTCTGTTCCTGCCCATTTGCCCCCGTGAGCAGAACAAGTGGTTTTCCGGGATAGCGGGTCGAGGCATAACGCGCGGGAATGACGATCAGAACAGACATCAGGGTTTCTTAAGCTCCACTCCGGGCGCATAGGCGATGAAGAACGGGTTGCCATATCCCGGCTTCCCATAAATCAGCGGGCTGTGATCATCGAACCGCACCACGCGGCCACCAGCACCGGACAGAACCGCATGACCGGCTGCTGTGTCCCATTCCATCGTGCGTCCAACACGCGGATAAAGATCAGCCTCGCCGGTTGCCACAAGGCAGAACTTGAGCGACGAGCCTGCACTTTTCATGTCCCGGACCGCGTATTTCGCGATGTAGTCATCAGTTGCCTGATCACGATGGGACTTTGACGCAACAACCATGAGGGCCGTGTTGTCCGGGGTCGAGACTTTGATCGGGGTCAATGCGCCCGCAGTTTCAAGGTCCAAGGCGCCCGTTTCCTCGACCGACTGACCATCGGCAAGCGTATAGAACATACGGCCCTGAGCAGGGGCATAGACGACACCACGGACCGGCACACCAGACTCGACATAGGCGATGTTCACGGTGAAATCGCCACGCCGGTTGATAAACTCCTTCGTTCCATCCAGAGGGTCGACGATCAGGAATCTGTCGGCCTGCGAAAGATGCGAGGCGGCCTGCTCCTCGGTCACAAGTGTCACGTCCGGAAAGGCGGCCTGCAAGCCAGCCGAGATCAGGGCATCCGCCGCCTCGTCCGCCTCTGTCACCGGGCTGGAGTCCGATTTCACCTTCACCTCGAAATCGTCAGCATCATAGATCTGCATGATCCGGGACCCGGCTTCGATCGCCAGTCGGCGCATGACATTGGTTAGTTTCTGGTAATCCAATCACATTCTCCAAGGAATCCGAGGGCGGGCCAGTTGAATTGTTGTCCTCTTAAGGTCTGACACTTATGGTCAACGAAGGGCAAAACGGCAAGTGTCCCACGATGGGACAAAGCCGGATCAGGCAGGCAGTAGCGCGGCGATGTTTCAGCAGTCCACATTCAGAAGTACGGGCCTTGGCGCGGCGGTCACCATCGCAGAGCTGATTTATCACAGCATTGTCCGCAACATCAGAAAGACCCATGGCAATGCGGTCCTGTCGATCCTGATGAACATGGTGCAAGCCGCGATTTTCGTGCTCGCCTTCTATGTCATGTTCATTGTCCTTGGCCTGCGCGGCGCGGCGTTGCGGGGTGACTTCCTGCTTTACATCATGTCCGGCATCTTTCTTTTCATGACCCATACCAAGACGCTGGGCGCGGTGGTCGGATCAGAAGGACCCGCCTCACCGATGATGCAACATGCTCCGCTCAACACGATCATCGTGATCGCAGCGGCGGCGTTGGGAACGCTCTATATCCAGGTGCTGTCTCTTTGCGTGATCCTGTTCGTCTATCATGCGCTCTTTACACCTGTGGTGATCGACCAGCCCATTCCGGCCTTCGGAATGTTGCTTGTCGCTTGGTATACCGGGTTGGGTATGGGTGTTGTTCTGCTTGCGTTGAAACCGTGGTTTCCCACGGCCGTCAACATGTTCAGCACGATCTACCAGCGGGTGAACATGATCGCGTCGGGCAAGATGTTCGTGGCCAACACCTTGCCAGCCTTCATGCTGGCCATGTTCGACTGGAACCCGCTGTTTCACGCCATTGACCAGTCGCGAGGCTTTGTGTTCATCAACTACACGCCACGCTACAGTTCTTATGAGTATGCGATAATCGTCGGAACGGTGCTTTTGATGATCGGACTTATGGGCGAGTTCTACACGCGCCGTCATGCCTCGGCCAGCTGGAGCGCGCGGCGCTGATCATCCCACGACACGGAGGGTCAGGTTGATGCGCCCACCACGCGGCAAGAGACGGGAAGATCCGAAACGGATCCTGTCCACGCCGTGATAGGCCAGCCGGGCATCGCCGCCCATCCGCAGAACATCTCCCGATTTCAGCCAGACCGAGGATGTCGAGCCACCCTTTTCGACACCTCCGACTCGAAACAGCCCTTCATCCCCCAGCGACAGCGACAGAACCGGCCAGGAAAAATCCACCTCGTCCCTATCCTGATGCAGCCCCATCCGCGCACCCTCTCCATAGAAATTGATCAGGCAACAATCAGGACCCCGCGTCTCGCTGACCAGCTTGCCCCACAAGCCAAGGACAGCCGCCGGGATCGCCGGCCAAGCAATCCCGTCGGGATGCCGCTCCTGATAACGATAGCCTCCCCTGTCCGACACCCAGCCAAGTCGCCCAGCGGATGTCATTCGGACCGACATGGCCTTGCCGCGCGCCGTGACTGGCGCGAAAAAAGGAGCCGCGCGGATCACCTCGCGCAAATCATCCACCAGCGCAGCCTGCGCCTGCGCATCCAGCAGCTCCTGAAAAATATCGATTCCACGCAACGTCATGCTGGGCTGAATCATCTTTTCTCCTTTCAACGGGCGACAGTTCCTAAAATTACCCGTGGAATCCTTAAAACGCTTCAGGTCCGGTGCTTGCAGCGTCTGTGACCCCTCCTTATATACGCTCGGAAGCGCGATGGACGAGCCCTGCCACAGGGTGCGGACATCGCTAACAGGATCGGGGTGCGGATGCCGGAACGGGTCTGAACCTCGTGTCATCGCCTTGAAGTCAGAAGGGATCGAAAAACATGGCCAAAGTCATTGGTATTGACCTGGGAACCACCAACAGCTGCATCGCCATCATGGATGGCAGCCAGCCCCGCGTGATCGAGAATTCGGAAGGTGCGCGCACCACGCCATCGATCGTCGCATTCACCGAAAATGAGCGTCTTGTCGGCCAGCCGGCCAAGCGTCAAGCCGTCACCAACCCCGACAACACGATTTTTGGCGTCAAGCGCCTGATCGGTCGCCGGTTCGATGACGCGGATCTGGCAAAGGACAAGAAGAACCTGCCTTTCGCCGTGATCGACGGTGGCAATGGCGACGCATGGGTGAAAGCCCGTGGCGAGAAGTACAGCCCCTCGCAGATTTCCGCCTTCATCCTTGGGAAGATGAAGGAAACCGCCGAGTCCTATCTCGGCGAAGAGGTGACGCAGGCCGTCATTACCGTGCCCGCCTATTTCAACGACGCCCAGCGTCAGGCCACCAAAGACGCAGGCAAGATCGCCGGTCTGGAAGTGCTGCGGATCATCAACGAGCCGACAGCCGCCGCGCTGGCCTATGGTCTGGACAAGAAAGACAGCCAGATCATCGCCGTCTATGACCTTGGTGGCGGCACGTTCGACGTCACGATCCTCGAGATCGACGATGGTCTGTTCGAGGTGAAATCCACCAATGGCGACACGTTCCTTGGTGGCGAAGACTTCGACATGCGGATCGTCAACTATCTGGCGGATGAGTTCAAGAAAGAGCACGGCGTCGATCTGACCCTCGACAAGATGGCGCTTCAGCGCCTGAAGGAAGCGGCCGAAAAAGCCAAGATCGAACTGTCCTCTTCCAGCCAGACCGAAATCAACCAGCCGTTCATCTCGATGAACAGCGCTACCGGCCAGCCGCTTCACATGGTGATGAAGCTGACACGTGCCAAGCTGGAAAGCCTTGTGAACGACCTGATCAAGGCGTCGATGAAGCCTTGCCAGGCCGCGCTCAAGGATGCGGGCCTGACCACGGCGGATATCGACGAAGTCGTTCTGGTCGGCGGTATGACCCGCATGCCCAAGGTCGTGGAAGAAGTGACCAAGTTCTTCGGCAAGGAACCCCACAAGGGCGTGAACCCTGACGAAGTCGTGGCCCTTGGCGCCGCCATTCAGGCCGGCGTTCTGCAAGGCGACGTCAAGGATGTGGTCCTGCTGGACGTGACCCCGCTGTCGCTGGGGATCGAGACGCTGGGTGGCGTATTCACCCGCCTGATCGACCGCAACACCACGATCCCGACCAAGAAAAGTCAGGTCTTCTCGACTGCCGAGGACAATCAGAACGCGGTGACCATCCGCGTGTTCCAGGGCGAGCGGGAAATGGCGGCAGACAACAAGATGCTGGGCCAGTTCAATCTTGAGAACATCCCCCCGGCACCGCGCGGCATGCCGCAGATCGAAGTGACCTTCGACATCGACGCCAACGGTATCGTGTCTGTTTCTGCCCGCGACAAGGGCACCAACAAAGAACAGAAGATCACGATCCAGGCTTCTGGTGGCCTGTCCGATGAAGACATCGAGAAGATGGTCAAGGACGCCGAGGAGAATGCCGAGGCGGACAAGAAGCGTCGCGAGCTGGTCGAAGCCAAGAACCAGGCGGAAAGCCTGATCCACTCGACCGAAAAGTCGGTGGAAGAGCACTCCGACAAGGTTGACCCGACCACTGTCGAAGCAATCGAACTGGCCATCGCCGCACTGAAGGACGAGCTGGAAACCGACAACACCTCCAAGATCAAGTCGGGCATTCAGAACGTCACCGAAGCAGCGATGAAACTGGGTGAGGCCATCTACAAGGCCAGCCAGGACGCTGAAGATGAGGATTCGATGTCCTCCAAAGGTCCGCGCAGCAGCGACGATGACGATATCGTCGATGCCGACTTCGAGGATCTGGGCGGCGACAAGCGCGCGTAAGCGTTTTACGGAACCTCTGGGGCCGGTCCCGACCGGGCCGGCCTTCACCGTTCCACATGAGGGGGATCCCCAATGGCAAAACGTGACTACTACGACGTGCTCGGCGTTGCGCGCGGGGCCTCTGCGGACGAGATCAAGAAAGCCTATCGCACCAAGGCGAAAGAGCTGCATCCGGACCGCAACGCCGACAATCCTGAAGCAGAGTCGCAATTCAAGGAAGCCAACGAGGCTTATGAAGTCCTGAAGGATGCCGAGAAGAAGGCAGCCTATGATCGCTTTGGCCATGCTGCGTTTGAAGGCGGCATGGGCGGTGGTGGAGGTCGGCCCGGTGGCTATGGTGCCAATCAGGGTGACTTCGCCAGCGCCTTTTCCGATGTGTTCGACGATCTTTTCGGCGACTTCATGGGCGGGCGTGGCGGTGGACGTGGGCGTGCCGCACGCGGTGCGGATCTGCGCTACAACCTGCGCGTGACGCTGGAAGAGGCTTATTCCGGGCTTCAGAAGACGATCAATGTGCCGACATCGGTGTCCTGTTCGTCCTGCAGCGGGTCAGGTGCCGAAGGCGGAGCCGAACCGCAGACCTGTCCAACCTGCTCGGGCATGGGAAAGGTCCGTGCGCAGCAAGGTTTCTTTACGGTTGAGCGGACCTGTCCGACCTGCGGCGGTCTGGGCCAGATCATCAAGAACCCCTGCAAGGCATGCGCGGGGCAAGGGCGTGTCCACAAGGACCGGGCCTTGTCCGTCAACATTCCGGCAGGTGTCGAAACGGGCACGCGGATCCGTCTTGCCGGCGAAGGCGAAGCGGGGATGCGGGGTGGGCCTTCCGGCGATCTGTACATCTTCATCGAGGTGACCAAACACGACCTGTTCGAGCGGGAGAACACCAATCTGTTCTGCCGTGTGCCTGTCTCGATGACGACAGCGGCCTTGGGTGGTGATATCGAGGTGCCGACTATCGATGGTGGCCGCAGCCGCGTGAAAATCCCGGCAGGGAGCCAGTCGGGCCGTCAGATGCGCTTGCGGTCCAAGGGGATGCCGGCGCTGCGCGGTGGGCAGGAAGGTGACATGTTCATCGAACTGGCCGTCGAAACGCCTGTGAACCTGACCAACCGCCAGAAGGAATTGCTGCGCGAGTTCGAGGCGATGTCCGAAGATAACAACCCGGAAAGCAAGAGCTTCTTCTCGTCAGTGAAAACATTTTGGGACAGCATGAAAGGTTAAAGCCTTTCGCAATCCTTGTGTATGGGCGCGCGACCTTGGGTCCCGCGCCCTTTTTTGTGTCCCACCGGTTTGGTTTAACTGTTCGACAACCTTTTCCCGCCATTCTGGCAGAATGCCCAGGTTTTCCACCTTTTCTGAATCCCCTATGCCGCTGTTTGACACTGATGAGGTGCATACAGTTGACGGACTGCCCAACGGCAAATTGCCGTCATATATCGCGGATCATCGCAAACGGTTGAGAGAGCGTTTTCTGACCGGCGGGGCAGCAGCCCTACCGGATTACGAGATGCTGGAACTGATCCTGTTTCGCGCGATCCCAAGACAGGATGTGAAACCTTTAGCACATCAGTTGCTTGATGTTTTTGGTGACTTCAATCGCGTTCTGTCAGCACCCACGTCACGGCTGGCCGAGGTGAAAGGCGTGGGCGACGCTGTCATTGCCGAGTTGAAGATCGTCGAAGCCGCTGCCCAGCGGCTGGCGCGCTCGCGTATCCTGCAACGCCATGTCATTTCAAGTTGGGATGCCGTGCTGGACTATTGCCACACGACCATGGCGCATCGCGACACCGAGCAGTTTCGCGTTCTGTATCTCGATCGGAAAAACGTCCTTGTCGCCGACGAAGCGCAGGCGCAGGGCACGGTGGACCATGTCCCTGTCTATCCACGTGAGGTGGTCAAACGCGCGCTGGAACTGAACGCCTCGGCACTGATCCTTGTTCACAATCATCCGTCGGGCGATCCGACACCATCCGACGCCGATATCGCCATGACGCGTCAGGTCCAGATCGCCGCCGAAGCATTGGGGTTGACCCTGCATGATCATCTGGTGATCGGTAAATCGCGCGAATTGAGTTTTCGTTCGCAAGGGCTTTTGTAGCCCAGCCGGGTTGAAGGGCTACCGCAACCAGACTTCAACCCGGCGATTGACCTGCCGACCCCAAGCCGTGTCATCGCAGGCCATCGGCATCGCCTCGCCAAAGGCTTCAGTCGTCATCTCAACCTGCGTGAAATCGGCGGTTTCAGCCGCCGTCATCACGGCCTGCCGGACAGCTACGGCGCGACGTTCCGCGATCATGCGATTGGCTGACGCCGCACCGTTACCATCGCTGAAACCGACAAACATCAGCTGACGACCATCATAAATTCCCTCTTCAAGGCGGCGCGCCAGTTGATCGACATTGGCACGGGACTGCGCATCCAACCGCGCGGACCCGGCTTCAAACCGAAAGGTCGTGCTCAAGCGCTGCATCTGGCCAAGCACTCCCACCATACGCTGCAACTCGCTCAAGCCCGTTTCCGTCCCCGCTTGCGCAATCGCGTTGACGAAACGGTCGCCCTGGGCTGCAACCGGAATAGCCTCAGGTGCGAGATCGACGAAACCGGCTCGACGCACCACAAGCTGCGCTGGCGCGCTTTGAGTGTAAAACAGAAACTCACGCGCCAGACGCGGAAGCCGGCGGGCCGGGACATAAAGGAACATGGGCGCGGTCAGTGGATAGTCCTCGGTCTTGACGGTTTGCCGCGTCGCGCGCAGCGCAAAACCACACTCCCCGGACAACCCAAGGCGCCGGGCGGGCCCTGTGTCCGCGGCGCTGGCCAGTCCGATGCCGAAAGGGTCGGCAGCCACGGCAAGCGCGAGGCTGATATCCGTATCATGCCGCTCGATCGTATCGCTTAGACCCTGACCCAGAGGTAGAAGGAGCTTGTCCACAGCAGCCTGTGCCAAGCCCGAATCCGCATTGCGCAGATGAAGGCTGATCGGCGCATCGGGGCCACCCAACGCCGACCAGTTGGTAATCTGACCGGCGAACACCCGCGCCAGATCTGCTGTGGCGATCCGATCCAGCGGAATGGTGGCCGGAACAATGGGCACCAGCGCATCAAGCGCCAGAACGCGAAACCGACCGCGCGTACGCAGATCGCCAAAGCCTGCATCTCTGGCCCGTTGCGCTTCTTCGGGACGAATCTCGCGAAGTGACATGGCGATGTCGGCTTCATTGGCCAGAAGATCGGCAAAGCCCTCATCCGAATTCGTCACCCGGAAGAGGAAACGTCCCAGATCCCGCCCGGTTTGGCGATCAAAGAGAAGATACTCGAAGTGACTGGCATCCAGGGATTCGCGCCGCAGGCCATAACCCTCACGCAGGGCAAACCCTTCGACAAGGGCGGGCATCAGCACCTGGGCCATGCTGGCCGCGCCAGAGATGGACAGGCGGGCTACATAGTCCTCAAGGTTGGGACAGGCTGGCCCATCGCAGAGCACGCCGCTGCCATCAACTGTCAACTCACCATAGACTGTCTCGATGCGGTAATATTCACCATCAAATCCGAGCAGCGTTCCTGTCAGGGCGACCGCCCCATCCCGCGAGGTGAGGGTGATATCCTGCGCTGCCACAGCTCCCACCATGCCAAGCCAGAGCCAAGCAGATAGTGTGAGACGAGCCGCAGATGCAAAAAGTGCGGCTGGTTTGGCCGCACAAACCTTGTACATGGAACTGCCCCGAATTCTGCGCGCTAGTTACGCGCGATCTTCAGGTCTTGAAGCAGGTTTTTCAACACAAGAAAACCGCCAGCGGCATCACATTCGGGAATATCAATGGTCAGATCCTTGACGCTCAAGGCTCCTCCGCCAGTAATCTGCAGCGCCTGACCCTCCAAGCGGCGTCCGCAGATCTCGGATGTGACTTCGGTTTCGACGGTCAAAGCGATATCTCCGGTCTGAGCCGTAGTACCCGAGGGAAATGTATAGACCTGCGCGCGCAGATCCTGATCCGGCATCGTCCGGCCATGCTCTGTGACAAAGCCTCCCTTACCGAGTGCGGCTACATCCATGCTGCGAGGTGCCTCAGACCAGACATGCCCTTCATCGCCATAATCAGCGCCAAACTCCAGCGCGTGAATTTGCATTTTGCCCGGACCTTGCCATTGCACGACAACACGGTCGTAGATGTCCAGCGACGTCACTTCGGTCTGCGCCATGGCGGTCATGCCACTGTCGAAGGCTGCCATGAAGATCGCGGTCTGAGACAATACCGGAAGTTGCAGGGTCAACTTGCCGTTCGGATCCATTTGCTCGGTGATCATCATGCCATTGTGGTGCAGGGTTACCCGCGCATTCGCCTCGCACGGGGCGGAGAGGGTCAGGTCCACCATCGCCGCCGCCATCGGGCGCGCGGCCAGTTCCGCCGCACAGGTCGCCGCATCACCTTCCGCAAGCTCTACGGGTGCGGAGGCGCGGGTCACCGTATCGGCCGGGTTTTCATACCTTGCAGTGTCATCCACCAAAAGATCAGGGGCAACACGCGGCAGAACAAGATCTGTTCCCGCTGTCAGCGCCCGCTGAACAGGTGCCGACGTATAGGCAATGGATGTCAGTTCAAGCGATGTGATCCCCGAGAAGGGATTCACGCCCGAATAACGCGGCTCGACAGGCGTGGGCGATGTCGTCGCCATATTCTTGGACGGAGCGCCATATCGTAGCTCGGCAACAGGTGAAGATTGCATCACAAAGCCTGTGCCCAAAGCGGCAAATATTGTCGCACTCGCCAGAAGCGTATTCTTAAATCGTGCCATGGAACTCTCCACAATCACACAAGGATTGCTGCATTCATGACAAATCAAGCTGGCATCACTGTGGCCAAGGTCTGGTCAGTTTCTGTCTGACGGCCTCATTTGCCCCCAAACATCAAGAATGACCTTAAAACACGCCAAACATTGCGGCGGGAGTATGACCAATCAAGCGAGACGACCGTGGCAATGTTTGAACTTCTTTCCAGAGCCGCAAGGACACGAATCGTTCCGACCGGGGTTACCCCAGGTCGACGGGTCGGCCTCGTCAAAGCCTTCCAGAGCGGTTCCAGCCGCCTCTGACTCTGCTTGCGGCATCGTTGCGGCGTCCTGTGCTGCCTTCATCTGAGCGGCAAGCGCCGCCTGCTGAGCCGCGTACTGGCGAACCATCTCCTGCTGTTCTTCTTCGGTCAGGGGACGGATCTGGGCCAGTTTGCGGGTCACATCCTCGCGCAGGCTGTCCAGCATCGACTCAAACAGTTGGAAAGCTTCGTTCTTGTACTCGTTCAGCGGATCGCGTTGCGCATAGCCGCGGAAGCTGACGACCGAGCGCAGATGTTCCAGCATCAGCAGATGCTCTCGCCATTTCGCGTCGATGGTCTGCAACAGGATCTGCTTTTCGATCTGGCGCATGTTTTCCGCACCAAAAGCTGCGGCCTTCTCGTCCATCGCCTTTGTGGCGGCGGCTTCAAGGCGCTCGGTGATCTGCTCGTCGTCGACGCCTTCCTCGGCGGCCCAATCGACGACGGGCACATCAATACCCAGCTTGTCGATGCAAGCGGCGTGAAGACCCTCGACATCCCATTGATCTGCATAGGTCTTGGGCGGCATGAATTCTTCGATCAGGTCGTCGATCACCTGACTGCGCATGTCGCTGATCGTCTCGGACAGGTCCTGCGCTTCCATGATCTCGCGGCGCTGGCCAAAGATGACCTTGCGCTGCTCGTTCATGACGTCGTCGAACTTCAAAAGCTGCTTGCGGATATCGAAGTTGCGGCCTTCAACCTTGGCCTGCGCGCGTTCCAGCGACTTGTTTACCCACGGGTGGACGATCGCCTCACCTTCTTTCATGCCAAGGCTGGACAGAACCTTGTCCAATCTCTCGGACCCGAAAATACGCATCAGGTCATCCTCAAGGCTGAGGAAGAAGGAGGACCGGCCCGGGTCACCCTGACGGCCCGAGCGGCCGCGCAGCTGGTTGTCGATCCGACGGCTTTCGTGACGCTCGGTGGCCAGAACGAACAGGCCCCCGGCTTCTTTGACGCGGGCTTCCTCGTCGGCGTGCTCAGCCTCGATCCGGGCGCGCAATTCGTCGGGATGCGCCTCGGGATTGGCGGCCAAAGCCTCCATGACCTTGAAGTCGACATTGCCACCCAGCTTGATGTCGGTTCCGCGGCCCGCCATGTTGGTGGCGATGGTCACTGCGCCGAACTTGCCCGCATCAGCGACGATCTGGGCTTCTTTCTCGTGCTGGCGCGCGTTCAGGACGTTGTGCGGAATGCCCGCGTCCTTGAGCAGATTGGAAAGCGACTCCGATTTCTCGATCGAGGTGGTGCCGACCAGAACCGGCTGACCCTTGGCATTGGCCTCGCGGATGGTTTCGACGATGGCATCATACTTTTCACGCGCCGTCCGATAAACCGCGTCATCCTCGTCCTTCCGGGCGATGGGGCGGTTTGTCGGCACTTCGACCACACCCAGACCGTAGATTTCCGCGAATTCATCGGCTTCTGTCAAGGCCGTGCCGGTCATGCCGGCAAGCTTGTCATAAAGACGGAAGTAGTTCTGGAATGTCACCTGCGCGAGTGTCACGTTTTCGGGCTGGATCTTGCAGCCTTCCTTGGCCTCGATCGCCTGATGCAGACCGTCCGACAAACGCCGTCCAGACATCATGCGCCCGGTGAATTCGTCGATCAGGACAACTTCATTATCGCGAACGATGTAGTCCTTGTCCTTGGTGAACAGCTTGTGCGCGCGCAGGCCCTGATTGACGTGGTGCACGATGGTCGTGCTTTCGGGGTCATAAAGCGATTGATCGGCGGGCAAGATACCCCGTTCTTGCAACAGTTGCTCCAACGCCTCGTTGCCCTCGTCGGTGAAGGTCACGTTGCGCGTCTTTTCATCAAGCGTGAAATGCTCGTCGTTCAGCGTCGGGATCAGCTTGTCCACAGCCTGATAGAGTTCGGATCTGTCCTGCGATGGTCCCGAGATGATCAGAGGAGTCCGCGCTTCGTCGATCAGGATGCTGTCCACCTCGTCGACGATGGCATAGTAGTGTTCGCGCTGGTTCATCTGATCCAGGCTGGATTTCATGTTGTCG
This sequence comes from Seohaeicola sp. 4SK31, assembly GCF_028802875.1. Lineage (NCBI taxonomy): Bacteria > Pseudomonadati > Pseudomonadota > Alphaproteobacteria > Rhodobacterales > Roseobacteraceae > Seohaeicola > Seohaeicola sp. 4SK31. The sequence goes on along the minus strand of NZ_JARAMP010000011.1, from coordinate 93,780 downwards.
CGCAGATAATCGAAGCCAAGTTCGTTATTGGTGGCATAAGTAATATCCGCACCGTAGGCGATCTTCTTGTCAGCTTCGGGCTGCTGGGGATAGACCACACCTGTCGTCATGCCCAAGGCACCATAGACCTTGCCCATCCAGTCTGCGTCGCGGCGGGCCAGGTAATCGTTCACGGTCACGATATGCACACCGCGCCCGGTCAGCGCGTTCAGATAGGCCGGAAAGGTCGCGACAAGGGTCTTGCCCTCACCAGTCTTCATCTCGGCGATATTGCCTTGGTGCAGAAAAATGCCACCCATCAACTGCGTATCGAACGCACGCAGGCCCAGCGCGCGGCGGGCCCCCTCACGGCAGTTGGCAAAAGCTTCGGGCAGGATCGCATCAAGCGTTTCGCCCTGTGCAATCCGCTCCTTGAACGCGGCTGTCTTGTCGATCAGCCCTTGATCTGACAGGGCCTGAAACTCTGGTTCCAGCGCGTTGATCTTTTCGACAAGCGGACGCACCGATTTGATCTTGCGGTCATTGGGGGTGCCGAACACCTTCTTGGCAAGAGTTCCGAGTCCCAGCATATCAGTTCCGTTCCGCTCATTGACAGAGTTGTGCAAGCCATCTGCTTGCCCGCTCTTTCCGCAGCACATATGAAGAGGCGGGAAAAGACAGCCAAACCTGGCCTCAGGGCGATGTAAGGGGCGGCTTCATGACTGTCAACGCCGGGGGCCGGATGCGCCCGTTACAAAGGACGAATCCATGCGGAAACCGAACCGAAACACCTTCACTTCATTGTCAGCGGCCATTTTCGCGGTCTGGGCCGCAAGTCCAGTGCTGGCACAGGACACACCGGATGCCGATAGCGTGGTCGCAACCGTAAACGGAACCGAGATTACACTTGGTCAGATGATCATGGCGCGCACGACCTTGCCACAGCAGTATCTGTCGCTGCCTGACGATGTGCTGTTCAACGGGATCCTCGATCAGTTGATCCAGCAATCCGTTCTGGCCCAGACCATGGGCGAAGCAGCCCCCCGCCGGGTCGAGATCGCGCTTGAGAATGAGCGGCGCGCGCTTCTGGCTGCCGCTGTGGTCGATGACATCCTGGAAGGTGCCGTTACGGACGAAGCCTTGCAGAAGGCCTATGACGAGACTTTCGCGAACGCTGAACCTGCCCGCGAATGGAATGCCTCGCATATCCTCGTCGAGACCGAGGAAGAGGCGACCGCCCTGATTGATCGGCTGAACGCTGGCGAAGAATTTGCAGCACTTGCGCAAGAGGCATCCAGCGACTCCTCGGCCGCCAATGGCGGCGAGTTGGGCTGGTTCGAGTCCGGCATGATGGTGCCTGATTTCGAAGCGGCTGTCGTTGCTTTGGAGGTCGGTGCCGTTTCTGCTCCTGTGCAGACACAGTTCGGCTGGCATGTCGTCAAGCTGAACGAGACGCGCCTGCGCGACGTGCCGACGCTGGAGGAGGTGCGCGACGAACTGCGCCCACAAGTTGAACGTGCCGCTGTGCAAGCCCGTCTGGACGAGCTGACAGCCGCCGCAACCGTGGACCGGGCAGATTCCGAGATTGATCCTGCCCTGATCAAGAACCTCGACCTGCTGGAGAATTGAAGCATGGGAAAGATCACCAAGGTCTCACCGTTGGCGCCTAAGGCCTTTCCGAGCCTTCCGGTGATCGAAGGCGTGGCATTTTCTGCCGCGCAAGCCGGTGTCCGCTATCAGGGGCGGACCGATGTGATGTTGGCACGGCTTGCGCCGGGCACTACCATGGCGGGCGTGTTCACACGCTCGGCCACGCGGTCGGCCCCGGTGCTGGATTGTCAGGCCAAGATCGGTCTGGACAGCGCAGACGGGGCCGCGATCATCGTGAACTCCGGCAATTCCAACGCGTTCACCGGCAAGAACGGCGTGGTGTCGACCCGCGCTGTCACCTCTGCCGTAGCCGAAGTTCTGGGTCTGCCCGAGACGCGGGTGTTTTCCTCGTCCACGGGTGTGATTGGCGAGCCGTTGCCACATGAGCGCATCACGGCCAAGCTGGCTGAACTTGCAGGCGGGCTGGACAAGGGGGCCATTGCCTCCGCCGCGCGGGCGATCATGACGACGGATACCTTTCCCAAGGGGGCTTCGGCCGAGGTCGTGATCGACGGAAAACCCGTCAAGATCGCAGGCATCGCCAAGGGCTCGGGGATGATTGCGCCAGACATGGCCACGATGCTGGTCTACATTTTCACAGATGCGGCGGTGGAACGTAGCGATCTTCAGGCCATGTTGTCGGAGCTGACCGATGTGACCTTCAACTGCATCACCGTGGACAGCGACACCTCGACCTCGGACACACTACTGCTGGCGGCAACAGGGGCATCCGGTGTGCAGGTGACACAAGAGTCCGGCGCATTCCGAGAGGCGCTGCACAGCGTGATGCTGGATCTGGCGCATCAGGTGGTGCGGGATGGCGAGGGTGCCACCAAGTTTGTGGAAGTGGCCGTGACCGGCGCGGCATCGGATGCTGATGCCAAGACTCATGGCATGGCCATTGCCAATTCTCCCCTCATCAAGACGGCCATTGCAGGCGAGGATCCGAACTGGGGACGTGTTGTCATGGCCATCGGCAAGTCGGGTGCTGCGGCTGACCGTGATCTCTTGACGATCCGCTTCGGTGATCTGCTGGTGGCCGAGAACGGCTGGGTGTCACCCGCCTATGACGAGACGAAGGCTGCGGCTTATATGAAAGGTGAATACCTGCGGATCAGTGTCGATTTGGGACTGGGGCAAGGCAAATGCACCGTTTGGACCTGCGACCTGACGCATGGCTACATCGACATCAACGCAGACTACCGGTCCTGACGGGTGACGGCGGTGAAGGTTGTTCTTGTTTCTGCGGTCGCACTGATTGATCCAGACGGACGCGTGCTTCTGGCGCAGCGTCCCGAAGGCAAATCCATGGCCGGCCTGTGGGAATTTCCGGGCGGGAAGGTAGAGCCTGGCGAAACCCCCGAGGCGGCCTTGATCCGTGAATTGCACGAGGAGTTGGGGATCGACACCTGGGCCAGTTGCCTTGCCCCGTTGACCTTTGCCAGTCACAGCTATGACGACTTCCATTTGCTGATGCCGCTGTTCGCCTGTCGGAAGTGGGAGGGGATCGTCACTGCGCGCGAAGGGCAAGGCTTGAAATGGGTCAGGGCCGCAGACCTCAAATCCTATCCGATGCCCCCTGCCGACATCCCTCTGATTCCCATTCTTCGGGACTGGCTTTGATCGAAAACACGCTTGGGTTGGGCGCATCGAGCCAAAGGCCACCGTTCGCAGCAACTGCTTTAAGCCGAGACGCAATTTTCGGTCAGTTTCCGGTTACAATGCATAAATTATATTACACATTGTTAACAAAATTGATGTAGCTTTCAATTGTGCATTCTTGGGAGGATGTGAATGCTGCGTACAATCATTTTGGGAAGCTGCGTCTCGGTTCAGGGCACCTATGTCCGCACTTTGTCGGATGGTCGTGTCTTGGTTCGCGTCGGAACGCGTGAGTTTGCCGGTCTTCCGGTGATCAAACAGGCGGCCTGACAGGCTGGTTCGAAAAAGAAAAAGGGGCAGCTTAGGCTGCCCCCTTTTTTTGTTCGTGCGCTGTGGGCTCTGACTTACGTCAGGTTCCGCACAACTTCCTCGCGCTCGAAAATTTCGATGACGTCGCCTGGGCGCACATCTTCGTAATTCTCGAATGCCATACCGCATTCCTGGCCGGAGGTAACTTCCTTGACCTCGTCCTTGAAACGCTTGAGCGTCTTGAGGTTACCTTCGTGGATCACGACATCGTCGCGCAGCAGGCGCACGCCTGCGGACCGGCGCGCGATGCCTTCGGTCACCAGACAGCCGGCAACCTTGCCAACGCCCGAAACCTTGAAGACTTCCTTGATCTGCGCATAACCGATGAACTTCTCGCGGATTTCGTTGCTCAGCAGACCGCTCGCGGCCTTTTTCACATCATCCACAAGATCATAGATCACCGAGTAATAACGGATCTCCACACCCTTCTGGTTCGCGGTGTTGCGAGCCGACGCATTGGCACGGACGTTGAAACCCATGATCGGCGCACCTGACGCTTCGGCCAGACCGACATCGGTTTCCGTAATGGCGCCGACACCGGAATGAAGCACGCGAACGCGTACCTCGTCGTTCCCGATCTTCTCCATCGCCTGCACGATCGCTTCGGCAGAACCCTGCACGTCGGCCTTCACCACGATCGGCAGTTCGGCCACCGACTGATCCGCCTTGGCCTTGGCCATCAGCTGATCCAGAGTCGTCGCAGCACCCACGGCGGCGCGCTTCTCCTTGGCGGCATTGGCCCGATACTCGGCGATTTCACGCGCCTGGGCTTCCGTCTCGACCACGTTCAACACGTCACCGGCTTCAGGTGTGCCGTTCAGGCCCAGAACCTCAACCGGAACCGATGGGCCGGCTTCGGTGATCCGTTCGCCCTTGTCGTCGATCAGCGCACGCACCTTGCCCCACTGTTCGCCGACAACGAAGATATCGCCCTGCTTGAGCGTGCCTTTCTGGACCAGAACCGTTGCCACGGGGCCACGGCCAACATCCAACTTGGCTTCGATGACAGCGCCTTCGGCAAAACGGTTCGGGTTGGCCTTGAGTTCAAGGATCTCAGCCTGAAGCGCGATGGCCTCCAGCAGTTCATCCAAACCAAGCCCGGTCAGCGCGGACACTTCAACATCCTGCACATCGCCCGACATCGCCTCGACGACGACCTCGTGCTGCAACAGGTCTGTGCGCACCTTGGTTGGGTTGGCTTCCGGCTTGTCGATCTTGTTGATCGCGACAATCATCGGGACCTTGGCAGCCTTGGCGTGATTGATCGCTTCAACCGTCTGCGGCATCACAGCATCGTCCGCTGCGACCACCAGAACCACGATATCTGTCACATGCGCGCCACGCGCCCGCATGGACGTAAAGGCCGCGTGTCCGGGCGTATCAAGGAAGGTCAGCAAGGCACCCTTGTCGGTTTTCACCTGATAGGCACCGATATGCTGCGTGATCCCGCCCGCTTCCGAGGCAACCACCTTTGCATTACGGATGGCGTCCAGAAGGCTGGTCTTGCCGTGATCGACGTGACCCATGATCGTTACGACCGGGGGACGCGGTTTCAGGTCTTCGGAACGATCCTCGACCGATGCGATCACGTCCTCCACATCCGAGTCAGACACACGGACGGCACGGTGACCGAATTCCTCGATGATCAGTTCGGCGGTATCAGCGTCGATGGTCTGGTTCTGCGTGACCATCATACCGTTCTGCATCAGCGCCTTGACGACGGCACCCACACGCTCGGCCATGCGGTTCGCCAGTTCCGACACCATGATGGCTTCGGGCAACTGGACATCGCGCACGATCTTTTCCCGCTCGACATTGCCACCCATTGCCTTTTGACGCGCACGCTCCTGCTTGCGCTTCATGGCGGCCATGGACTTCGTGCGACCGCCTTCACCACCAGACAGAGCCTGGTTGAGGGTCAGTTTGCCCGAGCGGCGGCTGTCTTCACGCACCTTGGCGGCGCGTGCGTCACGCTCCTGCGCCTCGGTCTCGCGTTCCTTCTTGCGCGGCGCAGCGGCCGGCGCCTTGGAGGCAGCACGGCCGACCGGCGCGTCGTCTGCCGGAGCAGCCGCAGCAGCGGCGGCGCGTTTGGCCGCCTCTTCGGTTTCACGAGCCTTGCGCTGCTCTTCCTCGGCCTTGGCCTTGAGGGCTTCCTCGCGCTCGCGCTCTTCGCGCTCCTTGGCCTCGGCCTCCTCGCGGCGGCGCGCGCGCTCTTCTTCGCGGGCCTTCTCTTCGGCTTCGCGTTGAATGGCTTCCTCGCCTTCACGGGCCTTGGCGGCCTGAAGTGCCTTCAGGCGGCGCTCCATCTCGGCGTCAGAGATACCCGCGGGACGCTTTGCCGGATCGCCCAGCGCCGGGTTGGGCACCGCTCCGCCAGCCGCGGGCTTGCCCGCGCCGGGTTTCGGCACCACAACGCGCTTGCGCTTGGTTTCCACGACGACATTCTTGGTGCGCCCGTGGCTGAAGCTTTGCTTCACATTACCCGGACGCGCGCCGGGGCCTCGTACGCCCAATGTCTTCTTACCGTCGTTGTCGTTCATATGGCTCTTCTATCCTTCTTGACGGTCTTGCCGCCTTCCGGGGCGCGCAGACCTTTCAGTCTTGCCGCCTCCTCTACAACACGCGGGGCCAAACCTCCAGCGGCAAGCACAACGTGTATGACAGTTTGTCGGCCAAAGGCCAAACCCAGTTCATCTGCTGTAAGCCACCCGATAAACGTCCCATCGGATGGGGTACTCAGTTTCGACTTGCCGCGCTCGGACCCGTCGCTGGCCTGGATCAATACCTCGGCATAATCCTTGACCAGCCAGTCCTTCACCTTCTCATAACCGCTGACAGCCTCACCACCCTTGCGGGCCAAGCTGATCAGTTCGACGATACGCCGCACCAGCTGCGCCTCGACCTGAGCGAGCAGATCATCGGGCACGATCACAGCCTGTTTCGCGGCGCGGGCAAAGAGACCCTTTTTCACCGCTTTCTCAAGCGCCGACCGTTCTGCCGACACCCAGATACCACGCCCAGGCAGCTTGCCCATGATATCGGGCACGACCTGCCCATCCGGGCCAATGACAAAGCGGATCAACCCGAACTTGGGCTGCACCTCGCCCGTGGCGATACATTTCCGTTCTGGACCGTCTTCCCGATCCTTGGTGTGTCCGCCACGTGTCATTCCGTCAACCGGACGCCTGATATCAGGCGTCCGCCTCCTCTTCGTCGCTGCCGTCAGCGTCCGCATCACCTTCAAGCTCGGTCGGGTCGACCCAGCCCAGCATCACGCGCGCCGTCATGATGAGGCTCTGCGCCTCGCTCAGGGACATGTCAAATTTCTCCAGCAAGCCTTCGTCCTTGACGCGCTCGCCGTTCACCGTGGTCCAGCCACCGGCAAGTTCCCAATCCGCGCAGGTTGCGAAATCTTCCAGCGTTTTCACGCCATCTTCGGCCAATGCTTCGATCATTTGGGGTGTCAGACCCTCGAATTCAACCAGGCTGTCCTCGACGCCCAATTCGCGGGCGTGGTCAAGGGCGGCCTTGGCGGCGGCTTCCAGATACTCGCGGGCGCGCATCTGCAACTCTTCGGCGGTGCTTTCATCCACACCGTCGATCACCAGAAGTTCGTCGCGGTCCACATAGGCCACTTCTTCAAGGTTCGTGAACCCTTCAGCGACCAGAAGCTGTGCAAAGAACTCGTCCAGATCCAGCGTGTCCATGAACAGGCGTGTGCGCTCTTCGAATTCCTTCTGGCGACGCGACGATTCCTCGGCTTCCGTCAGGATGTCGATGTCCAGACCTGTCAACTGGCTGGCCAGACGCACGTTCTGACCGCGGCGACCGATGGCAAGCGACAGCTGCTCGTCGGGCACGACGACTTCGATCTTGCCGGCTTCCTCGTCGATCACGACCTTGGACACTTCAGCGGGCTGTAGCGCGTTCACAAGGAAGGTCGCCTGATCCTCATTCCACGGAATGATGTCGATCTTTTCACCCTGAAGCTCGTTCACGACGGCCTGCACACGGCTGCCGCGCATACCGACGCAGGCACCCACGGGGTCGATCGAGTTGTCATAGGAGATCACGGCAATCTTCGCACGCGAGCCCGGATCACGGGCCACGGCCTTGATCTCGATGATGCCATCATAGATCTCGGGGACTTCCATCTTGAACAGTTCCGCCATGAACTGCGGGTCGGTCCGGCTAAGGAAAATCTGCGGTCCGCGCTGTTCGCGGCGCACATCCTTGATGTAGCAGCGGATACGGTCGTTCGGGCGATAGGATTCGCGGCCGATCTTCTCGTTCCGGCGCAGGATGGCTTCCCCACGGCCCACATCAACGATGACGTTGCCGTATTCCTCGCGCTTGACCACGCCATTGATGATGGTGCCCTTGCGGTCCTTGAATTCTTCGAACTGGCGGTCACGCTCGGCTTCACGCACCTTTTGCAGGATCACCTGCTTGGCGGATTGCGCGGCAATCCGGCCCATGTCCACGGGGGGCACTTCCTCCACGAACTCATCACCGATCTTCGGGTCGGCCATGTATTGCTTGGCCTGCTCCACGGTGAACTGTGCCTGATAATTCTCAAGCTCGTCATCAGCCACGACGGTGCGCACGCGGGTAAAGGTGGCGCGACCGGTCTTGCGGTCGATCTTGACCCGGATGTCCATTTCCGAGCCGTAGCGGGACTTGGCCGCGCGGGCGAGGGACTCTTCCATCGCCTCGACCACCAGACCGGGGTCGATCATCTTTTCACGGGCAACGGCCTCTGCGGTCTGCAAAAGCTCCAGCTGGTTGGCGGAAGTGATTGCCATTGTCTCAGTCCTCCTCGGAACCGGTGTCGGTGTCTGTTTCTATCTCGTCAAATTGCTCTTCATCGATGATGCCGGCCGCCTTGCGCTGCCGCAGCATCTCGCGGATCAGCTCGTCGGTCAGGATCAGCTTGGCGTCGGACAGCCAGTCGAACTTCAACCCGACAGTGCCTTCTTCGATGTTGATAAGGACTTCATCACCCTCGACACCCGCCAGGACGCCTTTGAAGCGGCGGCGCCCGTCGATCAGCTCATCTGTCTCGATCCGCGCTTCATATCCTTCAAAGGTCTCGAAATCTTTCAGGCGGGTCAGGGGGCGGTCGATGCCGGGGCTGGACACTTCAAGCGTGTACTCGTCCACGATCGGGTCCTCCACATCCAGAATGGCGCTGACGGCGGTGCTGATCTCGCCGCATTCGTCGACGGAAATCCCGCCTTCGGGGCGCTCTGCCATGATCTGCAGGGTCGAGGTCTTGCCACCCATCAACCGGATTCGCACCAGTTCGAACCCCAGATCCTCGATCACGGGGGTCACGATCTCGGCCAGACGTCGGTCTATGGCGGCTTTGGCGATCAAGTCGTTGGTCATCAGTCAGGCTTGCCTTTCAGGCACAAAAAAACGGGCGCGCGGCCCGTTGATCTTTCCCGGTGGTACGGTGGGAGTGGACCCCAGCGCGCCGCTGTTGAGGGCCATATACGCCGCATGGCCCGAGTCTGCAAGGGGCAATGGGTGCGGCGCAATCAGCCTTCGCCGATGCGGTCCATCACGCGGACCAGTTCGGCGCTGATACCCGGCTCGGACAGCGCGTGGCCCGCGTTGCGGACCATGTGCAACTCGACGTTGGGCCAGCGCGCGGCAAGGTTCCACGCAGATTCCGGCGGGCAGATCATGTCATAGCGACCCTGCACGATAGCGCCGGGGATATGGGCAATGCGATCCACCCGGTCCATGATCTGGCCGTCATAGTCCAGAAAGGCACCGTTCATGAAGTAATGGTTTTCAAGCCTTGCAAAGGCGCGGGCATATTCGCCGGGACTGTCTCCACCGACGCCGTTGGAGTGGAACGACGCCAGAGCATTCTCCCATGACGACCAGGCGCGGGCATATTTCGTCTCGACCATCAGGTCGCCGGAAAACAGGCGCTTGTGATAGGCGGCGATTAGGTCGCCGCGCTCGTCCTCGGGGATCAGGTCCACGAAACGGGCCCAGGTTTCGGGCCAGAACTTTCCTGCACCGCCCCCATAGAACCAATCCAACTCGGCCTTTGTCGCCAGAAATACCCCACGCAGGACAAGCCCTGCCACGCGGTCCGGGTGTTCCTGCGCATAGATCAGGGCAAGGGTCGCCCCCCAGCTACCGCCGAAAACCGTCCATTGGTCGATGTCCAGATCGCTTCTGATCCGCTCGATATCGCGGACCAGATGCCATGTGGTGTTGTCCTTGACCGAGGCATGAGGACGCGAGCGCCCACAGCCGCGTTGGTCAAACAGGATTACCCGGAACACCTTGGGATCGAAATACCGCCGCATCGCCGGGCTGCATCCGCCACCCGGCCCGCCATGCAGAACAACGACCGGCATTCCTTGAGGATTGCCAGACTGCTCCATATAGACGGTATGGCCATCGCCCACGTCGATCATTCGCTGGTCGAAAGGATCGACCGGCGGGTGCAGATAGTGGACTGCGCTTTTTTGGCCCAAGTATTTGTCCATGACGATCCTATATACCGGATGGAGGTAAAAGAGCACATGGAGAGCAGAATGCAAGCCGGTCAGACCACAGTTGATCCTGCGGAAGTCGCCAAGTTCGAGGCAATGGCCGCTGAATGGTGGGATCCGAAGGGCAAGTTCAAGCCGTTGCACATGCTGAACCCATGCCGTCTTGACTATATTACCCGGCAGATCGCGGGCGAGTTCGGGCGCGATCTGAATGGACCGGCGCCTTTCAGCGGACTCAGAATTCTGGATATCGGCTGCGGTGGAGGGCTTTTGTCGGAACCGATGGCGCGACTTGGCGCCGATGTGGTGGGCGCGGATGCCGCGCCGCGCAACATCCCGGTGGCGCAGGTGCATGCGGAACAATCCGGCCTGACCATCGACTATCGTCACACGACGGCCGAAGATCTGGCTGCCGCCGGCGAACAGTTCGACGTGGTGCTGAACATGGAAGTGGTCGAGCATGTCGCCGATCCGCTGGCCTATCTGACTGCCTGCCGGGAATTGCTCAAACCCGGTGGTCTGCACATCTGCTCGACCATCAACCGCAACCCGAAAAGTTTCGCCATGGCGATTGTCGGGGCGGAATACGTGATGCGCTGGCTGCCCAAGGGCACGCATGAGTGGAACAAGTTCATCACGCCGGATGAACTGTTCGATCTGCTGCGGAACGCGGGTCTGGATCCGGTGGATCGCAAGGGCTTTGTCTTCAACCCGATCCTGTGGACATGGTCTCTGTCCGAGCGCGATCTCAGCGTGAACTACGTCACGGCCAGCCTGAAACCGGCCTGAGCATGAGTATTTGGGGAACGATGAAAGGCAGGTTCAGTCTTCTTCCAGTTTGAGCCTTAATTCGCGCAGGATCGGAATGGCGGCGCGGACCTTTTCGTCACCCAGCTCCGAAATCAGCTCGGCAATCATGGGTGAAATCGCATCCAGTGCCGCATCCCGCGCGCGTCGTCCGGCCGGGCTGATCGCCACCATCTTGCGGCGCGCGTCATCCCAATCGGGGCGGATATGGACATATCCGGCCCATTCCAGCTTGCCCAATGTATTGGTCATGGCACCGCGCGTGACGTGAAAACTTTTCGCCAATTGCGCGGGCGTCCTTTCTGCACCGTAACGGGCCAGATGGTTCAGCACCGAGAAATGCGAAATCTCCATCCCTTTGGGCAATACCTTGGACAGACGATTCCGGACCAGTTGATCTGCGGTCAGGATCTCGCTGAACAGGGCTACGGCAAGGGAATTGCTGCTGTCAGACATCTGGCGGAGTGAACTTTCGGTCATGCATCAGCGCAGGAACGCGCGCCCGTGCTTGTGCCACGGTGTCCATGTCCAGATCAACAAATGTGATGCCGGGTTTCGTTCCCGCATCAATCAGAACTTCGCCCCAGGGCGAAATCGCCATACTGTGCCCATAGGTGCGGCGAGTCCCGCCAGTTGCGGAGGGATGCTGCCCGGTCTGCGCGGGGGCCAGGACATAGCAGCCTGTCTCGATCGCGCGGGCGCGCAGCAGCGGCTCCCAATGGGCGGCACCTGTCACCGGCGAAAAGGCGGCTGGCACCGTCAGGATCTGTGCCCCGGCCTGCGCCAGCCCGCGATGCAGGTGAGGGAAGCGGACATCATAGCAGACGGTCATACCGATCCGGGCGAACCCGGCATCCGCCAACACCGCGCGTTCACCGGGGCGAAAGCCTGCGGATTCGCGATAGGTCTCGGTCTCGGACACCTGCACATCGAACATATGGATCTTGTCATACCATGCCCGGATGGTCCCATCCGGCCCAATCAGAAACGAACGGTTGGCAAATCGCCCGTCCGCATCTGTGGTTTTGAGCGCAAGAGACCCGATCAACAGCCACAGGCCCAAGCGTGCCGCCTCGTCACGCAAACCGGCCAAGGTTGGGTCATCATCTTGCGTGGAAAGCACGCGTGACTGATGCGCGCGATCGGACGAGACGCAGTTCGTCACTTCAGGAGTCAGCACGAACCCTGCGCCCTGTTCCGCCGCCTGCCGCATCATCTTCTGCACGATCCCGAGGTTCTCGGCCGGATCGTCGCTTGACGTCAGTTGCAGCAAGGCAGCCTTCATCGGGTGTTATCCTTTGAGCAGCGCGTCAAGCTTGCCCGCGCTTTCCAGCGCAAAAAGATCATCACAGCCGCCCACATGGGTGGTGCCGATAAAGATCTGCGGCACGGTGCGCCCGCCATTGGCGCGCTGGATCATCTCGGGTTTGCGATCAGGCTGGGCCAGAACGTCAATCTCGGAAAAGCTTACACCTTTCTGGGTCAGCAGGCGTTTGGCCGCGTGGCAATAGCCACACAGCGGCGAGGTGTAGATTTCAACGGATTGCATTTTATTGGTTGTCCTTTGATCACGTCCAACTTGTCCGTGATTTAAGCGTCCTTTGCAACGCGCGCCAGTGTAAGCACGAAAACTTGCGCGGCTCCGGACGCCAGACACGCCTCCGCACAGGCGGCCAGAGTCGCGCCCGATGTCATGACATCATCCACAATCAGGACCTTGCGACCGATGACCCGGTGTCTGCGCGCGGGTGTGACGCTGATTGCTGCATTCAGGGTGGCAAAGCGGGTGTCCCGGCTGGCCCCGTCCAGCGATGGTGTCCGGCGAATGCGTGTCAAAAGATCGGGGCAATGGGACAAACCCGTTGCACGCGCCACAGAATCTGACAGCAGTACAGACTGGTTGTAGCGTCGCTTGAGAAGCCGCATCCAGTGCAGCGGTACTGGCGCGACCAGCATGTCAGGCAAAAGAATGGGCCGCGCCGCTTTTGCCATCCATGCGGCCACGGGTTTTGCAATATCAAGTCGGTCCCCATGTTTCAGAGACAGCACCAGTTTGCGCGCCGTATCGCGGTAAAGGAACGTGGCCCTTCCGCGCGACCAAGGGCGTGCGATGGTCATGCAATCGTCGCAATGCACGACATCGGTCGGATGCGCCTCACCGGGCAGCGGCGTGCCGCAGAGATCGCAGACCAGCCCGGTAATGAAAGCCGCGTCACGCCAGCATGTGGCGCAGAGGCCGAACTCGGTCTCCACAAGCCCGCCACAGCACAGGCAGCGCGGCGGATAGACAAGGCGCAGTGCCGTTTGAAACTTCGCCACCATCCGCTTATATGCCGCCCATGACCCAGACTCCCAAGTTGACCGACCGCGCAGCCCTGATCCGCAACCGTGCCCGCGCGGCGCGGGCACCTGCATTGTTCTTGCAGGAAGAAGCTGCCCTCGAGGTCAAGGATCGTCTGGAACTGGTTAACAGGTCATTTACGAAGCCTGCCGTGGTGACCGGATTTCCGCAGCTTTGGAAATCCGTTCTGCCGGATGCGCAAATTGTCGCGGATAACGAGGTTCTGGAGCTTGAGGAAGGTGCCCATGATCTTGTGATCCATTCGCTGGCATTGCACTGGTCCAGCGATCCGGTGGGTCAGCTTATTCAGGCGCGCCGGGCTTTGCGACCTGATGGATTGTGTCTTGTGTCGCTGTTTGGCGGGCAGACCCTGCACGAGTTGCGCAGCGCCCTCGCCGAAGCCGAAGTGCGTGTGAATGGCGGCCTGTCGCCGCGTGTCCTGCCGATGGGCGAAATCCGGGATCTGGGCGGTCTATTGCAGCGTGCGGGCCTTGCTTTACCTGTTGCCGACAGCATCAGCCTGACGGCGAGCTATAGCGATGCCTTCGCTCTGATGCGCGATCTGCGCGCGATGGGCGAGGGCAATGCCCTGCACGCGCGCTTGCGCCGCCCCACAGGTCGCGGTGTCCTGCATGAAGCGGCGCGGATCTATGCCGCCCAGCATGCCGATGCCGATGGTCGTATCCCTGCGACCTTCGAAATGATCTTTCTCAGTGGCTGGGCACCTGATGCCAGCCAACCCCAACCACTGCGCCCAGGATCTGCACAGACACGGCTTGCAGATGTTCTGGGAAGCGTCGAATCGAAGCTGCAAGATTGACGATCCGTTCAGAACCTTTATGTCCCGTGCTGACCCATTCAAAAAACACTATGAACGAGGGCCCAGATGCTGGATGCCACCGCGACCGAAACGACTGATGCGAACGCCGTAAGACCACCCATGTCGCAGCCCGACCATCCCCGCGTTGCGATGGGTAAAGTGGGTATCCTGCTGGCCAACCTTGGAACGCCGGACAATTACGACTACTGGTCGATGCGCCGCTATCTGAACGAGTTCCTGTCGGACCGCCGGGTAATCGACTACAGCCCGTGGCTCTGGCAGCCACTGTTGCAGCTGATCATTCTCAGCAAGCGGCCCTTCAGCAGCGGCAAGAACTATCAATCGATCTGGAACCACGACAAGGGTGAAAGCCCCTTGATGACGATCACCAAGGATCAGACCGCCAAGATCACCGAGACGATGAAGGCGCGTTATGGCGATCAGGTCGTTGTGGATTTCTGCATGCGATACGGCAATCCGTCCACCAAGTCGAAGGTGCGCGCGATGGTGGATGCCGGTTGCCGCAAGATCCTGTTTTTCCCGCTTTATCCGCATTATGCCGGGGCAACGTCCGCCACCGCGAACGATCAGTTCTTCCGCTCCCTGATGGAGGAGAAGTGGCAGCCGACCGCCCGTGTCGTCGATCCCTATTACGAGCATCCGTTGTATATCGAGGCGCTCGCGCAGTCGGTCGAACGGGCCTATGCCGCCGAAGAACACAAACCCGAGGTTCTGGTCTGCTCTTACCACGGGGTGCCCAAGCGCTACCTGCTGGAAGGTGACCCCTATCATTGCCAGTGTCAGAAAACGACGCGCCTTTTGATGGAGCGGCTGGGATGGGACAAGACGCAGATCGTGACGACCTTTCAGTCGCGTTTCGGCCCTGAAGAATGGCTGAAACCCTATACGGTCGAAGAAGTGGCGCGTCTGGCCAAGGAAGAGGGCAAGAAGCGCATCGCGGTCATCGCGCCAGCCTTTTCAGCCGACTGCATCGAAACGCTGGAAGAGATCAACGAAGAGATCAAGGAAAGCTTTGAAGAGGCGGGTGGTGACCATTTCACCTATATTCCCTGCCTGAACGATGACGATGCGCATATCGCGGCGCTCAGTGCGGTCATCGAGGACAACCTCAAGGGGTGGCTGGACTGACAGCCTCTCTTCGTAACTGTCTCGGTGCATGAGACAATCGCAGACATAAAAAAAGGCGGTGAAACATCACCGCCTTTTTCTATTACACGTTGGTCAGATCAGCTTGCGACAGCTGCTGCAACCACTGCCAGGATCAGCAGGGGAATCAGAACGCCGCCACCGGACGAACCAGCGGTTTCTTCAACAACAACAGGTGCTTCGATGACGGGCTCAGCCAGGTTGCCAGCGTAAGCGGTCGAAGCGGCAGCAGTCACGGCAGCTGCGAGAACGAGTTTCTTCATATTAACCTCCAGATATTCGGCCGGCGTGTCACCAGTACACGCCAAGCGCCCAAGACGTACCTCGTATTATTGTCTAAAGCAGTAATCCGAAGCAAATGCAAATCCACTCGCAAGCGTTTTTCCCACCAGCGAGAGAATGTCGTCAAATTAGCAACACCTGCGTGCCGACCTGCGTCATTGCATACAGTTCAGCGATATGTTCGTTGTACAAACCGATGCATCCGTTGGAGGATCGCCGCCCGATTTTGCGCGTGTCATGAGTCCCGTGGATCCGATAATAGGTCCAGCTCAGATACAGGGCATGAGTGCCAAGCGGGTTGTCCGGCCCCGGCGGCACGAAGTCCGGCCATTCGGGATTGCGCTGCTTCATCGAGGGCGTGGGGGCCCAACTTGGACCCTCAACCTTGCGAATCACCGACGTGCGCCCGCGACGCGTCAGGTCCTCGGAAAGAGGAACGCTGGACGGGTAAAGCTTGTAGGTCGAGCCGTCCGCAGACCAGTAGTGCAAGGCGCGCGAATCGATATCCACTAGGACCGCGCCATTGCGCAGATCCGAGAAATAGGGCCGCCAATCCAGCGTGCGGAAGCTCGAGGCGTTGCGCCGCACAACTTGCGACAGGTCGCGTTCAACCTCGACAGTATCGGCTCCGTTCACATTCTGGGCGAAGGCCGGTGCCGCCAGAACCGCAGCGCTTCCGGCAAGGAATGCACGCCGATTGAAGGCATTGTTGTATTTATCAGTCATCGTACTACTCCACGACAGGGCTACTGCCAATCGGACTCGAATTTATTGCGTGAAAGACGCAGTCGCAAATCAAACCGGCGTCATTTGGCGTACTCACGCCGAAGTGGGTTTAATATAGCACCTGACCGGGATAAAGCATGCTCAACTGACCAGGATTATGCCAAATGCTTCGAATTCCCGCTCTTTTTGCCGCAATTGCACTTGTGCTCGCAGGGTGCGCGACCCCTCCACCCCCGACCATGGGTCCAGATGGACGCCCGTTGCCGCGAGTCTATCGCATTTCAGCAGGCGAGACGGCTGAAGTTCAGTTCCGCATGCTCGATTCGGTCAATGCGCTGCGGCAGGCTGCCGGTGCCGCACCTGTCGAGTTGAACGCACAGTTGACGGCAGCGGCCGCAACGCATTCTCGTGACATGTCGGTGCAGAACCGGCCTTGGCACTTCGGTTCGGATGGCTCGTCGCCGATCGACCGGGTGCAGCGCTCCGGATATGCCGGGCAACTTGTTGGTGAGACGATCTCGGAAACCTACGAGACCGAGCTTGAAACATTGGCGGCCTGGATGGATCAGCCCGACACACGCCGTGTCATTCTTGACCCTCAGGCGCGCAGTATGGGTTTCTCCTGGTATCAAGAAAACAATGGCAAGCTGTGGTGGACTCTGATCCTGGCCAAGTAAGCCCGAGGCTCTGTGATCTACAAAAACCCCGGACGCTGATCCGGGGTTTTGTGTGCCGCCAAACCTTTCAGGGAAAGATCGAGATCGGCGTGCCGTCCTGCACCATCGAATAGATGACCTCCATTTCCGCGTCAGTCACCGCAATGCAGCCCCAGGTCCAGTCTCTTTGGCCGTTCTGATACAGGCGCGGACGCCCATGGATGAAGATGTCACCGCCAGGTTTCTTGCCTGCGGCCAGCGCACGGGCGATGTCTTCCTCGTTGGGATAAGAGATGCCCAGCGACAAATGAAAACGGCTGTTCGGATTGCGACGGTCGATCAGATACTCACCTTCGGGTGTGCGCCCGTCACCCTCAAAATTCTTGTGACCGACCGGCGCGAAACCCAGATCAATCTCGAAAGACGCAAGTGCTCGGTCGAAATGCATCAGATGCATGCGCCTGGCCTCCTTGAAGACCAGAACACGAGTCACCTGAGGCCCCCTGTAGACAAGGAACTTGCTCGGGGTGCGCCCGCACGCCGCCGCCACCAAAGGCAGCGCGAGTAAAAGAAAACGCCTGTTTATCATGTCCGCTCGATCATGTTTTTTGTCCATGGAATACACGGAAAACGATCAGGCAGATAGGTTAAACTTCTCTCTTTGAAGAATCCGTTACACCTTGTCGCGGGCGTTCATGCGCTCTTCGATCGCCCTCAGACGGGCCAGAACCTCTTCGCGGTAGACATCCGTCTTCTCGTTGCTTTCCTCGGCATGGGCGTCCTGCATCGAGTTCACGACCAGACCGACCAACAGGTTGACCACCGCGAAAGTCGTCACAAGAATGAAGGGCACGAAAAAGGCCCAGGCATAGGGGTAGACTTCCATCACGGGGCGCACGACCCCCATGGACCAGCTTTCCAAAGTCATGATCTGGAACAGCGAATAGGCGCTGGCACCCAGAGTGCCGAACCATTCGGGGAAGCTGTCACCGAACAGCTTTGTGGCCATGACAGAGCCGATATAGAAGATGATCGCCATCAGCAGAAAGACGCTGCCCATGCCGGGCAGCGCGGTAATGAACCCTTCCACGACCCGACGCAGACGCGGCGCGACCGAGATGACCCGCAGCACCCGCAGGATCCGCAACGCCCGCAGAACGGACATGCCCTGGGCATTGGGAACAAGGGCGATACCGACGATCACGAAATCAAACAGGTTCCACGCCGACCGGAAAAAATGTCGTCCGTGCGCGATCAGCTTGAGGATGATCTCGACCACAAAGATCGACAGGCAGATACGGTCTATCATCAGGATCATCGGGCCCGCCGCAGCCATGGCCGTATCCGAAGTTTCAAGTCCCAGCGTGACAGCGTTCACAAGAATGACGGCAATCACAAAATTGGTCACAATAGGGCTGGCCAGCCAATCGGCCAGACGGGTCTGAAAAGTCATCACATGCTCCGGTTGGAAACGATCCTGCGCGGCGTCAGATATGTGGGGCGGCAAAGAAGGCTGCAAGCTCTACATGCGTGGACCAGCGAAATTGATCCACAACCTGCACCCATTCAAGGCGATAACCTGCGTCCAGCAGGATTTTCGCATCTCTGGCGAACGTCACGGGGTTGCAGGAGACAAAGGCAATCCGCCCGATCCGGGCCTTGGCCAGCTCGGCCACTTGCGCCTCGGCCCCGGCGCGGGGCGGGTCAATCACCGCAGCGTCAAAGCGCTTCAACTCGTCCGGCAGCAGGGGCCGGCGGAACAGATCACGCGTCTCGGTCGTCACGCGCTTCAACCCTTCGGCCTGCCGCCAGCCCTGATCCAACGCCTTCAGCATGGCTGAATCGCTTTCCACGGCAAGAACTTCAGCATTTGACGCCAATGGCAACGCAAAGGTGCCACAGCCCGCGAACAGATCCACAACCCGTGCGGCACCGCCGACAGCTTCGGTCACGGCCGCCAGCAAGGCCGCCTCCCCCTCGGCCGTGGCTTGCAGAAAAGCACCGGGCGGCGGCACGACACGGGCTGCACCAAAGCGCTGCATCGGGGGTTGGCGCATCCCGACCAGCTCATCCTCCCAGACCAGACGGGCCAGGCGAAAACGCTCCGCCTCGGCGGCAATCGCGATGCGCAGGGGTCCATCCAGCGGCTTGCCGCCTGTGACCAACACATCCAGACCATTGTCGCTCTGCGTGACTTGAACCGTTAGCTCACCCTTGCGGCTGCCGCCCGCCACGGCCAGTGCTTCGGCCAAGGGCAGGGCGACCATCAATTCAGGCAACAGCAACTGGCAATCGGGGATTTCGATCAAAGTGTCCGAGGCGCGGGCATGAAAACCAGCCATGGCGCCTTTCTTGGTGCGTCGCACGGACAGGGACGCGCGCCGTCGCGACCTCGGAGAAGAGGTCAGGATCGGACGAAACTCCGCCTCGATCCCCTGCGCGAACAAGGCCGCCCGCACCACATCGGTTTTCCAGCTGGCCACGAAGTCGTCAGAGGCATGCATGACCTGACAGCCACCACAGGCCTTGTAGTGACGGCACGGCGGGGCGACGCGTGACGAAGACGGTTTGACGATCCGCACCTCGCTCAGCCGGTCACCGTCAAGCGTGCCAGTCACAACCTCGCCGGGCAGGGTCAAAGGGGCAAAGACCGGACCTTGGGCGATCCCGTCGCCCTGATGTCCCAGCCTGATGATGCGATGCTCTGTCATGTTGCGGGGGATACCCCGCCGCAGGGTCTGCATAAAGCCCTATTCGGCGGCATCCTTGAGGCCGATGAACCCACCTGACTGCCGATCCCAATAGCGCGCATAAAGCCCGCCTGCCGCCAACAGGTCATCATGAGTGCCCTGCTCGACGATCCGGCCCCGGTCCAGCACCACGATCCGGTCCATCTGACTGATGGTGGACAACCGATGCGCCACGGCCAGAACGGTTTTGCCTTCCATCACGCGCTCCAGCGCCGTCTGGATCGACGCCTCGACCTCGCTGTCCAGTGCGCTTGTCGCCTCGTCCAGCACAAGGATCGGCGCGTCCTTGAGGATGGCGCGGGCCAGTGCGATCCGCTGGCGCTGACCGCCCGACAGTTTCACACCACGTTCGCCCAGATGCGCGTCATACCCGCGCCGGCCCTTGTGATCCTGAAGCTCCTTGATGAATTCATGCGCTTCGGCCTTGGTCGCAGCGGCGATCACCTCATCCTGCGTGGCATCAGGGCGCCCATAGAGGATGTTGTCGCGGGCCGAGCGATTGAACATCGCGGTTTCCTGCGTCACCATCCCGATCTGGCGGCGCAGGCTTTCCTGCGTCACGTCGCGGATGTCCTGCCCATCAATGGTGATCCGCCCTTCTTCGGGATCGTAAAGCCGCAGCAGCAAAGCCACGAGCGTGGATTTCCCTGCCCCCGAAGCCCCCACGATGCCCAGCTTTTCCCCCGGCTTCACCTCCAGATCAATGCCACTGATCCCGCCCGCATCACGGCCATAGGCAAATCCAAGACCTTCAAACCGGATACGGCCCTCAGGCACCTGCAGGGCGGGGGCCGTTTCTGCATCATCGACACGGGTCCGCGGCGTCAAGGTGCGGATACCGTCCTCGATCTCACCGATGTTGGAATAGATGGCCATCAGCGTGAAACTGACCCAGCCGGTCATCTGCGCGATGCGGATCGACACGGCCCCGGCGGCGACGATATCGCCTTCCGTGGCTGTGCCTTGGGACCAGAAGATCAGCGTGCCACCGATCAGCAGAACCGGCAGAATACCGGCCAGCGTCATCAGGGCCACCCGGAACACCGCTGACAGCTTGCCGAAATGCAGCGAGCTGTCCCTGAACTTCTGCATCGCGCCCAGTGCTGCGCGATCCTCGTGGTCGGCATGGGCGAACAGTTTCACTGTCTTGATGTTGGTGATCGTATCCACAACCTGCCCCGACACCATCGCCCGCGCTCCCGCGCGCTTCCCCGCCAATGTGCGGATTCGCGGCAGGAAGACGCGGATCAGAATGAAATACGAGGCAAGCCACAGCACGAACACCAGTGCGACACGGGTATCAATGGCCAGCAAAAGGAAGATCGACCCGATCAGCGAGGCCAGCGCAAAGGCAACGACGTTGATCATCTCGACAGCGACATCCGTGATCGCTCGGGCCGTCTGCATCTGTTTTTGCGCGATCCGCCCCGCGAAGTCATCGTCGAAGAACTTGACCGACTGTCCCAATGTCCAACGATGCAGACGGCTGAGGACCAGCGGATTCACGTTGGGTTGCACGATGATCGAGTTTGCCGCCGAAGACAGACCAAAGGCCAGTGGGCGCAGGATGATGAAAAAGCCCAGCGCAACAAGGATCGTCACCACATTCGACATCGAAAAGAAGGCATCGGGTCCGCTGGCGATCGCGCCGTCGATCACCATGCCAAGGATCAGTGCCGTCCCTGCCTCCAGCGCCCCGGCCGCGGCCGACAAGACTGTCGCCAGCCACAGCGCAGGCCATGATCCAGAAAGCGCCCAACGGAAGAATGCGCCCAGCGATTGCGGCGGCGGGCCCTCGGCAGGGCGAAACGGGTCGATATGGGTGGCGGCGTTCATCATGGGTCTTTCTGGGTCTGTCATGTCCTGGGTCTGAACCTAGCCCGCAGGAGTGGTGGTCAAGAAAGACCCGATTGCCCCGGACCGCAAGGGCAGGGGAGGCATCAGCAGCCTTTCAGCAGATCTTCGCGTGAAAGGCGGAAACCCGACTCGATCCAGAGGGACTTGAGCCTCTCAAGCTCGCGACCCAGCGCGGGTCCGGTAAAGCCGGGCATCAGATCGGCGGCGGCAACAGGAAAAACAGCCGCCGCGCCCTCTTCAGCAGCGTGCAGGCTGGACGGATCAATCGGTATGCCCATCACGGCTGCGCGCAACAGAAGAACTGCACGCGCATCATCATACCCCAGACGGAAACCCAGTTCACCCGCCCCGCGCATCGAGCCTATGCCGTCGCGTAACGTGCAAAGCCGGGCTTCCTCTGATCGGGACAGCCGCAACCGGGGCGCAGCCTCCGGACCGGACAGCGCGGCCAGCCGTGCCAGCCAATCCGGCTGAAGGCCGCTCTCGACCTCAAGATGAATCAGGGGTGCCAGCGCGCGATCATCTGCGCCCGGCAGGATACGGGTCAGAACCCCACAGGCCCGCATCGCCGCAACGGATGGCGCGGGATCGGGTGCCGCCAGCAATTTGCGAACCTCTGCGCCGACCCTTTCGCGTGACAGTTGGGCCAGACCCTCGGTGGCCGCAGCAATCGCAGCAAGCGCCTGCGGATCAAGCCCTTCTGCCTCGTCACCATACCACGCGTGAAACCGGAAAAAGCGCAGGATACGCAGATAATCTTCCGCAATGCGCGCAGAGGCATCCTCGATAAAACGGACGCGACGTGCCATCAGGTCAGGCAGCCCACCCAGCGGATCAAGCACCGTTCCAGCCGCATCCGCATAGAGCGCATTCATGGTGAAGTCACGTCGACGCGCGTCATCCTCGACCCGAGTCGAAAATGCGACCACCGCGCGGCGTCCATCCGTTTCCACGTCGCGCCGAAAGGTCGTGACCTCATGCGGCACACCGCCCGCAATGACTGTGACGGTGCCATGTTCTATTCCGGTCGGAACGGGGCGCAGTCCCGCGTCCTTGGCCAGTTCCATCACCACTTCGGGACGGGCGTCGGTGGCGATGTCAATATCCGTTACGGGCGCGCCGATAATCGCGTTGCGCACACATCCTCCGACGAACAAGGACTTGTAACCTGCCTGGATCAGCATCTGGCAAACGGCCTGCGTGTGGTCCGCCACGATCCAGTCTGCCGCGATCCGCATCAGCCGTCCATCCTGTCTGCCAACGCGCGCAGGATGCGGGCGGTTGCACCCCAGATGTAATAGGGGCCGTAGGGCACGGTGAAATAGTGCCGCCGCTGCCCACGCCAGCGCCGCGACTGGATGATGAAGCGCGCGGGATCGGTCACATGGGACAGCGGAGCCTCGAACACCTCGGCGACTTCGCCGGGTTCCGGGCGAGGCTGAAACGGCGCGCGGACCCGCGCCAGAACCGGGGTCACGATGAAACCTGTAACGGTTTCATGCGCGGGCATCGTGCCCAGAACCTCGACATTGGCACGATCCAGCGCGATCTCCTCTTCGGCCTCGCGCAGCGCCGCCGCGATCACATCCGCATCCCCTTCGTCTTGCTTACCACCCGGAAAGGCAATCTGACCGGGATGATGCTTGAGCGCGGAAGACCGTTTTGTCAGGATCACCTGCATCCCGAAGGGCCGCGCGATCAGCGGCACAAGCACGCCCGCCGCCCGAAGACGACGACCTTCGGGCAGGACAACATCCGGGTTCAGGTCAAAATCCGACGAGGGCCGCCCTTCGCGGCCCAGCGCCTTGATCACATGCGCCAGAGGATCGGCAGAGATGGTGTCATTGGCCATCCCCGTCAGCCCCTTTGGCATCGAAGCCCAGCGTTTTCGGATCTAGAACGTAATGAGCCCCACAATACTGGCAATCGGCCGTGACAAGACCGTCGTCGGTTGTCATCGTCTCGATGTCCTTGGCCGAATAGATCGACAGGCTTTGCCGCACGCGATCCTCGGAACAGGTGCAGCCGAACCGAACGGGCTGCGCATCGAAAACGCGCGGCGCTTCCTCGTGGAACAGCCGGATCAGCAAGTCTGTCGGTGCCACACGCGGACCGACCAGTTCCAACTCCTCGACTGTATCGAGCAGCAGGTTGGCGCGGTTCCAGTTCTCGCCATCCTCGCCATCGACAAGGTCGCGAGCATGCAAAAGACCATCATGTCCCGTCGCCTCGACCCCTTTGGCAAAGGGCGACGCCTTGGGCATGTGCTGCAACATGACACCACCCGCACGCCAGTATTCCCGGCCACCACGTTCCGTGGATTTGCCGAAACTGAGCGCGAACCGCGTTGGCAACTGCTCGGACTGGGCGAAGTAAGCCTCGGCGCAGGCCGCCAGTGACCCGCCCGCCAATGGGGTGATCCCCTGATAGGGAGCCATATCCCGACCCTGGTCAATCATGATCGCGAAATAGCCCGTGCCGACCTGATCAAATGGTTTCCCGTCCGACAGGCGGTCCGCGTCATAGCTGGCATAGGCGCGAATCCGCGCCGGCTCGCCTTCCTCGGTCGGGCCATAATAATCCGTGGCGATCATTCTCACCGGACCCTTGGACTGCACCTGAAGCTGCAATTTCCAGCGCAGCTTGACGGTCTGGCCGATCAGCGCGGTCAGCAGGGCCATTTCGGCCACCAATGCCTCGACCACGGGCGGATAGTCGTGCTGCTTGAGGATGCCGTCCAGCACCCCGTCCAGCCGCGCCACGCGGCCACGTATATCCGAGTTGTCCAGCTGGAACGGCAATACCGTATCGTCCCAGGCGATTTTCGATCCAAGTGTCATGGGGTTTCCTTAAGCGCCGTCTCTTGGCATACCGCGTGTATATAGGCGGGGCAAGGCGGGCACCAAGGGAATGGCTGCCATCACCACCGCGCATGGCCTGTGCATAGGGTGACATGATGATCAGACGGTTCGGCGAGTCGCCCCGGCACGGGCAGGTCTACAAACGCAGGCCGGGGGCCTATGCAATACTGACGCGGGGCACGGATCTGCTGTTGACGCATCAGTCTGAACCATTGCCAGAGTTTCAGCTTCCCGGCGGCGGGATTGATCCAGGCGAATCACCGCTGGCAGCCTTGCACCGCGAGGTTTTCGAGGAAACCGGATGGACCATCGCTGCACCGCGTCGGGTCGGAACGTTCCGTCGGTTCACCTATATGCCCGAGTATGACCTTTGGGCCGAGAAGCTCTGCATGATCTATGTCGCACGGCCTGTCCGTCAGATCGGACCACCTAGCGAGCCGGGACATATGGCCTTGTGGATGCCACCCGACGTCGCCGCACAGAAACTTGGCAACGCGGGCGACCGGCACTTCGTATCACGGCTGATGGGCGCGCCGCGGTATCGGTGACGCCGTCTGCCCCGTGTACTCCAGCAGGATTGCAGATACATCGTCTGGAAAGTCCCCTCCACCGGCATGTTCCGTCAGATGCCAGATCATCGCTTCCAGAAATGACGTGCCGCTCATGTCGCGCAGCCGGTCCAGAATCCCGGCAATCCCGTCGCTTCCCAGCAGCGTGGTCTGGGGGTCCGGACATTCCAGCACACCATCGGACAGGATGACCAACCGATCGCCGGGGCCAAGCGTGCAACTGAACTCGTGAAAGGCGGCATCATCAAGCAAGCCAACCGGCAAGCCACCCTGGCCCAGCACTTCGATCCGCCCATCAAGACGCTGGATCAAAGGATGCGGATGGCCAGCCTGCACCATCACCACGCGACCCGTGGTCAGATCCAGATCTGCCAGCAGCATGGTAAAGTAATGCTCTGTCTGCAACTCCTCCAGCACCAGCCTGTTCAGGGTTGCGACAACCCGCGATGGCGGCAGCGGTGCGTGGCCCCCTTCAGGGTCGCGTATCAGGGCCACGTTGTATTCCGGTGAGGACGACGAGAGGTAGCCTGCCAACCGGGCAGTCATCAATGCGGAACTGATCCCATGTCCCGACACGTCGATTGCGAAAAGACCGACCCGCGATCCGCCCGCCGGATAGAATCCCACCAGATCGCCACCGACATGACCACTGGGCCGCAGCATCAGCGAAACTTGTGCCGGCCCAAAATCGCGGAACCTTTCCCGCACCAAAGATTGCTGCAACTTCCGGGCCTCGATCAGGTCGCTGTCAAGCGCATCGTAAAGGGCCTGCAATTCCTGAAGAGTGCTGCCGATCAGCCGATTCTTTTCGGTCAGTTGTCTCTGCATCCCGATAATCCGGGTGCCCGCACTCATCCGGGCGCGCAGTTCCGCCGGATTGACCGGCTTTGTCAGGAAGTCATCTGCCCCGCAATCAAGACCCAGAGCAACCTCCTCCTTCTCGCTTTTCGACGTCAGCAAGATGAAATAGCCATAGCCATCGCGCGGCAGGACGCGGAACGCCTTGCAGAATTCCAGCCCGTCCATACCGGGCATCATCCAGTCACTCAGCACAAGATCAGGCGGATCGGACAGGCAAATGCCCAGCGCGTCCTGCCCGCTTTCCGCCTCGGACACGCGATAACCCCAGCGCGCCAGCGAGGCGGTCAGGATTCGTCGCTGCAGACCGCTGTCATCGACCACGAGCACATGCATCGGTTCATCGCCAGAACCCGCGGCGGAATGAGGCTCCCTCAACGACTGTTTTACATGGGCGGACACCAGACCTTGCCTTTTTCAAACTTGCGTCCGCCGGATTACCAACCAATCCTTTATGCAGTCTGAACCTTAAATTTTTACATGTTCACAATGTTTTAAGGGGATCCTTCTAGCCTGCGTCGCAGCCGGAAGGGGATGGTCATGATAGACTGGATGCGGGTGCAGGACTTGCATGACGAAATCGGGGCAGAGGCTTTTTCCGATGTCATTGATCTGTTTCTGACCGAAATCGGCAATGCGATCGCGCAGGTCAGGGAAAGCCCTGATCCCGAACGGCTGGAGGTGGATCTCCACTTCCTCAAGGGCGGCGTTCTGAATCTCGGCTTTACCGACGTCGCTGCACTCTGCCACCTCGGCGAAAAGATGGCCGCTCAGGGGCAAGGGGCCAAGGTCGATACAGGGGCCATCGTTCAGGCTTATGACAAATCCTGTCAGCAATTCCTGTCAGAAATCGCCTATCGCTTTGGCCCATAGGCTTTAGCGGGGCGAGCGTTTCGCAAGAATGCGCTGCAACGTGCGCCGATGCATGTTCAGGCGCCGGGCCGTCTCGGACACGTTGCGATCACACAATTCATAGACCCGCTGGATATGCTCCCAACGGACCCGATCCGCACTCATGGGGTTCTCGGGCGGTGGCGGCAGTTCCGCACCGGTCGCCAGCAGCGCATTGGTGATATCCGTCGCATCCGCAGGCTTGCTAAGATAATCGGTCGCGCCGATCTTGACCGCCGCCACTGCGGTGGCAATCGCACCATAGCCTGTCAGAACAACAATCCGGCAGTCGGGACGCTTCTCGCGCAGCACTTCCACCACGTCCAGACCATTGCCGTCTTCAAGCCGCAGATCGCACACCGCATAGGCAGGAGGGCGGGCCGTGGCTATGGCTTTCCCGGCCGCAACCGAGCCTGCCATCTCGACGTCGAAACCGCGCTTTTCCATTGCTTTGGCAAGGCGTTTCAGAAACGCATCGTCATCATCGACCAGTAGAAGCGTACGGTCCTCTCCGATATCGTAAAGGTCTTCGGCCACGCGATACTCCCCCGATCAATTGAACGATCACACAAGGGTATTATAGCGCGTCCCCGCAAGCGTCAAACCGGACTGTCATCTCCGTGATGTCAACGTGACCTGTCAACTGGCTTCAAGAAAGCACTGGACGCGGTCAGCCACGTCTTCCGCGCGCAGCGAGCGCTGGAAAACCTCGATGAAACCTTCCTCGGGAAAGACCAGATAAGTCATGGTTGAGTGATCCACGAGGTAGTAGTCCTCGTTACCCTCACTCGGTTCCTGCTTCTGATAGAAGGTCCGATAGGCGCGGCTGGCCTCGCGCACCTGCTCGGGCGTGCCTGTCAACCCCAGCATCCGCTCGTGAAGGTTGGCGGTAAAGGCATCAACCACCTCGGGTGTGTCCCGCTCCGGGTCGATCGAGATAAAGACCGGCTTCACCATCAGACCACGTTCTTCAAGGATGTCGATCGCCTCGGCATTGCGGGCGGTATCAAGCGGGCAGACATCGGGGCAGAACGTATAGCCGAAATAGATCAGCGCAGGCTGGTCGATCACCTCGGCATCGGTCACGGTCGCGCCGGTTTCGTCGATCAGGGTGAAAGGGCCGCCGATCTGCGAACTGCCCCCGGCAATGGCCGTGCTACGGCACTGGGCATACTTGTCGGGCTCTCCGGCCAGTTGCGTGTAAATATACACGCCGGCAGTCATGGCGACCACAAGACCAGCGGCACCGATGGCATAGATCCGAAGCATGGCAGTTTCTCCTTTTCGCGGCAGGGCTGGCTATTCATCCGTCGGGGTGCATATTTACGACTTGAGCCTGACATGCAACGGGACGAAGGCGCACATATGAGTGATAGTCAACTAGGCGTCCTCAAGGGTCACGAACGCGGGAACTGGGTGCGCCTGCGCACGATCATCCTGCTGCGCTGGGGTGCTGTCGTGGGTCAGCTTGTGGCGCTTTTCGTCGCCCAGCAAGCCTACAACCTCCAGATCGAGATGGCACTCTGTCTTTTGGTGGTGAGTGTTTCGGTCATGGGCAACCTGATCGCAATGTTCATCTTCCCCGAGAACAAGCGCCTGTCCGAGACCGAAAACCTGCTGATGGTCCTGTTCGATCTGCTGCAACTTGCGCTGTTGCTGTATCTGACCGGTGGTCTGCACAACCCGTTTTACATCCTGATCCTTGGACCGGTAACCGTGTCCGCATTGGTGCTTACCCTGCGATCCACGGTGTTTCTGGGGATCACAGCCATTCTGGCCGTCACCCTTCTGGCCGAATTCCATCTGCCCCTGCGCACGGATCAGGGGTTTCTGCTCCGGGTGCCGGATATCTTCGTGTTCGGCAACTGGGTGGCCATTACCATCGCCGTCGTGTTCCTCAGCTTCTACTCGCGCCGGGTGACGCAAGAGATGCACTCGATGTCCGATGCGTTGCAGGCCACGCAGATGGCACTAGCGCGCGAGCAGAAACTGACCGACCTTGGCGGGGTTGTGGCCGCCGCAGCGCATGAGTTGGGCACGCCTCTGGCCACGATCAAGCTGACAAGTGCCGAACTGATCGAAGAGCTTGAGGACTTCCCCGAGTTGCAGGAAGACGCGCGACTGATCCGCCAGCAGGCAGACAGGTGCCGGGATATTCTGCGCTCCATGGGCCGGGCCGGAAAAGACGACCTGATGCTGCGGCAAGCCCCCTTGGGCACCGTCGTGCGCGAGGCGGCGGCTCCGCACATGAACCGGGGCAAGGATATCCATTTTCAGGACGGTCAGAACAGCGAGGACAGCCAGAACCAGCCAGTCGTCCTGCGCCGTCCAGACCTTGTGCACGGTCTGCGCAACCTGTTGCAGAACGGTGTTGATTTTGCGCGGGCGAATGTCTGGGTCGAAACGACATGGGATGAAGACACGGTTTCTGTCCGGATCATGGATGACGGAATGGGTTATCCGCCCAGCATGATGGGCCGGATTGGTGATCCCTTCATGCGTCTGCGCCGCACCGAACCTGAACGCAGCCAAAGGCCCGAATACGAAGGCATGGGTCTGGGACTCTTCATCGCCAAGACCCTGCTGGAACGGTCGGGCGCCGAGTTGAGCTTTGCCAACGGGCGCGATCCCTATCTTGTCAGTGGCGAGCAGCCCGAGAAATGCGGAGCCATTGTCGAGGTTGTCTGGCCACGCGCCAAGATCGACGCGCGCAGCGCCGAGAATGCGGTGCCAATGGGTGAAAACCAGCGCCTCGATTACTGATCCCCCGCGACGGCCTTCTTGGTAAAGCCATCCAGCATTTCTCGCTACGTTAACGGGCCATTAACGATTTCGCGTTCAAAGTGTATTCTGCGCGATGTTGCAGGGGATAAGCGAATGGATCTGCTCAGCCAACTGCAAATTGGCAGCGCCGTCACGGCGGGGCTGGTCCTGGGCACTCTGGTTCTGATCCTGCTCTTGCTGTCGGATGCCTCAAAAGTCGGTAATTCCAGTCTTGACCGTGCCGCGTCAAACGATCCTCCGGATGCCGACGTGGCTGTTTTCCTCTTCGCCGGGCACAATCTGGTGCAATCCACCAAACCGGCCGAGAGGCTTCTTGAGACTGTCCGCGAAAATGCTCCGCCCGGCAACCTGGACGCTTGGCAAAACGACTGGTCCATGGTGATGCAAGCCCTGAGCCACAGGTTTGCGGACATGCCAACCTCGCCGGACATGGCAAGCAATCAGGGGCGCGTTACGCTGAAGCCCGTTCTGCAAGGTGACGGCGGGCAGCTCGTGATAGATTGGTGGGACGGACACACCCGCCTGACCCTGTCCGAATGCGGCGGGATTCCTTTTCAATCTTCCCTTCAGGACGAGGCCGGGTGGCTGCGGCAAGCCGTGACCGGCGCGCCCTATCCGATCTGGCAATCCGACAGAACCGGGCAAGTCATCTGGGCCAATACGGCCTACAGGGAGCTTGTCGCCCGCTTCAAACCTGATCCGCCACCAGACGCCGATTCCCCTGCCTTGTTCGAGATCCCGTACACGACCGATAGCGACAGTACATCCTACCGGATGTCAGTCACTCCCCTAGGTTCGGTGCAGCCCTATTGGTTTGATGTGCGTTCGCTGCGTCTGGACACGGGATGGATGAACTATGCCACCGATGTGAATGCGGTGGTCAACGCCGAAATCGCCCAACGGAACTTTGTCCAGACGCTGACCAAGACCTTCGCACAACTATCCATTGGCCTTGCGATCTTTGACCGCAAACGCCAGTTGGCGCTGTTCAATCCGGCACTGATCGACCTGACATCCCTGCCTGCCGAGTTTCTCAGCGCGCGACCCAATCTTTTGTCGTTCTTCGACAGGCTCCGGGATCGGCAAATGATGCCGGAACCCAAGAACTACCGGTCCTGGCGAGATCAGATCGCCGATCTGGTGGCTGCCGCGGACAATGGCCAATATCGCGAGACATGGTCCCTTCCGTCAGGATTGACCTACAGGATCAGCGGACGCCCCCATCCTGACGGCGCGGTTGCTTTCCTTTTCGAAGATATCAGCGCCGAGATTTCCCTGACCCGGCGGTTTCGGTCCCAACTCGAACTGGGTCAATCGGTGCTGAACACGCTGGATCAATCCATCGCTGTGTTCTCGCCGTCCGGCGTTCTGGCATTCTCGAATACCGCTTACCGCCAGATGTGGGGAATCGATCCCGACAGCAGCTTTGCGGACATCTCGGTCACCGAGGCATCGCGCCATTGGCAAGCGGGCAGTCTGCCAACGCCGGTCTGGGGCGACTTGCGCGACTTTGTGGTGCAGTTCGGCGAACGCAGCGACTGGCAGGCCGATGTGACCTTGCGTGACGGTCGGAGGGTGACCTGTCAGGTCGTGCCAATGGCGGGCGGGGCCACGATGGTCATGTTCCAGACCAGCGAAACCCTTGCCGTTCCCACGCTGGGCGATCTTTTGCACAGCCCTGCCTGACCGCAGGTCGGATGGCCCTTGCAGGCGGTGACGGTCGCGTTACTCTGCCCCGATGTTGCAAGAAACCGCCCGGATCACTCTGTCCTCACCTGAACAAACCGCCGCTCTCGCGGTGCGTCTTGGCGCCCGCCTGAAACCCGGTGACACGGTGTTGCTGGAGGGTTCGATCGGTGCAGGCAAGACCCATTTCGCGCGCAGCCTGATCCAGTCCCGCCTTGCTCTGCCCGAGGATATTCCCTCGCCGACCTTCACACTCGTGCAGACCTACGACGCGGATGGGGTCGAGATCTGGCACGCTGACCTGTATCGCCTCACATCGCCAGACGACGTCATCGAACTGGGCCTGATAGACGCCTTCGACACGGCCATCTGTCTTGTCGAGTGGCCCGACCGTCTGGGTTCGCTAGAGCCGGGAAATGCACTGAAACTACGTTTCTCGCAGGGACTGGCCGAAGATGAGCGCGAGGTATCAATGACATGGACAGCCCCCGGATGGGCGGCCCGCTTGAATGGGATTTTGCATGACTGATCGGAACACTCTTGCGGGCAATTTCATCGCCGGGACCGACTGGTCCGGGTCGGTGCGCAAGCCTCTGGCAGGGGACGCCTCGAACCGCAAGTATGAACGGCTCCATCTGAACGGCAGATCCGCCGTGCTGATGGATGCGCCGCGTGAAAAAGGCGAAGATGTCGGACCTTTCATGCAGATCGCCCGCTTTCTGAAAGGTCTGGGTCTCAGCGCGCCAGAGATTCTGGCCGAGGATGCCGCGCATGGATTTCTGCTTCTCGAGGATCTGGGAGACGACCTTTTCGCGCGCGTGATCCCACGCGAACCGGAACTGGAGCGACCGCTTTACGAGGCCGCGACAGATGCCTTGATGCACCTTCATCAGGCGACGCCACCGACAGATCTCAAGCCCTATGATCCAACCGTCATGCTGGACATGGCGGCACTCGCATGGCGTTGGTATCTGGGCGGCGCGGTGGCCGAAAACCCCGCGTCCGAGCACGCTTTTCGCGCCGCCTTCGCCCCGATCCTGCAAAAATATGCCAGCGAAACCCCGGTGCTGATCCAACGCGATTATCATGCCGAGAACCTCCTCTGGCTGCCCGACAGACAAGGCCCCGCCCGCGTGGGACTTCTGGATTTTCAGGACGCCATGAAGGGACATCCGGCCTATGATCTGGTGTCAGTGCTTCAGGATGCACGGCGCGATGTGCCCCCGGTGATCGAGGAGGCGATGATCGCCCGCTACATCGCGACAACAGGTCAGGACGATGCGACTTTCCGTGCGGCCTATGCCGTGCTGGGCGTGCAGCGAAATCTGCGGATTCTGGGGGTATTCGGCAGACTTTGCCTGATGGGCGGCAAACCCCATTACGTTGATCTGATCCCCCGCGTCTGGGACCTCATGCTGCGGGATCTGGCACATCCCGCCCTGTCACCCGTCGCCGATCTGATCACGGATGCCCTCCCAACGCCAACCCCCGCCATTCTGAAAAGGCTCAAGGAAAAATGCGCGACGATCCCCAAGCCGTGATGCTGTTCGCGGCCGGCTTCGGCACGCGGATGGGTGCGCTGACCGCCGACCGGCCCAAACCGCTGATCCCCGTGGCGGGGCGGCCGCTGATGGATCATGCGCTGGATCTTGTCACCGCGGCGGGGATCGGGCGCAAAGTGGTCAATCTGCACTACAAGTCCCAGATGCTGGCATCACATCTGGCCGGCCAAGACATCGCACTGTCCCTTGAAACCCCCGAGATCCTCGAAACAGGGGGCGGATTGCGGCAGGCCCTCCCGCTTTTGGGCGATGGGCCGGTCTTCACGCTGAACACGGACGCAATCTGGCATGGTCCCAATCCGCTGACGCTGGCGCGGGCGGCATGGGACCCGACACGCATGGATGCGTTGCTCGTCTGCATTCAGCCGCAATTGGCAGTGGGTCACACGGGCCGAGGCGATTTCGTTCTGGATGCAGCAGGTCGCATGACTCGCGGACCCGGCCTGATCTATGGTGGGGCGCAGATCATCAGAACCGAGGGATTGTCCAGCATCACTGACAAGGCATTTTCCCTGAATATCCTGTGGGACAGGATGCTGGCGGACGGACGGTTGTTCGGCCTCAGCTATCCGGGGCAATGGTGCGATGTGGGCCACCCCGACGGGATCGCCATGGCGGAACGGATGATCGGATACGGCGATGTTTGACTCCACGGACAAGGCCCGCGTCTTTGGTCTGCCGCCGGGGGTCGATTTCCCGAAGGCTCTGGTGCAAGGCCTGATGACACGTCACGCCGGGCACCCTCCAGACGCTTTGGCCCGCGTGCAGCTGATCGTGAACACACGCCGGATGGCCCGACGGATCCGCGATCTGTTCGACGCGGGGCCAGCCCTGCTCCTGCCGCGAATCCAGCTTGTGACCGACCTTGGAGATCACGCCGATCTTGCCCGGATCGCACCAGCCGTTTCACCGTTGCGACGCCGTTTGGAGATCTCGCAACTGGTGGCAAGGCTGCTGGATAGCCAGCCCGATCTGGCACCACGCGCCTCGCTATATGATCTGTCGGACAGCCTGGCGAACCTGCTGGACGAGATGCAGGGCGAAGGCGTCAGCCCTGACGTCATCCGCGCGCTGGACGTGACAGACCAGTCCGGTCATTGGGCGCGGGCGCAGCAATTCCTTGGGATCGTGCAGCAGTTCTTCGACGGCTCATCCGACTCACCCGACCGCGAAGCGCGCCAACGCCGGGTGATCGAAGGCTTGATCGCCCGGTGGGACCTGAACCCGCCACAGCATCCGGTGATCGTGGCCGGATCGACCGGATCACGCGGCACGACCCGGCTGTTGATGTCTGCTGTGGCGCGCCTTCCGCAAGGGGCGATTGTCTTGCCGGGATACGATTTCGACATGCCGGATCAGACATGGTCCGAGCTGAACGAAGCGTTGACCGCCGAGGATCATCCCCAGTTTCGTTTCCGCTTGCTGATGCGCGATATGGAGCTCGAACCGTCCGATATTCAGCGATGGTCCGACCTGCCGCCACCATGTCCACCCCGCAACGCCGTGATGTCGCTGGCGCTCCGGCCCGCGCCCGTGACGGATCAGTGGTTGTCCGAAGGGCCTGCCTTGCGCGACATTCCCGATGGCTTCGCCAATGTCACCCTGGTCGAAGCCCCCTCACTCAGGACCGAGGCTATGGCGATTGCCCTGCGGTTGCGGCAGGCCGCAGAGGAGGGGATCACCGCTGCCCTGATCACTCCCGACCGGATGCTGACACGACAGGTCACCGCCGCGCTGGACCGGTGGAACATTCTGCCCGACGACAGCGCCGGGACGCCGCTGAACCTGTCACCGCCTGGCCGGTTTCTGCGGCATGTCGCGGCTCTGTTCCAGCACAGGCTGACCGCCGAGGCGCTGATCACCCTTCTGGGCCACCCCTTGACCCATACCGGGGCCAACCGGGGCACGCATCTGCGCCTGACCCGCGAACTGGAGTTGAGCATACGCCGCTATGGCCCGCCTTTTCCCGATGCCGCGCGCCTGCGGGCTTGGGCAGCGGCGCGCAAGCAAGCGGATGCCGCGGACTGGATCGAATGGGTCATTTCCTGCTTCATCGACAAATGCGATCCCAGCGAGAAGCCCCTGCAAGATCGCTGCGTGGCGCATGTGACCCTTGCCGAAAAGATCGCTCAAGGTGGCGAGGGCGAGGGAACGGGCACCCTGTGGGAAGAAAAACCCGGGCGCGAGGCGCGGCGCGTGGTCGATATGCTCCGACAAGAAGCCGGGTTCGGCGGCGAGATGGACGCCACCGACTATGCCGATCTGTTCGGTGCCATCCTGTCCGGGGCCGAGGTCCGCGACCGCGACGCGCCACATCCACGCATCCTGATCTGGGGCACGCTCGAAGCGCGGGTGCAGGGCGCAGATCTGGTGATTCTGGGCGGTCTGAACGAGGGAAGCTGGCCCGAAATGCCCTCTCCAGACCCTTGGTTGAACCGCCGGATGCGTCATGATGCGGGTCTTTTGCTGCCCGAAAGGCGGATCGGGCTGTCGGCGCATGATTTCCAGCAGGCGATCGCGGCGCCAGAGGTCTGGCTGACCCGTTCGATCCGCTCCGACGACGCGCAGACCGTCGCCTCACGCTGGTTGAACCGGATGATGAACCTTCTGGACGGCCTGCCGGATCAGGGTGGCCCGACTGCACTCAGGAAGATGCGGGAACGCGGCGGCGCATGGCTGAATCGCGTGGCCCAACTGGAAACGCCCATACGCCAGAAGCCAGCGGTCCGGCCATCCCCCCGCCCGCCGGTTACGGCGCGGCCGAAACAGCTTTCGGTGACCGAGATCAAACGCCTGATCCGCGACCCTTACGCGATCTATGCCCGGCATGTTCTGGGTCTGCGGCCCCTCGACAGTCTGATGCAGGCACCCGACGCCTTGCTGCGGGGTATCGTGACCCATGATGTTCTCGAAACTTTCATCAAAACGGTCCGCGATGACCCGGATAGCCTGACCGAAGACCGTCTGATGACTCTGGCAGAGGCCATTCTTGCGCAGAATGTGCCTTGGCCCGAAATGCGTGTGCTGTGGAAAACGCGCTTGGCCCGCGCTGCCCCGTGGTTCGTCAGTAGTGAGAAGGACCGCCGCGCCGCCGCCCTGCCAATCCTGTTCGAACAGAAGGGTGCGGCAGAGCTGCCCGAGCTTGGCTTCACCCTGACGGTCAAAGCTGATCGGATTGATCAGGACGACACCGGCGCGCTGCATATCTACGACTACAAGACCGGCAGCCTGCCCTCCAAGGATGAGCAGCGCTATTTCGACAAGCAGTTGCTGCTCGAGGCCGCGATGGCGGAACGCGGCGCGTTTCTTGGGCTTGATCCTGCCCCCGTTGCGAAAGCCGCCTATATCGGTGTCGGCAGCACGCGAAAGGAACAACTCGCCCCTCTGGACGAGGAGCCGCCGGAAAAGGTCTGGCAGGAGTTCGCAGCCCTGATCAGAGCCTATTCCAGCCCGAAGCAGGGTTATACCTCGCGCCGCGCCGTATTCAAAGAGGCCGACAAAGGCGATTACGATCAACTGGCCCGCTTTGGCGAATGGGATGCCACACAGGACCCGACGCCCGAGGATCTGACATGATCCGCGATGACGCCACCGAACGACAAGTGCAGGCCGCGCGACCGGATGGGTCGACATGGCTTTCGGCCAACGCAGGATCAGGCAAGACCCGCGTTCTGACCGACCGGGTGGCGCGCCTGCTTCTGTCCGGGGTCGAACCGCAGCACATCCTCTGCCTCACCTACACCAAAGCCGCCGCCAGCGAGATGCAGAACCGCCTGTTCAAGCGGCTGGGTGGCTGGGCGATGCTCCCGGATCAGTCGCTGCGGGATGCCCTGCGCGAACTGGGCATCGACGGCGCGATCCACGACGATGCCTTGCGGCAGGCAAGAACCCTGTTCGCCCGTGCCATCGAAACCCCCGGCGGGCTGAAGATCCAGACGATCCATTCCTTCTGCGCCTCGCTTCTGCGACGTTTCCCGCTGGAAGCCGGCGTAACCCCCCAATTCACCGAGATGGAGGACCAGACCGCCAAACGCCTGCGGGCCGAGATCGTGCAGGCAATGGCGGATGGCGATCAGGCCGGTCTGGTCGAAGCGATGGCACGGGTCTATTCCGGACAAGACTTCGACGATCTGACCCGCGCCATTACCGGCAACCGAACCGCATTCGAGGCTGACGTGACCCGCGACGCGGTGCTGGACTGGTTCGGCCTGCCGCCCGGTTACAACCGCGACGATCTGGCCCGAGACGTCTTTCAGGGCGACGAACCGGAAATCCTGCGCCAACTTCTTCCCGCGCTCAAACAAAGCAGCACGAATGATGTGAAGGCGGGTCTGCGGCTGGCAGGTTTAAATAGCGCCGACATCGCAGAACTGCCCGAGTATGAGGGCGTATTCCTGACGGGATCGGGCGCCAAGGAACCCTATACCGCCAAGACCGGCACTTTCCCGACAAAGGCATGCCAAGGAACGCTCTCCGACATCATGCCAGCGCTGGACGCATGGATGATCCGCGTCGAACAGGCCCGCGACTCCCGGATCGCGCTGGATGCCGCCGACAAAACCCTTGCGCTGCACCGTTTCGCCCGCGCTTTCCTGCCCGCCTATGAGCGGCAAAAGACCCTGCGCGGCTGGCTGGATTTCGACGACCTGATCGTCAAGGCGCGCGACCTTCTGACCGATCCGGCGGTCGCCGCATGGGTCCTCTACCGTCTGGACGGAGGAATCGACCATATTCTGGTGGATGAGGCGCAGGATACCAGCCCCGTGCAATGGCAGGTGATCGAACGTCTGGCGCAGGAGTTCACCAGCGGCGCAGGCGCCCGCGCCGATGTGCCGCGCACCATCTTTGTCGTGGGCGACAAGAAGCAGTCGATCTATTCCTTCCAAGGGGCCGATCCACGCGAATTCGACAGGATGCAGGCCGAATTCGCCCAGCGCCTTGAAGCCACAGACAGGCCGCTGTCGTCGATGGAGCTGGAATTTTCCTTCCGTTCTGCCGATGCGATTTTGCGTCTGGTGGATCAGACCTTTGTCGGGCGGGCCAATTCAGGGTTCTCGGTCACGTCGCGGCACCGTGCCTTCAAGGCCCAGATGCCCGGCCGCGTCGATCTCTGGCCTGCCATCGACAAACCCGAAGCGCCAGAAAAGGGCGATTGGCATGATCCCGTGGACCGCCGTGGCGAACAGGATCACATGGTTCTGCTGGCCCAGCGCATCGCGCGTGAGATCCGGCGGATGATCGACAAGGGTCAGCGTATCCCGGTCGAGGCTGGCAACAGCGGCACCTACGGGATGCGCCCCGTGCGCGAAGGCGATTTCCTCATCCTCGTGCAGCGTCGGTCCTCTCTGTTTCACGAGGTGATCCGCGCCTGCAAGGAAAACGGGCTGGAAGTGGCCGGGGCAGACAGGCTCAAGGTCGGGGCAGAACTGGCCGTGCGCGATCTGGCGGCACTGCTGTCCTTTCTGGCAACGCCCGAGGATGATCTCTCGCTGGCCGTCGCGCTGAAATCGCCCCTGTTCGGCTGGAGCGAGCAAGAGCTTTATTCATTGGCGCATGGGCGAAAAGGCTATCTCTGGGAGGCGTTGCGAGGACAGCAGGAGATTCGTCCTGAAACATTCGCAATCCTGAACGATCTGCGGGGCCAGACCGATTTCCTGCGCCCCTATGACTTGATCGAGCGCATCCTGACGCGGCACGACGGGCGCAGGCGTCTGCTTGCCCGTCTGGGACAAGAGGCCGAGGATGGGATCGACGCCTTTCTGGCGCAGGCGCTGGCCTATGAACGGGGCAATATACCCAGCCTGACCGGGTTTCTGGTCTGGATGGAAACCGACGAGCTTGAAATCAAACGCCAGATGGACGCTGCGGGAAACCGGATCCGCGTCATGACCGTGCACGGGGCCAAGGGGCTCGAAGCGCCGATCGTGATCCTTCCCGATGCCGGGCGGCGCGACAACACGATCCGCGACATGATGCTGGTGCATCAGGGCCGTGCGCTCTGGAAAACCGCCAGCGGCGATGCACCGAGCCTTTTGGTTTCTGCACAGGACGCGCAAAAGGCAGCACAAGAGGCCGAGCGGGACAGGTTGCTTTACGTGGCGATGACCCGGGCCGAGAAATGGCTGATCGTCGCGGCGGCGGGCGATCTGGGTAAGGATGGCAGCAGCTGGTTCCACCGGGTCGAGGCCGCGATGCAATCCGTGGGTGCCGTGGGTCATGATTTCGGGTTCGGTGGTGGGCTTCGGCTGGAAAGCGGTGACTGGACACTTCCTCTGGCAGAGACTGTTTCTGCGGAAAATGCCGATACGATACTGTTGGAGCCTTTTTTTCACGCTCCGGCGCCGTCGGCCGACCACCCGCTCGAAACCCTCAGCCCGTCAGATGATCTGGGGGGCGCCAAGGCCCTTCCCGGCGACGCGGGCCTGACCGAGGATGCCGCCAAACTCAGGGGCAGC
The DNA here is from genome assembly GCF_028802875.1 of Seohaeicola sp. 4SK31. NCBI lineage: Bacteria > Pseudomonadati > Pseudomonadota > Alphaproteobacteria > Rhodobacterales > Roseobacteraceae > Seohaeicola > Seohaeicola sp. 4SK31. The sequence continues at coordinate 54,587 of NZ_JARAMP010000011.1, read as the reverse complement.
CAGATCCATCTGCTGCTCGAGGTTCTTCCGACCATGGACCCTGCGGATTGGCATGAACGGACTCAATTGATCCTGTCGCAAGGCGAGTTGCGCGCCACACCGGACGAGGCGCTCACCCTCCTTCAAGAGGCACGGGCAGTCCTGTCCATGCCGGAGCTGACATATCTCTTCGGTCCCGAGACTTTTGCGGAAGTGGCGATCTCAGCCAGTCTTGACGCATTGGGCGGGCGACGCATTCATGGGGTGATCGACCGGCTGATCATCGGCCCCGACCATGTCCTGGCAGTTGATTTCAAGACAAATGCCGTCGTTCCGCCAGATGTTCAAACCTGTCCGGAAGGCATCCTGAGGCAGATGGGTGCCTATGCCGCCGCGTTGACGCAGCTCTATCCGAGTCGCAGGATCGAAACGGCTGTCCTCTGGACCCGCAATGCCTCTCTGATGTTCCTGCCGAACGATCTCGTGATGGAAGCGCTGCGACGCAGCACCCTCCCTTGACGCTGACGCGCCGTGTCCATAGGTTCTGGGCCAACCATTCCTACAGGAGAAAGCCAATGGCCACTGTTGCTGTGACGGACGAAACCTTCGATGCCGAAGTCAAGAATTCCGATATCCCCGTTGTGGTGGATTTTTGGGCCGAGTGGTGTGGCCCCTGCAAGCAAATCGGCCCGGCTCTGGAAGAGCTGTCGGCTGAATTCGCTGGCCGCGTGAAAATCGCCAAGGTTGATGTGGACAGCAATCCCAATGCCGCCGCCGCCATGGGCGTGCGCGGCATCCCGGCGCTGTTCCTGTTCAAGGACGGTCAGGTCGTGGCGAACCGTGCAGGCGCTGCCCCCAAGGCCGCGCTGCAAAGCTGGATCGAAAGCGCGATCTGATCCCTTTGATATCAATCTTATTCAGGGCGCCAATCTTGGCGCCCTTTTTCATGACCAATGCCCGCCCTTGTGCCCCTCTCCATCAAGTTCCATATATTCCGCAACAGAAGGAGCAGACTGATGGCAGACAAGGACTTCCCCGGATGGCACGGCACGACAATCATCGGCGTCAAGAAGGGCGGCCAGGTGGTGATCGCCGGGGACGGGCAGGTCAGTCTGGGACAAACCGTCATCAAGGGTACGGCCCGCAAGGTCCGGCGGCTGTCACCCGGCGGCTTTGACGTGGTCGCAGGTTTCGCCGGATCAACGGCCGACGCCTTCACCCTGCTGGAACGGCTGGAATCCAAGCTGGAGGCGACGCCCGGTCAATTGGCCCGCGCCTCGGTCGAACTGGCCAAGGACTGGCGGACGGACAAATACCTGCAAAAGCTGGAAGCGATGCTGATCGTCAGCGATGGGGCCGATATCTATGTGATCACCGGCGCGGGCGATGTGCTTGAACCCGAACATGACGTGACGGCCATCGGATCAGGCGGCAACTACGCCCTCGCCGCCGCGCGCGCCCTGATGGACAGCGATCTGGACGCCGAGGCTATCGCGCGCAAAGCGATGGCGATTGCCTCCGACATCTGCGTCTACACCAACGGCAACCTGACCGTTGAGACGATCCGCAAATAACTCCGATTTTCCCGGAAGGACGAATATGTCAGACCTGACCCCCCGCGAAATCGTGTCCGAACTGGACCGCTTCATCATCGGGCAGAAGGACGCCAAGCGCGCCGTCGCCGTGGCCCTGCGCAACCGCTGGCGGCGCAAGCAACTGGGCGACGATCTGCGCGACGAGGTATATCCCAAGAACATCCTGATGATCGGGCCGACAGGCGTGGGCAAGACCGAGATCAGCCGCCGTCTGGCAAAACTCGCCCGCGCGCCCTTCATCAAGGTCGAAGCCACCAAATTTACCGAAGTCGGCTATGTGGGCCGCGACGTGGAACAGATCATCCGCGATCTGGTGGATATCTCCATCGCCATGACGCGCGAACATATGCGCGACGATGTCCGCGCCAAGGCGCATCTGGCCGCAGAAGAACGGGTCATCACCGCCATCGCAGGCGAGGATGCGCGCGAAGGCACGCGCGAGATGTTCCGCAAGAAACTGAAATCCGGGGAATTGGACGATACGTTGATCGAACTGGATATCGCCGACACCTCCAGCCCCTTTCCGATGATGGATATTCCGGGCCAACCCGGCAGCCAGATGGGCATGATGAATATCGGAGATCTGTTCGGCAAAGCCTTCGGCCAGCGCAAGCAGCGCAAGCGGCTGAGCGTCGCGGAAAGCTACGAGATCCTGATCGGAGAAGAAGCCGACAAACTGCTCGATGACGAAATCGTCAACCGCGCAGCGATTGAGGCGGTAGAGCAGAACGGGATCGTCTTTCTGGACGAGATCGACAAGGTCTGCGCCCGCTCGGACGCCCGCGGTGCCGATGTCAGCCGCGAAGGCGTGCAGCGTGACCTGCTCCCTCTGATCGAAGGCACGACCGTCAGCACGAAACACGGACCCGTAAAGACCGATCACGTCCTCTTCATCGCTTCGGGCGCGTTCCATATCGCCAAGCCATCCGACTTGCTGCCCGAACTGCAAGGCCGCCTGCCGATCCGCGTCGAACTGCGCGCGCTGACCGAAGATGACTTCGTCCGCATTCTGACAGAAACCGAAAATGCCCTGACGCGACAGTATTCGGCCCTTATGGCGACCGAAGAGGTCACGGTGACTTTTACCGCCGAAGGGATCGCTGCACTGGCGAAAATCGCCGCCGAAGTGAATCACACGGTCGAGAATATCGGCGCAAGGCGGCTTTATACCGTGATGGAACGTGTCTTCGAGGAACTGTCCTTCACCGCCCCTGACAAGGCGGGGCAGAGTGTTACCGTGGATGCAGCTTTCGTGGATGCAAATCTGGGCGAGTTGATGCGTTCAACCGATATCAGCCGGTATGTCCTATAGCGTCGAACCGGAAGTGCCGTTACACCATCCTTGATCTTTCCGGATGGTCTCATGCGCTTGATTTTGATCTTGGCCCTTTCCCTGGCGCTGGCAGCTTGTGCCGAACGGGGATTTTCGCCTTTGCGCCCGGATGCCGAACGTGTCGGGACAGCTCACGAAATCTTTGTCGCGACGCATCGCGCACCGGATGCTGAGGGCTGGTATAGCGCGGATCGTGCAAGTTCGCTCAGCTATACCAAGCTGTCCGTGATCGTCCCGCCCGCCCATGTGCCGGGACAAATCAGCAACGGACTGACCAATCCTGATCCGCAGACCGATTTCACCATTGCCACCAAGCAGGACTTTACCGCGCCCGCCCCGTTCCATGGCGCGATTGCCGCAAGGCTGGCCGCGCTGCCGCGCGATCAGCGCGAGGTTCTTGTCTATGTCCATGGCTACAACAACAGCTTCTTCGACGGCGTCTTTCGCACCGCGCAGATGAAGCATGATTATGACCTTCCGGGCGTGACGCTGCATTATTCATGGCCCAGTGCGGCAAATCCCCTCGGCTATACCTATGACCGCGACAGCGTTCTCTTCGCGCGTGACGGGCTTGAGAAAGTCCTGCGCGATCTGGGTTCAGCGGGGGCCAACAGGATCGTCTTGGTCGGGCATTCGCTGGGCACGATGCTCGTGATGGAAAGCCTGCGTCAGATCGAGATCAGGACCCCCGGATGGAGCAAATCAGCCCTCAACGGTGTGGTCTTGGTCTCACCAGATCTGGATGTCGATCTGTTCAAGGCCCAAGCCTCCCGCTTCCAGAGCCTGCCTGAACCTTTTGCGATCTTCGTGTCCAGCCGTGACAGGGCATTGATGTTGTCGTCCCGGATCAACGGAGCGGTCGAGCGGTTGGGAAGCCTGACCGACCCTGGCCGCCTGTCAGAGTATCCCGTCACCATCATTGATGTCAGCAGCTTCTCGGACGGGGATGGTGCGCGGCATTTCACGCTGGGGTCCTCACCCTTGCTGATCGGATTGTTAAGTCAGAGCGACGATCTGAACACCGCTTTCCAACGCGATACGGCTGGTCGTTCCGGTCTGCTTTCGGGAACGGTTCTGACTGTAAGGAATGCGACGCAACTGATCCTGTCGCCCGGACTGGTGACTCAGAACTAGCGCGGGTCCAGCTATCGGCTCCGGCGCAGATACACGTAGTAGGCCCCGGCACCCCCGTGCGAGATATGCGCCTCTGTGATCTGTAGCACCGCTTGCGCAAGGGGCGGTGTCGCAAGCCATTGGGGCACCTGATGCTTGAGGATGCCGCGGGGCACAGGGATAGGTCCGCCTTCGTCCCGGTCGCGACCCTTGCCTGTGATGACCAGAACCAACCGCTTGCCACCTGCCTGCGCGCGCAGGATGAAGGACGTCAGCGCCGGATGAGCGCGATCCATCGTCATGCCATGCAGGTCGATGCGACCTTCGGGAACAAGTTTGCCCCGCTTCATGCGCGCAAAGGCTTTGCTGTCCATACTGACCGGCGCAGTCCGCAGCCGGTCGCTGAGGGCTGGCTTCAGATCGACTGCCGCAGTCGCAGGCCGCGTCGCCTGACCGATGGAAAAATCCGGAAGACGCGGCTTCGGTGTCTTGTGAGGTTTCGGCTTGGGGCGCGCGACAGGGTCTTCGGCGCGCGGCAATTCTGGGTGCAGACGGTCTGTGGTCGCGGCGATCTGGCGCCAAAGCTCGACCTCGTCCGGCCGCAGGCGACGGCGTGTCATTCCAGGGTATCCACCGAAGCAAGCGCATAGGCGCGCTGTATCGGCATCAGAACGATCATCCGCCCCGGGTCTTTCAACTGACCGGCGGCCCGCCCCGCCTCATCTCCGGTTCCGAAAAACACATCCGCGCGTTGCGCGCCTTTGATGGCAGAGCCTGTATCCTGTGCGATCATCAGACGCCGCATCGGCGTGATGCCGTCCTTCTCGATCCAGACCGGCGCGCCAAGCGGTGTAAAGGCCGGGTCCACGGCGATGGTCCGCAGATCGGTCACCGACCGGTTCATCGCACCCAGCGGGCCCTCTTCGGCAGGAACGTGGCTGACCTCACGAAAAAAGACAAACGACGGGTTGTGCCGCAGCAATTCCAGCCCCTCATCGGGATTGCGCCGCACCCAGTTCTTGATCACCTCCGCCGACACCTGATGGGCCGGAAGAGTTCCGCGACGGATCAATTCTGCACCGATCGAACGATATTCATGCCCATTGGCACCCGCATAGCCCACACGGATACTCCGCCCGTTCGGCAGCTTGATCCGACCAGAGCCCTGGATCTGAAGGAAGAACAGTTCTACCGGATCATCGACCCATGCGATTTCAAGCCCACGACCTTGAAGGGCGCCTGTTGTTTCGATCTCGGACCGGGACAGCCAGACCGAAGCCTCGCGCGCCTCGGGCGGCATCCGATAGACGGGAAAACGAAACCGATCTGATGGGGAAAGCGAGCCGCTCAATTCGGGCTCGAAATACCCGGTGAAAAGCCCTTCCTTGCCGTCTTCGATCAGGACAGGCCGGAAAAACAGTTCAAAGAAGGACGCGGCATTGCTGTGAAGCCGCGCCTCTGCCTGAGCGACAGCACAAAGGCTGGACCAATCCGGGTCCTTCATGTCGGCACAGGTGTTCAGGAACACACGAAGGGCCGCAGCGTGATCATCGTCGGCCCAGCCATTCAACTGGCTGAAATCAAGGACCCGGTAGGTTGGTTCGGACTGTGCAGGAAGTGCGGTCATGACGAACCAACCCAGGGCCAGGGCTTTCAGCGCCCGGATCATTCGCCCGTGGCGACAAGCTGCCAGTTCGGATCGTCAGTCCCCAGAACGCGGGCGAAGGTCCAGATATCCTTCTGGCGCTTCACTTCGTTCGGTTTGCCCTCGACGATCTCGCCGGCGCTGTTGCGCACAACCGAGGTCAGCTCCCCGGTAAACTTCACCGAAATCTCGGCAAGGTTGCTGTCCTTGTCGAAAGTCGCGTTGCTCAGCGCCATCTCGCGGATACCGATGAACTCCGCTTCGATCTTCAGGCCCTGTTCGTTGCGGATAGCCACGACCTCCGCAAAAGTCTCATAGACGTCATCGGCAAGGAATGGCTTGATGCTGTCCATGTCGCCCCGCTCGAACCCCATGAGGATCATCTCATAGGCATAACGCGCGCCTTGCAGAAATTCTGCCACACTGAAGGCAGGCTCGACCCGCTTCATCGCAGCAAGGGTCTTCGCCGTCTCGCTGCCGGCTTCCACATTGTCGGTGATGTCGTGATCAGGTCCACCCTCGATCACCTCGAATCCACGGCGACGATCGGGCTGCGGTCCTTCTTTCGGGACTGCCGGTTTCTCAAACCCTTCCCGTGTGCCCAGAACACTTCTCAGGCGCAGGATCAGGAAGACAGCGATACCGGCCAGAACCAGAAGCTGAAGGATGGGCGAATTCATTTGAACCTCTCGTGGGGTCAGGGCATGGAAAGGGGCAGTGACTGCTCTTATGTAGGTGAGGGGGTGGGCCAAGTCCACCTTGCCGAAGAATGAAAGGAGCGGCCCCATGTGGCTTTTCGCTGCATTTATTGCAATACCGATGATCGAGATCGCCCTGTTCATTCAGGTCGGCGGCTGGATAGGGCTTTGGCCGACACTCGGAATCGTGATCCTGACAGCCATTCTCGGGACCATGCTGGTCAAGGCACAAGGCCGTCAGGCCCTCATGAACCTCCAGCGCTCATTCTCGGAACTGAACGATCCGACAGAGCCTTTGGCGCACGGGGCCATGGTCCTGATTGCAGGCGTTCTGCTTCTGACCCCCGGATTCTTTACCGACGCGATGGGATTTGCCCTGCTGATCCCCACCGTCAGGACCGCCGTCTACCAGTATCTGCGTGCCCGGATCACCGTGGCGCGGTTCCAGATGGGACCGCAGCACCCATTTCAGGATCGCGGGCGTGATCCCTTTGGTGCACGCCCTCAGGGCCCGCACCGGCCGGACGTCATCGACGGAGAGTTTCACGAGGTCGACCCGGACAAGCGGCCAACCCATCGCCCGTCCGGCTGGACCAGGCATTGAGGCTTTCGCGGCACCCTGCTAGATACCAGCGCAGTCAATAATTCATCCGGAGAGATCACATGGCCGAGAATGGCGCCGCCGACACTTCCGCCCAGCCCGCTGCGCAGGCTCAGGCCACGCAAATGAAAATGAGCATCCTCAGCCAGTTCATCAAAGACATGTCTTTCGAGAACGTGCTGGCCCAGAAGGGCGTCAGCGGAGAGGTGCAGCCCGACGTCAAGGTGCAGGTCAACCTGGATGCCAAAAAGCGCACGGCCGAGCATCAGTACGAGGTTACGCTGAAACTGGTCGTGGACAGTTCCGTCAAGGACAGCACGTCCAAACTGTTCCTGCTCGAACTTGAATATGCTGGCGTCTTCCACATCGAAGGTGTCCCGACCGAGCAGATGCACCCGTTTCTTCTGATCGAATGCCCGCGGATGCTGTTTCCCTTCGTGCGGCGCATCGTGTCGGACGTGACACGCGATGGCGGCTTCCCACCGCTGAACATGGATATCATCGACTTTGTTCAGCTTTACCGCAGCGAACTGGCGCGCCGTCAGGCCGAACAGGCCCCCACGCCGAACGCCTGATCAGCCCTGCTTCAGCCACAATGCGCCGTCGCCCATCGCCTTGACAAAGGCCTCATGGGCGGCGGCTTCTTCTTGCGTGATCCTTGATGGCAAGGGCGTGGGTCTGGGCTTGGCCCGCCATGTTTCGCTCGAACTCACATTGACCGAGGTGTTCGATTCCGTCGCCAGCCCGAAATCAGGCTGTCGCCCGCCAATCAACTCCAGATAAACTTCCGCCAGAATTTGACTGTCCAGAAGTGCGCCATGCAGCGTCCGCTCGGTCTCGATCCCGAACCGGCGGCACAACGCATCCAGCGACGCAGGCGAACCGGGAAACTTCTTGCGCGCGATCAGCAAGGTATCAATGGCCTGATCCATCGGCAAAAGCGGCAATTTGATCCAGCCCAGCTCCGCATTCAGAAATTTCATGTCGAAGGCTGCGTTGTGGATCACCAGCTTGGCATCCCCGACAAAATCCAGAAACTTCGGGCCGATCTGCGCAAAGACCGGCTTGTCGCGCAGGAAATCATCGCCCAACCCGTGCACCTCAAAGGCGGCCTGCGGCATCGCCCGCTGCGGGTTGATGTATTCGTGAAACGTCCGACCCGTCGGCATGTGATTATACAGCTCGACAGCCCCGATTTCGACGATACGGTCCCCTTCCGACGGTTCAAAACCCGTGGTTTCGGTATCCAGAACGATCTCACGCATGGGTTATCCGCTTCCTGATATCGGCCAGAACGTCGCGCACCTGCCGGGCCGCGTGTTCTGGTGTGTCGGTGATGATGACATAATCCGCGCGGGCCCGTTTGTCAGCATCCGGCATCTGCTTCGCGCGGATCGCTTCGAACTGATCCTCGGACATCGTGCCGCGCGCCATGACCCGCGCCTTCTGCGTCTCCGCATCGACCGAGACACAGACGGTCGCATCCACCCGTGCCTCTCCGCCGGTCTCGAACAACAAGGGGATATCCAGAACAATAATCTCGGCCTCGGCCTCGGCAATGAACTGCGCCCGATCCTTGGCCACCAGCGGATGCACGATCTGCTCGATCCGGCGCAGGGCCTGCGGATCACGCCCGATAATCGCCTTGAGCACCTCGCGCGAGACTGAGTCGTCCAACACAGCTTCGGGGAAAACTGCCGCCATCGGCGCCACGGCCGCGCCTCCCTTGGCATACAAGCGATGCACGGCTGCATCTGCATCCCAAATGGCGCAGCCCTCGGCGGCAAAGAGCTTGGCCGTCGTGGATTTGCCCATTCCGATGGAACCGGTCAGTCCAATCAGAAAGGTCATTTCAGAACGGCAGCCCGGGTCGCCGCATCCACCACGGGGCGCTGCCCGAACCAGCGCTCGAAACCGGGAACGGCCTGATGTAAAAGCATTCCCAACCCGTCCACAGTGACGCAGCCCATCTCCTGTGCCACGCGCAACAATCGGGTTTGCAGCGGCGCATAGACCAGATCCGTGACAAGCGCGCCCTTTTGCAACCCATCCAGGGGAACCCGCAGTTCCGGCTTGCCGATCATCCCCAGCGACGTCGTATTCACGACGGTTGCGGCATCTTCCAGCATATTGCCCGCCTGCACCCAATCCACCACACGCAGACGGTGACCGAAGTCATGCTGCAAACCTTCCGCCCGAATGCGGGTGCGATTCGAGATCATGATCTCGGGCACCCCGACATCCAGCAACGAGGCGATCACAGCGCGCGCCGCCCCACCCGCACCCAGAACAGCCGCCGGCCCGGCGGCAGGGTTCCATTGCGGCGCGTTCTGGCGCAGGTTCTCGATGAAACCATACCCGTCCGTATTGTCCGCATGGATCTTTCCGTCCTTGCGAAAAATCAGCGTGTTCGCGGCGCCGATCAATGTCGCCCGATCAGTGACCAGATCGGCAATCTCAAGAACCGCGACCTTGTGGGGCACGGTCACATTCACTCCGACAAAACCCGCTTTCGGAAGAGCCCGCAAGACGTCGGCCAGGTTCTCGGTCGCAACCTCCATCGGAATGTAGAATCCGGGGATACCCAAGGTCCTGAGCCAATGACCGTGCAACGCCGGAGAGCGCGAATGCGCAATGGGCGATCCAATGACGCCGGCCAATGGAATTCTGGGCAAAGGATTGGAATCCAAAGTCATGTTTCAATATCCCCTCTGAGAGAAAGATAGGACAGAAGATCCAGCAACGGGAGTCCCAGAACGGTGAAGTAATCGCCATCGACCCTGGAAAAAAGGCGGACGCCCTCCTTCTCCAGCTTGTAGGATCCGACAGCTTCGGCGATGTCCGGCCAGTTTCGATCCAGATAGCCGTCCAGCCAGGCTTCGCTGAAGTCCCGCACCATCAGCCGAACCTGTCCGATATGCCGCCAGATCGGCTTGCCGCCTTCACAGATCACGACCGCTGACAAAAGGCTGTGCCTCTTGCCGCGAAGATCCATCAATTGGGCACGGGCCGCGTCACGGCTCTCAGGTTTGGACAGAACCTTTCCCTGAAGATCAAGCACCTGATCACACCCGATCACCAAGGCGGCGGGGTGTTTTTCGCTGACCCGCAGTGACTTCATCTCGGCCAGAGCATCAGCCAGATCGCGTGGACTGGCGCCTTCGGACAGAAGGGCATCACGCACCATCTCTTCGTCCACTCTGGGGCGCACCACCTCGAACGCCAGCCCCGCCTGAGTCAGCAGTTGGGCCCGGATCGACGATCCGGAGGCAAGGATCAGAGGTTGTGGCATGTGGATAATCCAGTGGAGGAGCTTAAGGACTTGTTAGGGAGGATTACTGTGGAATTTTGTATCCCGATGCAAGGTCGCGAAGTTCACCGCCGTTCAAGTCCCGCCCGCGTCTTTTCTCCACATGTTGACGGGATGAATGACGGGGTGTGGACGAACCCGGATATCAAGCGACAGTCCAACATTTGATCCACAGTTTGGCATTTACATTAACTGACGTTATTTCTTTGAAAATAAAAGATTTAATATCGAAAAATCCAACGTAGGCACGGTTTTTCCCGGGTTTTTCCACAGTGCCTCGGCCCTCTGTGCGGTTTCTGAGTAACCCTGTAATCCCCAGTCGGCATCGCCCCCTACATAATCATCATCCTTTTCTCTTATATATTTATTTTTTAAGAGGGGTCAGGGTTCACGAGGATCACATGACAGACTTACTGGCGCTGGCTTACCCCTGGATCAAAGCGATCCACATCATGGCAGTCATCACCTGGATGGCGGGTATCTTCTATCTGCCACGCCTTTTCGTCTATCACGCAGAACAGTCGCAGCCCGGCGACAGTCGCGATCAGGTGTTCACGGTGATGGAGTTCAAACTTTACCGCTACATCATGAACCCTTCTCTCATAGCGGTTTGGATCTTCGGCCTCTTGCTGGTCATGACGCCGGGCATCGTCGATTGGTCAGCGATATGGCCTTGGGCCAAGGCCATATCGGTCATTGCTATGACCTGGTTCCACATGTGGCTGGGCAAAAGGCGCAAGGACTTCGCCGCCGGCTCCAACATGCGGTCGGGTCGCAGCTACCGGATGATGAATGAAGTCCCGACCATCCTGATGTTCGTGATCGTCATCGCCGTGGTCGTGAAATTCTGATGCGAATTGACTTGGCGACAGGTTTTACCTAAAGAGCAAGGCATGCCACCCGTCCGGGTGGATGTTTCCACCTCAGACAAGACCATGTGCCGCGGTTGCGCCCGGTCTTCAGGATATTTCCCATGAACGACGATCTTGCAGAACCCATTGAACGCCTCAATCTGGCGGAGTTGAAAGCCAAAAGCCCGAAAGACCTTCTGGCCATGGCAGAGGATCTTGAGATCGAGAACGCCTCGACCATGCGGAAAGGCGACATGATGTTCGCCATCCTCAAGGAAATGGCGGAAGAGGGATGGGAAATCGGCGGCGATGGGGTGCTGGAAGTCCTGCAAGACGGATTCGGTTTCCTCCGCTCGCCGGAGGCGAACTATCTTCCGGGTCCTGACGATATCTATGTCTCGCCTGAGATGATCCGCCAATATGCACTGCGCACAGGTGATTCCATCGACGGTGTCATGAAGGCGCCCGAGGAAACCGAACGGTATTTCGCGCTGACCAGCGTCAATACAATCAATTTCGAAGACCCCGAGAAAGCGCGCCACAAGATCGCCTTCGAAAACCTGACTCCGCTCTATCCTGACGAGCGGCTGAAAATGGAAATCGAAGATCCGACGATCAAGGACCGCTCGGCCCGGATCATCGACCTTGTCGCACCGATTGGCAAAGGCCAGCGGTCGCTGATCGTGGCCCCCCCGCGCACGGGTAAAACCGTGTTGTTGCAGAACATCGCCCACTCGATCGAACGCAACCACCCGGAATGCTATCTGATCGTTCTTCTGATCGACGAACGCCCTGAAGAGGTCACCGACATGCAGCGCTCCGTCAAGGGTGAGGTGATTTCCTCGACCTTCGACGAGCCGGCCACGCGCCACGTCGCCGTCTCCGAAATGGTGATCGAAAAGGCCAAGCGTCTGGTCGAACACAAGCGCGACGTCGTGATCCTGCTGGACAGCATCACGCGCTTGGGCCGTGCCTTCAACACGGTCGTGCCGTCCTCAGGCAAGGTCCTCACCGGCGGTGTGGACGCCAATGCGCTCCAGCGCCCCAAGCGTTTCTTCGGTGCTGCCCGTAACGTTGAGGAGGGGGGATCGCTGACCATCATCGCCACCGCTCTGGTCGATACCGGCAGCCGGATGGACGAGGTGATCTTCGAAGAATTCAAAGGCACCGGTAACTCGGAAATCGTGCTGGATCGCAAGGTCGCCGACAAGCGCGTCTTCCCTGCGATGGACATCCTCAAATCAGGGACCCGGAAAGAGGATCTGCTGGTCGACGCCAAGGATCTTCACAAGACCTTCGTCCTGCGCCGCATCCTGAACCCGATGGGCACGACCGACGCTATCGAGTTCCTGATCTCGAAACTGAAGCAGACCAAGACCAATGGCGAGTTCTTCGACTCGATGAATTCGTAACTTTATGTTTTAAAACAAAAGGTTACATGTTTCATGGATACGGTTTACGCGCTTGCGACCGCGCAGGGTCGGGCGGGGGTTGCGGTCATTCGCATCTCTGGCCCGCAGGCGCATCAGGCCTGTATCCAGCTTTGCGGTGATCTGCCAGAACCCCGCCGTGCCGCGCTGCGTGTCGTGACCGATGCAGAAGGCGTTCGGCTTGACGAGGCGCTTGTTCTGGTTTTTCCGCAAGGTGCCAGCTTCACAGGCGAGCAGGTGGTCGAATTTCATCTGCACGGCAGCACGGCTGTTGTCACTGCCGTATTGCGAGTGCTGTCCACGATCCCCGGATTGCGTGCAGCCGAAGCCGGTGAGTTCACGCGACGCGCGCTGGAAAATGGTCGTCTTGATCTGGCACAGGTTGAAGGTCTGGCGGATCTGATTGACGCGGAAACCGAGGCGCAGCGCCGTCAAGCCTTGCGTGTCCTCTCAGGCGATCTTGGGCGCGTGGCCGAGGGGTGGCGCAGGGATCTGATCCGCGCAGCTGCCCTTCTGGAAGCCACCATAGACTTTGCCGACGAAGATGTTCCGATTGACGTCACCCCGGAAGTGTCCGCATTGCTCACGTCAGTCCAAGCCGACCTCCGCCGTGAATCTGCCGGGGTGTCGACAGCAGAACGGGTGCGTTCCGGGTTCGAGGTGGCGATTGTCGGTGCCCCGAATGTGGGTAAATCCACCCTGCTGAACGCACTTGCAGGCCGTGAAGCTGCTATTACATCCGAATATGCGGGCACAACCCGCGACGTGATCGAAGTGCGGATGGATCTGGGCGGCTTGCCCGTGACCCTCCTTGATACCGCTGGATTGCGTGACACCACAGATGTGGTTGAAGAGATCGGCATCAAGCGCGCGCGGGAAAGAGCTGCTTTGGCGGATCTGCGCGTGTTTCTTGTCGATCAGGGCGAGACGCCGGATATGGAGCCCGAGGCCGATGATATTGTCCTGCGGGCCAAAGCGGATCTTCTGGACGAGAAGTCCGGAGCCGTGTCCGGGATCAGTGGCGAAGGGATCGAATCTCTGGTAGGGGAGATCACGTCGAGATTATCGGGTCGTCTGGCAGGTCTGGGCATCGCCACGCGAGAGCGGCACAGGGTTGCGATGCTGCGGGCGGTGTCATCTCTGGATGATGCTGCGCGGCATTTGGCGCTTGGGCCGGATACCTATGATCTGACGGCCGAAGAGTTGCGACAGGCCATTCGTGCACTTGAGTCCCTCGTCGGGCGTGTGGATGTCGAAAATTTGCTGGATGAAATCTTTGCCAGCTTCTGTGTTGGGAAATAGGAATGTTTCACGTGAAACAATCTGAGTTCGATGTCATCGTCGTCGGCGGTGGCCACGCTGGTGCGGAAGCGGCCCACGCTTCCGCGCGCATGGGTGCGCGGACGGCCCTCGTTACATTGACGCGCGCCAGCATTGGTGTGATGTCCTGCAATCCTGCCATCGGCGGGTTGGGCAAAGGCCATCTTGTGCGCGAGATCGACGCGATGGATGGTGTCATGGGCCGTGTGGCGGATCAGGCGGGGATACAGTTCCGCCTCCTGAACCGCAGGAAAGGCCCAGCCGTTCAGGGTCCGCGCGCGCAGGCCGACCGTAAGGTCTATAGAACCGTCATGCAATCCGAACTGTCCCGCCTGGAAGGCCTGACCATTTTGGAGGGGGAGGTCATCGATTTCCTCATGAAGGGTGATCAGGTGCTGGGTATCAGGCTTGCCGATGGCAGCGACCTGTCCGCCAGGGCTGTTGTCCTGACCACCGGGACCTTCTTGCGCGGCGTGATTCACATAGGTGATGTGTCACGCCCCGGCGGACGGATGGGAGACAAGCCCTCGATACCTCTGGCTGAACGGATCGACAGCTTCGGGCTCCCGCTCGGGCGTCTGAAAACTGGCACACCGCCCCGCCTCGACGGACGCACGATCAACTGGGATGCGCTGGAAGAACAGCCCGGCGATGATGAGCCTGTCCTCTTCTCCTTTTTGTCCAAGACGCCGTTCCTGCGCCAGGTGCCGTGTGGCATCACCCATACAAACGAGCGTACGCATGAGATCATCCAGCAGAACCTCGCGCGCTCGGCGATGTATGGCGGCCATATCGAAGGCATAGGGCCGCGCTATTGTCCGTCGATCGAGGATAAGGTGGTCCGATTCGCAGACAAAACCTCGCATCAGGTGTTTCTTGAGCCTGAAGGGCTGGACGATCACACTGTTTACCCCAATGGCATTTCAACATCTTTGCCCGAAGATGTTCAGCACGCGTATGTGCGATCTATGCTTGGCTTGGAGAACGCGGTCATCCTTCAACCCGGCTATGCGATCGAATACGACTATGTCGACCCGCGCGCGCTCGATATGCGTCTGGCTGTGAAGTCGGTGCCGGGTTTGTTCCTCGCCGGCCAGATCAACGGGACAACCGGTTATGAAGAGGCGGCGGCACAGGGCCTCGTCGCCGGACTGAACGCGGCCGCGGCCGCTTTGGATCGCGAGCCGGTGCATTTCAGCCGGTCTGACAGCTATATCGGGGTGATGATTGATGACCTTGTCTCACGCGGCGTGTCGGAACCTTACCGCATGTTCACGTCGCGGGCCGAGTTTCGGCTGTCCCTGCGCGCGGACAACGCGGATCAACGGCTGACACCAAAAGCCTTGGCGCTTGGTTGCGTCGGTCAGCAACGAGAGGCTGTCTTCAAACGCAAGATGGACGCACTCTCGTCCGGCCGGGCTCTTCTGGATTCCAGCACACACACACCCAAGGCACTGATATCTCTCGGATTATCCATGAACCAGGACGGATCCCGGCGCAGCGCCTTCCAGCTTCTGGCGTTTCCGGAGGTGACCTTTGATCACCTCTTGCAACTCGACCCGGCGTTGTCTGCAATCGACCACGAGGCGCGCGAGCAACTCGCCAAAGACGCGCTCTACGCGAATTACATTGATCGGCAGCAGCGCGACATTGATGTGATGCGCCGAGATGAGATGCAGGAGATCCCGGCGGATTTCGAATTTGCCGGAATCGACGGTCTCTCGAACGAGTTGAAGATGAAACTTGGGCGGGTGCGCCCGTCCAATCTGCATCAAGCGGCAAAGATTGACGGCATGACCCCTGCGGCTCTGACGCTGCTTCTTGCCAAACTTCGGCAAGCCAGACGGGAGCGGTCGGCGTGACCAGACCCACCGCAGAGCAGTTGAATGTTTCACGTGAAACATTCGCGCGGTTGGAGATCTTTGTCGATTTGCTCGAAAAGTGGACCCCCAAGATCAACCTGATCTCGAAGGGGAGTGTCCCCGCCATCTGGTCGCGGCACGTTATTGATTCCATGCAGGTCTATCGTCACGGCCCTGAAACGTTCGATCACTGGGTCGATCTGGGCAGTGGCGGTGGACTGCCGGGGCTTGTGATTGCGATCATGGCTGCCGAAAACCCTGCGCAGAAAATGGTGACTCTCGTTGAAAGCGATGGCCGCAAGGCCGCCTTTCTGCGCACCGCTCTCAGAGAGACGGCCGTGCCTGGCCGGGTTGTGTGCGAAAGGATCGAGTCGCTGCCGCCGCAGAAGGCCGATATCGTTTCGGCACGGGCGCTGGCAGACCTCGGGGTGCTGCTGGGCTATGCGCAGCAGCATCTTTCCGCAGGGGGCGTCGCCTTGTTCTCGAAGGGCGTCAGCTGGGAAAAAGAGGTCGAATTGGCACGCGGCGAGTGGTCATTCGATCTGCAGGTCCTTAAAAGTGAAACGGAAGAAGGGTCCGTTATCTTGAGAATCGGAGATATTGCGCGTGTCTGATCCGTTGCGCCCGCATGGGCCGAGAATTATCGCCATTGCCAACCAGAAGGGCGGCGTCGGAAAAACGACCACGACCATCAATCTGGGCGCGGCACTGGCGCGGCTGGGGTGCAAGATCTTGATTGTCGACCTCGATCCGCAGGGCAACGCATCGACAGGCCTGGGAATCGCGACAGATGATCGGGAGTACACGACCTATGAGCTTTTGCTCGATGATGTCTCTTTGTCAGAGGTCATCAAACCGACGGAAACGCCCGACTTGCACATCGTTCCGGCAACCGTCGATCTCAGCTCGGCAGATGTTGAACTTGTTTCGAACGAAAAAAGAAGCTTTCTGCTGCACGATGCCTTGCGGCAGTTCACGATGGACGATCTGGGCTATGACTACATCCTGATTGACTGTCCGCCTTCGCTCAATCTGTTGACGGTCAATGCGATGGTCGCGGCCCATTCGATCTTGGTGCCGCTGCAATCAGAGTTTTTCGCGCTTGAGGGTTTGTCGCAGCTGATGTTGACGATCCGCGAGGTTCGGCAAACGGCGAATTCCGCGCTGCGAATCGAAGGTGTTGTGCTGACCATGTATGACATACGCAACAACTTGTCCCAGCAGGTTGAGGCTGATGCCAGAGAAAACCTTGGCGAGCTGGTATTCCGCACCGTGATCCCGCGAAATGTGCGGCTGTCCGAGGCGCCGTCCTTTGCGAAATCGGTTCTGGATTATGATCCCGAGTCGAAGGGGGCACGTGCCTATGTCGCGCTTGCCGAAGAATTATTGAAGAATCATGGCCGCGTGGCCATAGCGGAAGGGGTCGCCACATGAGTGATAACAAACCCAAAACGCGTGGGCTGGGGCGCGGCTTGTCCGCGTTGATGGCCGATGTCGCGGCGCAAGACGAGCGGATCTCGGATGCCGGGCAGCCGCGCCGGCCTGACCTTCTGGTTCCGATCGAGAAAGTTTTCCCGAACCCGCAACAGCCACGGCGCAGCTTCGGGGCCGAACAGCTCGAAGATCTTGCCGCCTCGATTCGTGAAAAGGGCGTCATTCAGCCATTGATCGTGCGCCGTCGCGCAGGCGAAGATGGCACGTTCGAGATCGTGGCCGGTGAACGCCGGTGGCGTGCCGCGCAAATGGCGCAACTTCACGAGTTACCGGCTCTGGTGCGGGATTTCGATGATACCGAAGTTCTGGAAATTGCGATCATCGAGAATATCCAGCGCGCAGACCTCAATCCAGTGGAAGAGGCTGTCGGCTACAAGCAGTTGATGGAAAAGTTCGGGCACACACAAGATAAGCTATCTGCAGTCCTTGGGAAAAGCCGAAGCTACATCGCCAATCTTGTGCGCTTGCTGCAATTGCCCGAGGAGGTCCAGACCTATCTTCGCGACGGTCAGCTGTCCGCCGGCCACGCGCGGGCCTTGATCACGGCACAGGATCCAGCCGCCCTGGCGCGCAAGGTGATTCAGCTTGGACTATCCGTGCGCGATACAGAGCGTCTGGCCAAGAAGGCGGCCGGCGACGCTGTCGCGCAAGACGATGCACAGCCCAAGGCGCGCAAAGCCACCGAAAAGGACGCAGATACGCGGGCCCTTGAGGGGGATCTGTCGGCCAATCTTGGGATGAAAGTCACGATCCAGCATGACAAGGGGCAGGAATCGGGTCTGATCTCGATCCGATACACGTCCCTGGATGAGCTGGACGATCTTTGCCAGAAACTGGGCTCCTGACCGGATCAGTCGGCCAGAAGGTCTGACAGGATCGCGTTCAGGACCATCCGCCCTTGGCGTGTCACTTTCAGCGCGGTGGCTGTTGTTTCGACCATGCCAATCTCTTGCAGATGTGTGAGTCGGGCAGCGGGCAAGTCACGACCGGCCAGCGCAGCATACCGCGACGGATCTATGCCTTCCGACAGGCGCAGACCCATCATCAGGAACTCGCTGGCCTGATCTTCGCCGGTCAGCGCCGTTCTCTCTTTCTCACCAAAGCCATGATCGACAGCGTCCAGCCATTTGCCCGGATTGCTCCATGCCTCTGTGGCGTGGCGCTGGCCATTCAGGGTCAGCCGACCATGGGCACCCGGTCCGATCCCGATATAGTCCCCATACCGCCAATAGACCCTGTTGTGCCGCGACTCGGCCCCGGATCGTGCATGATTTGACACTTCATAGGAAAGAAAACCTGCATCCTCGCAGATATCCTGCGTCACCTGGTACATGTCCGCTGACAGATCATCCTGCGGCAGACCTTTGAGCTTCCCCCGGGCATAACGATCACCAAAGGCAGTGCCTTCCTCGATCGTCAGCTGATACAGGGACAGGTGATCTATTGCCATCCCAAGTGCTTGTTTCAACTCGCTTTTCCAAGACTCAAGCGTCTGATCCTGCCGCGCATAGATCAGGTCGAAACTCACTCGTTCGAACTGTTGGCGGGCAACGTCAAACGCAGCCAACGCCTCGGCAGTAGAGTGAATGCGTCCCAAACGCTGCAGATCACGATCGTTAAGTGCCTGAATTCCCATGGAAACCCGGTTCACGCCCGCCTCTGCATAGGCTTTGAACCGTCCCGCTTCGACCGAGCCGGGATTGGCCTCCAGCGTCACTTCCAGATCATTGGCGCGCGGCCAATGTTGTCTGATCCGGTCCAGCACACCATGCACGACCTCGGGATTCATCAGGCTGGGTGTGCCGCCCCCAAAAAAGACCGAGGTCAGCACACGGCCGGGTGTCAGCGCAGCATAGCGATCAATCTCGGCCAGATAGGCGCGCAGCCAGCGAGATTGGTCAATCTCGCGGGCAACATGGCTGTTGAAATCGCAATAGGGGCATTTGGCCTGACAAAACGGCCAGTGCACATAGATGGCGAAGCCGCCCTTTTGCCAATCCTCAGGCAAAACAGCCTGCAACCAGTTTTCTGAAGGCATCGGCGCGGTGGCTGATGCGGTTCTTTTCCCAACGGTCCATCTCGCCAAAGGTGATGTCATATCCATCCGGCTGGAAAATCGGATCATAGCCGTGACCCTGATCGCCCCGCATGGGCCAGACAACCTGACCCGGCATCACGCCCTCGAACACCTCGTCATGACCATCCGGCCAAGCCAGAACCAGGGTGCAGCAAAACCGCGCGGTTCTGGGATGGGGTGCGGCAATAGCCTCCAGTTCGTCATGCGCGCGGGTCATCGCCATCACGAAATCCCGGCCCTGTGGGGTTTC
Source organism: Seohaeicola sp. 4SK31 (assembly GCF_028802875.1). NCBI lineage: Bacteria > Pseudomonadati > Pseudomonadota > Alphaproteobacteria > Rhodobacterales > Roseobacteraceae > Seohaeicola > Seohaeicola sp. 4SK31. The sequence goes on along the minus strand of NZ_JARAMP010000011.1, from coordinate 35,029 downwards.
AGCCCAATCAGCGGTATAAACCCCCGGCGCACCGTGCAGCGCATCAATGGCAATACCTGAATCATCAGCCAAAGCCGGAAGGCCCGTGGCCTGCGCGGCGGCATGGGCCTTGATCCGGGCATTCCCGATGAAATTGTCCTCGGTCTCGGCCGGCTCGGGGAGGTTCATCTCGGCAGCGCCGACAACCGCAACGCCGAAAGGCGCGAGAAGATCGGCGATCTCCTCAAGCTTGCCCTTGTTGTGCGTCGCGACAAGCAGACGGCTGCCCGAGAATTTACGCATCGACCGCAGCCCGCTGTGCCGCCACCAGATCCTTGACGCCAAGTTCCGCCAGATCCAGCAGTTCGTTCATCTGGGCGCGCGAATAGGTGGCGCCCTCTGCCGACATCTGCACTTCGATCAATCGGCCACTGGCCAGCATGATGAAGTTTCCATCCACACCCGCTTCGCTATCTTCGGGGTAATCCAGATCCAGAACCGGCTGACCGGCATAAATCCCGCAGGATACGGCCGCCACGGGCTCGATCAGCGGGTCACTGATCACGGCACCGGATTTCATCAGCTTGTCCACGGCAAGGCGCAACGCGACCCAACCCCCGGTGATCGACGCGCAACGGGTGCCGCCATCGGCCTGGATGACATCGCAATCCACGGTGATCTGCCGTTCGCCCAACGCCACGCGATCCACGCCAGCGCGCAACGAACGCCCGATCAGGCGCTGAATCTCGACTGTGCGGCCACCTTGCTTGCCGGTCGTCGACTCGCGGCGCATCCGGCTTGTGGTCGACCGCGGCAGCATGCCATACTCGGCCGTCACCCAGCCAAGCCCGGTTCCCTTGATGAAAGGCGGGACGCGATCCTCAATAGTCGCTGTACACAGGACATGGGTATCCCCCATGCGGATCATGCAGGAGCCTTCCGCATGTTTCGTGACGCCCGTTTCGATTGAAATCGGACGCATTTCGCTTAATTTTCTGCCAGAGGGGCGCATGTCGGAACCTTTCCTGAGTTGACCGAGGGGATACAGCCCGCAGCGCCCGAAACGCAAGCATGATTGACCTTTGACCCCCATGCTCTTTAATGGCGATCCATCAGGGAAGCCCGACATGAAAGAAGGAACCTCCATCCTCGACGAGATGAACGACCGGTCGCGCGAAGTGTTCCGTCGCGTCGTCGAAGGCTATCTGGAAAGCGGCGACCCCGTCGGAAGCCGCACCCTTACCCGCAGCATGAGCGAAAAGGTCAGCGCCGCGACCATTCGCAACGTCATGCAGGATCTGGAGTATCTGGGCCTTCTGGGCAGCCCCCATGTCAGCGCGGGCCGGATACCGACTCAGCGTGGTTTGCGAATGTTCGTGGATGGTCTGCTTGAAGTCGGCGATCTGAACGCGCAGGACCGTCAGAAGATAGACGAGACGATGGGCAGCAACACCTCCGATGTGGGCGGCATGCTGGACCGGATCAGTACCGCGCTGTCCGGTGTCACCCGCGGTGCATCCTTGGTGCTGGCCCCGAAACACGAGGCCCCGATCAAACATGTGGAATTCGTCAGCCTCGGGCATGACCGTGCCCTTGTCGTGCTGGTCTTTGCCGACGGACATGTGGAGAACAGGATCTTCACACCGCCCGCAGGTCAGACTCCCTCGTCGATGCGCGAGGCCGCGAACTTCCTGAACGCCCTGATCGAGGGCAAGACCCTGTCCGACCTGCAAACGGCGATCCGCCGAGAGATCGACGCCCGTCGTCAGGAAATAGACGGTCTGGCACATGCCATGGTCGAAAGCGGTCTGGCCGTCTGGGCCGGTGAAGGCGAGGCGCCTGAACGCCTGATCGTGCGAGGGCGCGCCAATCTGCTGCATGTCGCTGGCGGGGATGAGGAGTTGGACAGGATTCGCACCTTGTTCGATGATCTGGAGCGGAAGAAGGATATTGCCGAATTTCTTGATCTGACCCAGCAAGGCGAAGGAGTCCGCATTTTTATTGGCTCAGAGAACAAACTTTTCTCACTTTCGGGTTCCTCTTTGGTTGTCAGTCCATATATGAACGCTGATCGTAAGATCATCGGCGCGGTTGGTGTCATCGGACCCACGCGCCTGAACTATGGACGGATTGTGCCGATCGTGGACTACACGGCACAGCTGGTCGGCAGAATGATATCCGACCGGAGCTAGAGGTGAGTGATGGCAGAGCCGAAAAAAGACGATTTCCTTGACGACATCGAAGCCGCCGAGGCCGAGGAATATGCCGAGGATTCGATGGAATACAGCGATGAGGCGATCGAGCTGGACAGCCTTCGGGCTGAACGTGATGAGCTGAAAGATCGGTTCATGCGTGCTCTGGCCGATGCCGAGAATGCGCGCAAACGGTCTGAAAAAGACCGCCGCGAAGCCGAGCAATATGGCGGGTCCAAGCTGGCACGCGATCTGTTGCCGGTGCATGACAACCTCAAGCGGGCACTTGAAGTCGCAACCGAGGAGCAGCGCGCCGCCTTCGGACCGCTTCTGGAAGGTGTCGAGCTGACCCTGCGCGAATTGCTCAGCGTGTTCGGCAAGCACGGGATCACCGTGATCACGCCGCAAGTGGGCGACAGGTTCGACCCGCAACTGCATCAGGCAATGTTCGAAGCACCAGTCCCCGGCACCAAGGCGGGTGACATCATTCAGGTTTCGGGCGATGGGTTCATGCTCTACGACCGCCTTCTGCGTCCCGCGCAGGTTGGTGTGTCGTCAATGCCCGCGAACTGACCGCGACTCGATCAGAAGACAAAGGCGTCGCGGTCAGGACTGCGACGCCTCTTTCAATTCATAGAGCAGCTGCAACGCCTCACGCGGACTCAGCTCGTCCGGATGAATGGCGTTCATCCGCTCCTCCAGCTTCGACACTTTCGGCTTTGCCGGCGGAGGAGGGGGTGCCGCCATCGAAAACAGCGGCAGGTCGTCGATGATCGCCTTCTGTTTGCCCGCACCCTCGCGCTCGCCCTTCTCCAAGGCATCCAGAACCACGCGGGCACGGTTCACCACCGCCTCGGGCAGACCTGCCAGTTTGGCCACCTGCACGCCATAGGATCTGTCCGCCGCACCCTTTCGCACCTCATGCAGAAAGATCACGTCACCCTCGAATTCCTTCACGGTCACCGTGGCGTTATCCACCCGTGGCAACTTGCCCGCCAGCGCAGTCAATTCGTGGTAGTGGGTCGCGAAAAGCGCGCGGCAGCGGTTCGCGTCATGCAGATGTTCCAGCGTCGCCCATGCGATGGACAACCCGTCATAGGTCGCGGTGCCGCGCCCGATTTCGTCCAGGATCACCAGCGCATGATCATCGGCCTGATTCAGGATCGCGGCAGTCTCGACCATCTCGACCATAAAGGTGGACCGCCCCCGCGCCAGATCGTCAGACGCTCCCACGCGACTGAACAACTGGCTCACCAGTCCGATCTCGGCCCGTGTTGCAGGCACGAAACTGCCCATCTGCGCCAACAGCGCGATCAACGCGACCTGTCGCAGAAAGGTGGACTTGCCCGCCATATTCGGCCCGGTCAGCAGCCAGATATCCGACCCATCGCCCAGGTCGCAGTCATTGGCCACGAACGGCACGCCACCTTGCTTGCGCAGGGATTGTTCCACAACCGGATGCCGCCCACCTTCGATCAAAAGACGGCGTGATCTATCGACATGAGGCCGCGTCCAGTTCTCGCCCCGCGCCAGATCGGCCAGGGCGCTGGCCAGATCCAGGTCCGACAAGGCCCGCGCCGTGGCGCTGATCCGGGCTGCACTGTCCAGAATGGCTTGCCTCAGCACGGAATAGAGCCGCTTTTCAATCTCAAGCGCGTGGCCACCGGCATTGAGGATGCGGGTTTCCATCTCGGTCAGATCCGGCGTGGTGAACCGCAACTGGTTCGCCGTGGTTTGGCGGTGACGGAACATATCCGACAAGGGTTCCGACAGCATCCGCTCGGCATGGGTGGCGGTGACTTCGATGAAATAACCCAGCACGTTGTTGTGCTTGATCTTCAGCGACGGAATTCCGGTCTGCCCTGCATAATCCGTCTGCATCCGCGCGATGACCGACCGCCCCTCATCCCGCAGGCTGCGCATCTCATCCAGTTCGGCGTCATACCCCGCCGCGATGAAGCCGCCATCCCGCACCAGAAGCGGCGGTTCCGCGACAAGGGACTGTCCCAACAGATCCAGCAACTCCCCATGGCCACGCAGATCGGTTGCCGACTCCGCGAACAGCGTTGGCAATTCCTGCCTATCGATCAGCCCCGCGATGCGGTCTGCTTGCTCCAATCCGTTGCGGATCGCCGCCAGATCGCGCGGCCCGCCCCGATCCAGCGCCAGTCGTGACAGGGCACGGTCCAGATCAGGCACTTTGCGCAGCGCGTCCCGCAAATCAGCACAAAGGCGACCGTTCTCAAAAACGAAAGCAACCGAATCAAGCCGATCCTGCACGATCTGAAGATCCCGCGACGGGCTGGACAGCCGCCGCTCCAGCAACCGCGCACCCCCTGCCGTCACGGTCCGGTCGATGGCCGACAACAGCGATCCCGCCCGCCCGCCTGACAGGGCGTGTGTCAGTTCCAGATTGCGCCGCGTGGCTGCGTCAATCTGCATTACCCCCGCCTCGGCCTCGCGCAGGGGTGGGCGCAGAAGCGGAAGTTTGCCCTTCTGCGTGATGTCCAGATATTCAACCACGGCCCCGAGAGCCGAAACTTCAGCACGGCTGAAGGTGCCAAAGGCATCCAGCGACCCGATTCCATACAAGGCGCAAAGCCGCTTCTCCGCGCCCGTGCTGTCAAAGGCCGCGCGGCCCAAAGCCGTCAGGGACGCGCCAGATTCAGTCACGATTCCCGCCAGATCAGCCTCGGCGGCTTCGGATACAACGACTTCCGATGGCATCAGGCGGGCCAGTTCCGGCCCCAACCTGACCGGTGACAAGGGCATCACATGACATTCGCCGGTCGAAATATCGACCCATGCCAGCGCCGCTTCATCACGCACCAGCGCATAGGCACAAAGATAGTTGTTCCGCCGCGCTTCCAGCAAGGTTTCCTCGGTCAGCGTGCCCGGAGTCACCAGCCGGACTACATCGCGTTTCACGACGGATTTCGCGCCGCGTTTCTTGGCCTCGGCCGGGTCCTCCAGTTGTTCGCAAACCGCAACCCGGAATCCTTTACGGATCAGGGTCAGCAGATACCCTTCCGCGGAATGAACCGGCACGCCACACATGGGGATGTCCTGCCCCTCATGCTGCCCACGTTTTGTCAGCGCGATGTCCAGCGCCTGCGACGCGGCCACCGCATCGTCGAAGAACATCTCGTAAAAGTCGCCCATCCGATAGAATAGCAAGGCACTCGGATACTGTGCCTTGATCCCCAGATACTGCGCCATCATCGGCGTCGCGGCGGCATAATCAGATGTCACGGAAGCTCCCTCGGTTGCCCGCCAGACCTTACAAATCCCGCCCATGTGGTGAAAGCCGAAAACGCAAAAGCGTTGAGGCGCGCGGACGGGCAGGATATGACGCCTAGACCCGCAAGATAAACAGGCCAGGCACATGACAAAGACCAGATTGACCCGCGAAGAGGCTTTGGCCTTTCACATGGAGCCGACCCCCGGCAAGTTCGAAGTGACGGCGACCGTCCCGATGGCGACCCAACGGGATCTGTCTCTGGCCTATTCTCCCGGCGTCGCCGTTCCCTGCGAAGAGATCGCGGCAGCGCCGGAAACCGCCTATGACTATACCAACAAGGGCAATCTTGTGGCTGTGATCTCCAACGGCACAGCCGTTCTGGGATTGGGAAACCTTGGGGCGCTGGCCTCCAAGCCTGTGATGGAAGGCAAGGCGGTTCTGTTCAAACGCTTCGCCGATGTGAACAGCATCGACATCGAACTGGACACCGAAGATCCCGAAGCCTTCATCAACGCCGTGCGGCTGATGGGCCCGACCTTCGGGGGTATCAACCTTGAAGATATCAAGGCGCCTGAATGTTTCATCATTGAACAGCGCCTGAAAGAGGTGATGGATATTCCCGTCTTTCACGACGATCAGCACGGCACCGCCGTAATCTGTGCCGCCGGCCTGATCAACGCACTGCATTTGTCCGGCAAGAAGATCGAGGATGTGCGCATCGTCCTGAACGGGGCAGGGGCCGCGGGGATCGCCTGTCTGGAGCTGCTCAAGTCCATGGGCGCAAAGCAGGACAACTGCATCATGTGCGATACCAAAGGCGTGATCTATCAAGGCCGCACTGATGGCATGAACCAGTGGAAATCGGCCCATGCCGCGCGCACCGATCTGCGCACGCTGCAAGAGGCGATGAAGGGCGCGGATGTGTTTCTTGGTGTGTCAGCCAAGGGTGCGGTGACGGCGGCGATGGTCGAATCCATGGCCCCCGATCCCGTGATTTTCGCCATGGCCAACCCTGATCCCGAAATCACCCCCGAAGAAGCCCACGCCGTCCGCCCCGATGCAATCGTTGCGACGGGGCGTTCGGACTACCCCAATCAGGTCAATAACGTCCTTGGTTTCCCCTATCTTTTCCGGGGTGCGCTGGACATCCACGCCCGCGCCATCAACGACGAGATGAAAATCGCCTGCGCCGAAGCACTGGCCGCCCTCGCGCGTGAGGATGTGCCGGACGAAGTCGCCATGGCCTATGGCAAGAACCTCAGCTTTGGACGGGATTACATCATCCCGACGCCCTTCGATCCGCGTCTGATCTATCGCATTCCGCCCGCCGTGGCGCGGGCCGGGATGAAGACGGGCGCGGCGCGCCGTCCCATCATCGACATGGATGCCTACGAAGTCAGCCTCAAAGGACGCATGGACCCCACCGCCAATATCCTGCGCGGCATCCACGCCCGCGCGCGGGCCAATCAGGCGCGCATGATCTTTGCCGAAGGCGATGATCCGCGTGTTCTGCGCGCTGCCGTCACCTATCAACGCTCCGGTCTGGGCAAAGCGCTGATCGTCGGCCGCGACTATGATGTGAAGGCCAAGCTGGAAGCCGCCGGAATGGCCGACGCCGTGGCCGAGCTTGAGGTGGTCAACGCCGCCAATACCCCGCATCTCGAGGTTTACAAGGAATTTCTGTATCAACGCCTGCAACGCAAAGGCTTTGACCGGCACGACGTGCACAGGCTGGCCGCGCGCGATCGCCACGTGTTCTCCGCCTTGATGCTGGCCCATGGACATGGGGATGGTCTTGTCACCGGTGCCACGCGAAAGGCGGCCCACGTGATGGACCTCATCAACCACGTTTTCGACGCAGATGCCGCGCATGGGGCGGCGGGTGTGACGGCGCTGCTTCACAAGGGGCGGATTGTCCTTATTTCGGATACGCTGGTGCATGAATGGCCGGACGAAAACGATCTGGCCACCATTGCCGAACGCGCCGCCGATGTGGCGCGTGATCTGGGGCTGGAGCCGCGCGTGGCCTTCGTCAGCTTCTCGACCTTCGGCTATCCCCGCTCTGAGCGGGCGGAAAAGATGCATCGCGCGCCGAAGGTTCTGGAAACCCGCGGTGTCGATTTCGAGTTCGAAGGCGAGATGACCGTCGATGTTGCATTGAACCCGCGCGCGCAGGCAGCCTATCCGTTCCAGCGGCTTACGGGCCCCGCGAACATTCTGGTCGTGCCCGCCCGCCATTCCGCCTCGATTTCGGTCAAACTGATGCAGGAAATGGCCGGGGCGACAGTAATCGGGCCGATCCTGTCTGGCGTGGATGCATCCATCCAGATCTGCTCGACCAGTTCGACGGCGAATGACATCCTCAACATGGCGATGCTGGCCGCCTGCAAGACAGGCTGACCGGCGAAACGGGGGCGATATGGCAATCTACAATCTCGGCTCGATCAACGCCGATCTGCTGTATTCCGTCCCGCATTTGCCACGACCGGGCGAAACCCTTGCCGCAACCGGATTTCGGCGGGGCCTGGGCGGCAAGGGTGCGAACATGTCCGTCGCAGCAGCCCGCGGCGCGGCGCGGGTTGTCCACATCGGCGCAGTTGGCGACGATGGGCGCTGGGCGCGTGACGTGCTGACCGAATACGGGGTGGATACGCGGCATATCGCGGTAGTCGCGCAGGCCACCGGCCACGCGATTGTCCTTCTGGACCCTGTAGGAGAGAACACGATCGTCATCTCTCCGGGTGCCAATCATACGCTGACCGAGAATCATATCGGTCTGGCGCTGGCCGAGGCATCGCCGGGTGACATTCTTCTGATGCAGAACGAAACCAATTTACAGGCGTTTTGCGCCAGAACAGGCTCCGATCTTGGCCTGCGTGTCGTCTATGCTGCGGCTCCGTTCGACGCGGATGCGGTGCGGGCCGTGTTGCCGCGTATCGACATGCTGATCCTGAACGCGGTCGAGGCGGATCAACTGACAGTGGCACTGGGCAAAAGGCCCGAAGACCTGGGTCTACCCGATGTGATCGTGACGCTGGGGGCGCAGGGCTGCCGTTGGTATCATGCGGCCACACGGCAGATACGCGATTTTCCGGCACTGCCGGTTACCCCTGTCGATACTACTGGCGCTGGCGATACCTTTACCGGATACCTGTTGGCCGGTCTGGATCGTGGCATGCCGATGGAGCAGGCGATCGCTCTTGCAACCCAGGCCGCCGCGCTGATGGTGATGCGGGTCGGCACCGCCGATGTGATCCCAGACCTGCTCGAGATCCAGCAGATGAAACTCTCGCGTTAAAGCCGTCTTTCCGCCGCCCCTGTTCCGGTCTACCCTGACTGAAAACAGGAGAGGCGGATGACCGATCACGTAACCACCCATCAAGCGGCCGAGGATGCCCGGAACGAAACCATCCGGATCTGGCTGAACGGTCGCATCGTGCCCAAGGCCGAGGCCGTGGTCAGTGTCTATGACAGCGGCTTCATGCTGGGTGACGGCGTGTGGGAAGGGATCCGCCTCTATAACGGCAAATGGGCCTTTATCGGCGAACATATGGACCGTTTGTTCGAAGCAGCCAAAGCCATTGATCTGGATATCGGACTGACGCGGGAACAGGTGATTCAAGCCGTATTAGACACACAGTCTGCCAATGGCATGAACGAGGATGCCCATGCCCGCCTGATGGTCACACGCGGTGTCAAGACGCGCCCCTTCCAGCACCCCAAGCTATCGCAGCAAGGGCCGACGGTCGCGATCATCATGGAACATTCCAAGCCCAGCATTCCGCGCCCGATCCGGCTGGCGACCGTGCCGCATCTGCGCGGATTGCCGATGACACAAGATCCAAAGCTGAACAGCCACTCCAAGCTGAATTGTATCCTTGCCTGCATTGCCGCCGAAAAGGCCGGCGCCGATGAGGCGTTGATGCTGGATGTGCATGGCTTCGTGAACACGACCAACGCCTGCAACTTCTTCATCGTCCGCAAGGGCCAAGTCTGGACCAGTACCGGCGACTATTGCATGAACGGAATCACGCGGCAAAAGGTGATCGACCTGTGCCGTGAAAACGGAATCCCGGTGTTCGAGAGGAACTATTCGCTTGTCGACACCTACGGCGCGGATGAGGCGTTTCTGACCGGCACATTCGGCGCGCAGACTCCTGTCGGCATGATCGACGGACGGCAGATCGGTGACGGGCAGATGGGGCCACTCACCAAGCATATCAGAATGCTATATCAGGCACTGATCCAGCGGGAAACGGCCTGATCATGCGGATCGCCATGTGGTCGGGTCCACGCAATCTATCGACGGCGATGATGTATGCCTTTGGCGCGCGCCCTGATTTTGCGGTGGTGGACGAACCTTTCTACGCCGCTTATCTGGCGCGGACGGGTCTGGATCATCCGATGCGCGATCAGATCATCGAGTCGCAACCAACCGACCCCAATACGGTGGCAGCGACTCTGACAGGGCCGGTTCCGGGCGGAAAGCCTCATTTCTACCAGAAACACATGACCCAGCACATGATCCCCGGCGTTCCACGCAACTGGTTCGGACAGGTGCGCCATGTGTTTCTAATCCGGCACCCCGCGCGGGTCGTGGCCAGTTTTGGCGCGAAATACGACAACCCCACGCTGGCCGATATCGGCTTCGCCCAGCAGACCGAGATCTTCGATGAATTGACCGCGCAAGGTATCGTTCCGCTGGTGATCGACTCCGCCGATATCCGCCGCGACCCGCACGGGATGCTGGCACGGTTATGCGCTGCGCTCGATTTGCCCTTCGATCCCGCGATGCTGTCCTGGCCCAAAGGCGGGCACCCTTCGGACGGGGTCTGGGCGCCGCATTGGTATGGGGCCGTCCATGCCTCAACCGGGTTTGCCCCGGCCGAAGGTCCGCCACCGACCCTGACAGGTTCCGCTGGCGATCTGGTCGCGCAAGCCCTGCCATATTACCATCGCCTTGAGGGGCTCAAGCTCTGACCCCAAGCAAAAGGGCGGCCGAAAGCCGCCCTTCACGCCAAATCAGTGTCTAATTCAGCCTTTGACGCGGCGGTTCCGCGTGGCGATCAGCTTCAGCCGCAGCGCGTTCAACCGAATGAACCCCTGCGCGTCCTTCTGATCATAGGCCCCGGCATCGTCCTCAAACGTCACATGCGCTTCGGAATACAGGCTGTGATCCGACCAACGCCCCACGCAGGTCGCCAGACCCTTGTAAAGCTTCAGCCTGACGGTCCCGGTCACGTGTTCCTGGCTCTTGTCGATCAAGGCTTGCAGCATCTCACGCTCGGGGCTGAACCAGAACCCGTTATAGATCAGCTCTGCATAGCGCGGCATGATGCTGTCCTTCAGGTGGCCCGCACCGGCATCCAGCGTGATCTGCTCGATCCCGCGATGCGCCTCAAGCAGGACAGTGCCGCCGGGCGTTTCATAGATGCCGCGCGATTTCATGCCGACAAAGCGGTTCTCCACGAAATCCAGCCGCCCGATGCCATGCTTGCCGCCCAGTTCGTTCAGCTTGGTCAGGATCGTCGCCGGGCTCATCGCCTCGCCATTGATCGCCACGGCATCGCCCTTTTCGAAGCTGACTTCGATGTATTCGGGCGTATCCGGCGCATCCTCGGGCGCAACGGTGCGCTGATAGACATATTCCGGGGCCTGCTCGGCCGGGTTCTCCAGCGCCTTACCCTCGGACGAGGTGTGCAGCAGGTTCGCATCCACGCTGAACGGCGCCTCGCCGCGCTTGTCCTTGGCAATCGGGATCTGGTTCGTTTCGGCAAATTCGATCAGCTTGGTCCGGCTGGTCAGATCCCAGATGCGCCAAGGCGCGATCACCTTGATCTCGGGGTTCAGCGCATAGGCGGACAGTTCGAACCGCACCTGATCGTTCCCTTTGCCTGTCGCGCCATGCGCCACGGCGTCGGCCCCGGTTTCGGCGGCAATCTCAACCAGACGCTTGGAAATCAACGGCCGCGCGATCGAGGTGCCCAGCAGATACAGCCCCTCATACAACGCGTTGGCGCGGAACATCGGAAAGACGAAATCGCGCACGAATTCTTCGCGCACGTCTTCGATATAGATGTTCTCGGGCTTGATCCCCAGAAGCTCGGCCTTGGCGCGGGCAGGCTCCAACTCCTCACCCTGACCCAGATCGGCGGTAAAGGTCACGACCTCGCAACCATACTCTGTTTGCAGCCATTTCAGGATGATCGAAGTATCAAGGCCGCCGGAATAGGCCAGCACGACTTTCTTGGGCGCGGACATGTGTTTTTCCCCACTGAATGCGTTTTGCGGCGATTACCGGGTTTTGTGACGCAGGGCAAGGTGGCGACACGGGCGCAGCTTTGGCTTGCGCCACGGGGCAAGCTGCGCCAGAGATCGCTTATGACCCAGTTTCAAGATCAGGCCCGCGCAGCCGAACGCGCCATGCGCGAGGTTTTCCCCGCAACGCCGCTGCTGCGCAACGCGCATCTGTCCGACCGGTTCGAGGCCGATATCTGGCTCAAGCGCGAGGATCTGTCCCCCGTCCGCTCCTACAAGCTGCGCGGCGCCTTCAACGCGATGCGCAAGGTTCTGGCCGCTGATCCGGGCAGGCGGCTGTTCGTCTGCGCCTCGGCAGGCAACCACGCGCAGGGCGTGGCCTTCATGTGCCGCCATTTCGGGGTGAAGGGCGTGATTTTCATGCCCGTCACCACGCCGCAGCAGAAAATTCAGAAAACCGGCATGTTCGGCGGCGACGCGGTCCAGATCAAACTCAAGGGAGACTATTTCGACGATACGCTTGCCTCGGCGCAGAAATTCTGTGCCGAACAGGGCGGTCACTTCCTGTCCCCCTTCGACGATGCTGACGTGATCGAAGGGCAAGCCTCCGTCGCCGTCGAAATCCTCGAAGAACTGGGGCAGGTGCCCGATCATATCCTGCTGCCCGTGGGCGGCGGCGGTCTGTCCGCCGGCGTCCGCAGTTTCTTTAGCACCCAGCCGGGTTACACCTTCGTCGAACCTTTGGGCGGCGCCAGCTTTCAGGCGGCCCTTTCCGCCGGACGACCCGTGATGCTGGACAAGGTCAATACCTTCGTCGACGGCGCGGCGGTCGCCTGTATCGGCACCCAGACCTTTGCCCGGCTCAAGGATGTCGATCCGCATGACGTTGTGACGGCACCCGAAGACCGGATCTGCACCACCATCCTCGAAATGCTCAATGTCGAAGGTATCGTGCTCGAACCCGCAGGCGCGCTTGCGGTCGATGCGCTTGTCGATGTCGCGGATCGGATCAAGGGCAAGACCGTCGTCTGCGTCACCTCGGGCGGCAACTTCGATTTCGAACGCCTGCCGGAAGTCAAGGAACGGGCGCAGCGCTATTCCGGCGTGAAGAAATACTTCATCCTGCGGATGCCGCAGCGACCGGGCGCCCTCAAGGAATTCCTCAACATCCTTGGCCCTGATGACGACATCGCCCGCTTCGAATATCTCAAGAAGTCGGCGCGCAACTTTGGATCGGTCCTGATCGGGATCGAAACCACCGAGGCGCAGAATTTCACCTCGCTTCTGTTCAAGCTGAACAAGGCGGGCTTCACCTATCGCGACATCACCAATGATGAAACGCTGGCCGAGTTCCTGATCTGACGTCAGCCGATCTCGGCCAAAAGCGCATGATGCCGCGCGGTATAGTCATTGCGCACAGACACGGGCGGGCGCAAATGGATCGAAAGCCCACGGATCAGTGACTGTTCCGGCCTACTGAAAAGCTTATCCGCCTCCGCCTCGGTGAACCCCGCAATGGCCACGGCCTCCATCCACGCGCTGATGCGGTCCGCCTGCTTGATCTGCTTCTTGATCGCCGCGGGGATCGTGGCCGGCAGCCCGAAGCGGATATGAATCGCGGCGGTCAGCCGGGTGTCCAGATCCTCATAGCCCGGACCGACAGCCGATTTGACCGGGCTGATCATGTCGCCGATCACATATTCCGGCGCATCATGCAGCAGCGCGGCCAACTGCCATCTGGGCGAAATGCCCGGTGTCATCCGGCTGAACAGCGTTTCGACCAGCAATGAATGCTCCGCGACGGAATAGGCATAATCCCCCCGCGTCTGCCCGTTCCAGCGCGCCACGAAAGCCAGCCCATGTGCGATATCCTCGATCTCGATATCCACCGGGGTCGGGTCCAGCAGGTCAAGGCGGCGACCCGACAGCATCCTTTGCCAGGCACGTGGTGGTTTCGGCATCTTGCGGCTCCTGTAGGGGTGCGTCGTCTTTATGGTCCGCTTGCGCGATCCGGTGCAAGTCGATGCCTCTCAGAGCATGACATCTTCGCAAGCCGGGCTATGTTGCAGCAGCGTTGTGGCACGGATCAAAGAATGATACGGCCAGCCGCAAAAGAGTTCTGATGAAGGGTGCCCAGATGGCCAAAGATTACATCGTCAAGGATATCGCGCTTGCCGCTTATGGCCGCAAAGAGCTGGATATCGCTGAAACCGAAATGCCGGGCCTGATGGCCTGCCGTGCCGAATACGGCGACAGCAAGCCGCTGAAAGGCGCGCGGATCGTCGGTTCGCTGCACATGACGATCCAGACCGCAGTTCTGATTGAAACGCTCGTGGCGCTGGGCGCAGATGTGCGCTGGGCGTCCTGCAACATCTTCTCGACCCAGGATCACGCGGCGGCGGCGATCGCGGCTGGCGGCACGCCGGTTTTCGCGGTCAAGGGTCAGACATTGGAAGAGCATTGGGATTACCTCGACAAATCCTTCATGTTCCCCGAAGGCGCGAACATGATCCTCGACGATGGCGGCGACGCGACGCTCTACGTCCTTCTCGGTGCGCGCGCCGAGGCGGGTGAGGACATCATCCCCGTCCCGCAATCCGAGGAAGAAGAGGTCATCAAGGCCCAGATCAAGAAGCGCATGGCCGCAAGCCCCGGCTGGTTCACCAAGACCCGCGCAGCGATCAAGGGCGTGTCCGAGGAAACGACGACCGGCGTTCACCGCCTCTATGATCTGCACAAGAAGGGCCTGCTGCCCTTCCCCGCAATCAACGTGAACGACTCCGTGACCAAGTCCAAGTTCGACAACAAATACGGCTGCAAGGAATCGCTGGTCGACGGCATCCGCCGCGCGACTGACACCATGATGGCTGGCAAGGTTGCCGTCGTCTGCGGTTACGGCGATGTGGGCAAAGGCTCCGCCGCCTCGTTGCAGGGTGCGGGTGCACGGGTCAAGGTGACCGAAGTCGACCCGATCTGCGCGTTGCAAGCCGCCATGGACGGGTTCGAGGTTGTTCTGCTGGAAGACGTGGTCAGCACAGCGGATATCTTCATCACCACCACCGGCAACCGCGACGTGATCCGCATCGAGCATATGCGCCAGATGAAGGACATGGCCATCGTCGGCAATATCGGCCATTTCGACAACGAGATTCAGGTGGCCGCCCTCAAGAACCACAAGTGGACCAACATCAAGGAACAGGTCGACATGATCGAGATGCCCTCGGGCAATCGTATCATTCTGCTCTCCGAGGGTCGTCTGCTGAACCTTGGCAACGCAACCGGCCACCCGTCCTTCGTGATGTCGGCCAGCTTCACCAATCAGGTTCTCGCCCAGATCGAGCTCTGGACAAAGGGTCACGACTACAAGCCCGGCGTCTATATCCTGCCCAAGGAACTGGACGAAAAGGTGGCGCGCCTGCATCTGGACCGGATCGGCGTGAAACTGACCAAGCTGGACCCTGAACAAGCCGCCTATATCGGCGTGTCGCCAGAAGGCCCCTTCAAGTCCGAGCATTATCGCTACTGATCTGCGCGACCATACCTCTGCCAACGGCCCGCTGAAATGCGGGCCGTTTTGCTTTGGACCATTCGATAAAATCGTTGTGTGTTGTCACAGACTCGGTAACGTTCTCGTGGGGCCGAGGGGCCGCGCCGTCCTTTGGACTGACATGATTATCGAAAAGGGAGCTTGAGTATGGGAAAGCGTGACGATCTGATTGCCAAATATGCTGACGATCTGAAGAACAAATGTGGCATGCAGCCCGATATGGACTTGTTGACCAAAGTCACCATCGGCTGCGGCCCGGCGATTTATAACGCGGATTCCTCGACCGTCGCGGGGACGCAGGAAGGCGAGCTGGAAACCGTCAAGACCAACTTTCTGATGAAGAAGCTGGGCCTGCCGGATAGCCCCAAGCTGATGGAAGCGATCCATTCCGTCATCGAAACCTATGGCAAACCCGAACGGAACAAATACCGGGTCGTCGTGTATTACATGCTGACCAAGCATTTCGGCAAAGAAGCCGTCTACAAATAAGGGTCTGACGGACCACAAGAAAGCGCCTGCCAACCGGCAGGCGTTTGTTTGAGGCAAATTTTCGGCACTTCGGATTTGCCGGGTCTTTGCGTCCCGTGTAGTCTCGACCTATCGGGCCAGTATGGCCGGAGCCTTTTCTAAAGTTCACGTGTGGTGTGTAGGGAGCACGTGGGGTCGCGGGGGGTTCTGGCTTTGGCCGGTTCTCCCCGCGTATTTCGGATCAGGGATCGATCCCTGCCAACGCGCAGACAATGTTCCATTCATCGGCGCTCACCGGTTGAACCGACAATCTGGAATTCTTGACCAGAACCATGTCCGACAAACGCGGATCGGATTTGATCTGCTCCAGCGTCACAGGCGTTTTCACCGGCTTGATCGCCTTGATGTCGACGCATTCCCATCGCGGATCATCCGTCGTGCTGTCCTGATGTGCAGGCGCAATCACCTCGACCACACCCACAACGGCCTTCTCCTCCTGCGAATGATAGAAGAACCCCCGATCACCCACCTTCATGTCGCGCATGAAGTTCCGCGCCTGATAATTGCGGACGCCGTCCCATTCCTCCCCCTTGTCGCCGCGCGCTACCTGGTCTGTCCATCCCCAGACCGAAGGTTCGGATTTGAACAACCAATAGCGCATCAGCCAATCACCTTCTTCCAGGGGATCAATTCAACGTCCTGAAACAGACCAGCCTTGGCATAGGGATCACCGGCCGCCCAGCTTTCCGCAGCCGCCCTGTCCTCGACGTCAAGGATCAGCAGAGAGCCGATCATTTCCTCATCATTGTTCAGCAATGGCCCGGCCTGACGGACGACACCGCTTTGCGTGACATAGTCCAGATGGGCGGCCCGATTGGCCAGACGGGTCTCGATGGCGCCGGGTTTGTCACGGGCGATCAGGGCGAAAAGCATTCATTCCTCCTTCAGGGGACGCGAGAGCAGCAAGTCCATGGCTTGGCGCAGGCTGACCTTTCCGTCAAGCATCGCCACCACTGCGGCAGTGATCGGCATATCAATCCCAAGAGCGGTGGCACGATCAAGCGCGGCGCGGGCGGTCGCCGCACCTTCGACCGTGACGCTGGGGTCAAAGCTTTCATGCCGCCCCAATGAAAGACCAAACCGCATGTTCCGGCTTTGGGGGCTCGCGCAGGTCAGCACCAGATCACCGAACCCCGCCAATCCCGAAAGAGTCTCTGGCCGCGCGCCGAGTGCAAGGGCAAGGCGTTGCATCTCGGCGAAACCCCGTGTCATCAGAGCGGCGCGGGCACTCTCGCCCAAGCCTGCGCCGATGACGGCACCAGCGGCAATGGCGATCACGTTCTTCAAGGCACCACCCAGTTCCGCCCCGGTGGTATCCGTCGTGCGATAGACCCTGATATTCCGTGTTGTCAGTGTCTGTTGCAGGGCTTTTCCACGTTCCGCATCGCTGCAGGCCAGCGTCAACGCCGTCGGCAGACCCTTGGCGATATCCTCTGCGAAACTGGGGCCCGTCAGGATGGCGGCCGTGTTGTCGGGCATCAGCTCGGCCAGAATGGCCACCGGCCCCAGCGTTGTCGTCAATTCGATCCCCTTGCAGCAAGCCACCAGATCGCGCTTACGCAGGGCCGCACCGTGGGTCTGCAACAGATCCCGCAATCGTTGCATCGGCGCCGCCAGCAGAACCGGACCCTCACCCTTGGGGATCGTTGTGCTGGGCTGCAATCTGTCCGGAAACGCGATCCCTGCAAGGCGGGTTGCGTTCTCGCGGCGGTCTCGCATCGCCTTGACCTGATCCGCATCACGGGACCACAGGACGACATCCTGCCCGGCCTCTGCCAAGGAAATCGCCAAGGCCGTGCCGAATGCCCCCGCCCCCAAGACCGTGATCATGCCTTCGCCCCCTTCTTCCCACCGCCCAGAATCGCCGGGCTCGTCCGATCCAGAGGCCAGCGCGGCCGCGCGGCCAAGGTCATGTCGTCTTGCTCGCCCGCGCGAAAACGCTCCAGCCCGGCATAGGCGATCATGGCCGCGTTGTCGGTGCACAAGGGCAGCGGTGGTGCGACAAAGGAAACGCCAGCCTCCGCCGCAACAGTCTCTAGTTTCAGCCGGATCAGCCGGTTCGCCGCAACACCCCCGGCCACAGCCAGAACGGGGTCCGCGACCGGGTCTGCCAGATAGATAGCCAGGGCGCGTCGCGTTTTTTCGGCCAGAACATCGGCCACGGCCATCTGAAACCCTGCAGATAGATCCGCCCGGTCACGCGGTGTCAGCCCGCCCTTTTCTGCAATCACCTTGTCCCGCAGCCGCAGCAATGCGGTTTTCAGCCCCGAGAATGACATGTCACACCCGTCACGATCCAGCAGGGGCCGTGGAAATGAGAACCGCGCCGGATCTCCGCGCTCCGCCTCGGCCTCGACCGAAGGGCCACCGGGCTGTGGCAATCCCAACAGACGGGCCGTCTTGTCAAAGGCTTCTCCGGGCGCGTCGTCGATAGTGCCGCCAAGTCGCGTGAAATCATCGGTCCCACGCACCAGCAGAAACTGACAATGCCCGCCCGAGACAAGCAGCATCAGATAAGGAAAGGCGACCTGATCCGTCAGTCGCGGCGTCAACGCATGCCCTGCCAGATGATTGACCCCGATCAGCGGCAGCCCAGCCCCCATCGCAAGACCCTTGGCGCACATCACGCCCGCCAGAACGCCGCCGATCAGGCCGGGTCCTGCTGTCACGGCGACAGCATCCATATCAGCCAGCCCCAGCCCCGCCTGATCCAAAGCCTGTTTCACGGCGATATCCAGTTTTTCTGCATGGGCGCGCGCAGCGATTTCGGGCACGACACCACCAAAGGCCGCGTGCAGATCCGCCTGATCAAGAACAACCGAAGACAGGATTTGCGCCGGATCAGAGCCTGTTTGCCGCACGACAGCCGCAGCGGTGTCGTCGCAACTGCTCTCCAGCCCCAGTATCGTCAGCGTCTTGACCATCGGTCGTTCAATCCTGCCATGCCTGGCCCTGACCGTTGCAAGACCACCCGTTGCGAGGTAACACCAGTCAAGGATGCAAACAATCCCGGGGCAACCATGACACGGCCTGTCATCCTGCTGACCCGACCCGAGGCGTCGTCGCGCAGGATGGCGTCGCTTCTGGCTGCAAAGCTCGGGGACAGGGTCGGTTTCTGTATCTCGCCCCTGATGGAGATTGTCCTTGATCCCCGCCTGCCGGATCTCGACGGTATTCGCACCTTGATCTTCACCTCCGCCAACGGGGTAGCGGCCTATGTCGCCGCCAATGGGCCAAGAACGTTGCCCTGCTATACAGTGGGCGATGCCACGGCCCATGCCGCGCAGGACGCGGGACTGCGTGCGATGTCCGCCGGTGGCGACGCCGAGGCTTTGATCGACCGCATCACCGCGGATGGTGCGACAGGTCCGATGCTGCATCTGCGCGGCGCCCATGCACGCGGCGACATCGCAGAGCGCCTCAGCGCGCAAGGCTGCCCGGTGTCTCAGGCGATCGTCTATTCCCAGAACGCCCGCCCCCTGACCGAAGAGGCATTGGCGCTGCTGCATGGCACCGATCCGGTCATCCTCCCGCTTTTTTCGCCGCGCAGCGCCGCCTTGATGGGGGATGGTCCGGTGTCCGCTCCGCTCTATGTGATCGCAATGAGCCGAAACGTGGCCGATGCGCTGCGTTTTGAGGTTGAACACTGCACCGTTGCGGCCCACCCTGATTTCGAGGCTGTGACCGAGGCAATCGGTGCCTTGCTTGAGTCGACCCCTTGGCAGGGGTCATAACACCTGTCCGGTGAGTGGCTTGAGACAAGGACCCGCGCGCGGTAGGCTTTTCCGCCAAGTGGCGTGATTTGGATATAGATTCGAAAGGGTGACGACCGGTGGCGGACAAGAAAAAGACTTCCGACAAGCAGGCACCCTCCGGCGACGAGATCGAGGATGCCGTTATCCTGAACACCCCCGAGGGCCCTCTACCGTCTGACGACACCGTCGGGCAGGACAGGGAAAACCCAAATGATCCTGTGGACGACCCGTCGCCAACCGGACCCGAAACCGTCGAGCCCTCGCAAGACGCAGAGTCGCCGCCCGACACCCATCCGATGGAACAGGACAGTGCCGCGCCTGCGGATCAACCTGACAGCACGGCCGATGACACGCACGAACCTGCCCCAAAGCCGCACGACACGCCCGCCAGACAGACCGAAACAGTGATCGTCCGCAAAGGTGGTTTCCTGCCGATGCTTCTGGGTGGTGTCGCCGCCGCCGCGATAGGGTTCGGCGCGGCTTACAGCGGTGCGCTCGACGGGCTGCCCCTGCCGGGTCTCGGGCAGACACAGGATCGCATGACGGCGCTGACCGATCAGATCGCGGCACAAGACAGCACCTTGTCGGATCTGAACGGGCGCCTCGCCGCTCTTGAGCAGGCACCTGCGCCTCAGGAACCTGCCTTTGCAGACCCCACGCCGCGCCTTGAGGATCTCTCGACCCAGATCGGCGTTCTGGCGCAACGCATCGACGCACTGGAGGCCAGGCCCTCGACCGGCGCATCTGCCAACGATCCGCAGACACAGGCTGCGCTGGAAACCGCTCGCGCGGAACTGGATCAGATCCGGCAGGCTTTGGACGCGCAACGCAGCGAAATCGCAGCCCTCACCGATGCCGCCGCGCAAGAAGAACAGGCCGCACGCGACACTGCCCAAGGCGTCATGCAGCGCGCTGCCCTGACCCGGATCCAGACCGCTCTCGATACAGGTTCACCCTTTGCCGAGGCAGTCACCGAATTGCGTGACAGCGGTGTTGATGTGCCGGAAACCCTGGTCCAGCAGGCGAACGATGGTGTCCCATCTCTCGCTGCGTTGCAGTCCAGCTTTCCTGATCTTGCCCGCGATGCCCTGCGTGCAGCCCGCCAACAGGGTGGTGCAACGGGGTTTGGCGGATTTCTGGAAACTCAGCTTGGGCTGAGGTCGTTGCAACCCCGTGAGGGCGATGACCCTGATGCGGTTCTGTCGCGTGCCGAAGCTGCCCTGCAATCCGGTGATCTGAGCGGCGCACTGACCGAACTCGATGCCCTGCCGGACGCTGCGACAGCGGTCCTTGCGGATTGGCGCAGCCAGGCCGAAACCCGCCTCGCGGTGCTGACCGCCTCGCAAGACCTGTCGCAAGCGCTGAACACGAACTGAAGGATAACGGAATGCTCTGGTCGCTTATCAAGATTATCCTGTTCGTGGTTCTGGTCGCCGCAGCGACCATGGGCGCCGCCTATCTGATGGAGCTGGAAGGCGGCGTGCGTATCGCCGCCGGTGGATATGAGGTGAATCTCACGCCGCTTTATGCGGTGATCCTGCTGATCGCGCTGGTTTTCGCGGTGTGGCTGATCCTGCGTCTGGTCACGTTGCTTGTCGCGATCCTCAAGTTCATCAATGGCGACGAGACAGCGATCACCCGCTATTTCAACCGCAATCGCGAACAAAAAGGCTATCAGGCCCTTTCTGAGGGCATGATGGCGCTGGCTGCGGGCGAAGGCCGTCTGGCCATGGCCAAAGCCAGCAAGGCCGAACGCTACCTGCACAAGCCCGAATTGACCAACCTGCTGACAGCGCAGGCCGCCGAAATGACAGGTGACCGCCGCAAAGCCGAAGAGGTGTACAAACGCCTTCTCAAGAATGATGCGACACGTTTCGTCGGTGTCCGCGGGATCATGAAGCAGAAACTCGCGGACGGTGACATGACCACCGCGTTGAAACTTGCCGAGAAAGCGCTCGACCTGCGTCCCAAGCACGAAGAGACGCAGGATGTGCTGCTGCGGCTTCAGGCCAGCGCCCATGACTGGGCCGGCGCGCGGCGCACATTGGGGGCCAAGCTGAAATACGGCTCACTGCCGCGCGACGTGCACAAACGCCGCGACGCCGTGCTGGCCCTGTCCGAGGCCAAGGATGTGCTGCAGGAGGGCAATGACATCAGCGCCCGCGAAGCCGCGATCGAAGCCAACAAGCTTTCCCCCGACCTGATCCCCGCCGCCGCCTTTGCCGCGCGCGGCTATATCGACCAGGGCAATGCGAAATATGCGACGCGCGTGATCAAGAAGGCCTGGGCCGCGCAGCCGCATCCCGACCTGGCCGCCGCCTTTGCCGCCATCGTGCCGGATGAAACACCCGCTGCGCGCTTGAAGCGGTTCAAGCCGCTGATCGCACAGCACCCGGATCATGTGGAATCCCGACTGCTGCTGGCCGAGCTGCATATCGCCAACGAGGATTTCCCCGAAGCGCGCCGCGCGCTGGGCGATCTGGTGGATACCGCCCAGGACGCACGGATCCTGACCGTCATGGCCGCAATCTCCCGCGGCGAAGGCGCCTCCGATGTGGTGGTCAAAGGTTGGCTGGCCCGTGCCCTCACCGCACCGCGCGGCCCGCAATGGGTCTGCGAGAAGTGCCACAACATCCATGCCGAATGGGTGCCGATCTGCGAGAACTGCAAGTCCTTCGACACGCTGGCATGGACCGCGCCCCCGGCTGGCGCACCGACAGCACCGACCGGCTCCGAGATGCTGCCCCTGATCGTCGGCTCCATCGAGGACAAGTCCACGGACGACCCCTCCGACGTTCCCGATGCCGAAGTCCTGCCGGACGAAGAAACCTTGCACCGCCCGATAGATGCAACCTGGACAGAGGGTGACGAGGCCCGAAAATAGGTCTTTTCCAACCATAGGCGGGGTGCTATAGCCCCGCCCCAAGGGCCGCTGTAGCTCAGCTGGTAGAGCACGTCATTCGTAATGATGGGGTCGGGGGTTCGAGTCCCTTCAGCGGCACCACTTTCTCATCCAAAATCATCCAATGACATCCAGAAAGCTCTGGTTTATAAGGGTTTTGCGATGCTGGTTGTCCGATGTTGTTCGGTCCCGTCCGACAGAATGCCCCCGGTTTGGGGGCATCTACGGGGGCTTCGCGAGTGATGCAGAAAAGCGATGCCCCCAGATGCCATTGACCGATACCCAGATTCGAAGCCTGAAACCCAAGGACAAGCCCTACAAGGTCTCAGATTTCCAAGGCCTCTATGTGACCGTAGCCCCCTCAGGCTCGCGGCTGTGGCATATGAAGTACCGGATCGATGGGCGTGAGAAGCGTTTGTCCTTTGGGGCCTATCCGGCGATCTCTCTCGCACAGGCAAGAAAGCTGCGAGACGAGGCCCGTGCACGGCTTGCTGCAGGTGAAGATCCCGGTGAGGTGAAGAAGGAAGACAAGCGGCAGAAGTTGCTTGTGCAGGAAACAACCTTCGCAAAGTTCGCGGAAGCCTACAAGGCCAAGGCCGAAAAGGAAGGGCGCGCGGACGCCACTAAAACCAAGACCGAATGGCTGTTGGGAATGGCAATTGATGCTTTCGGCAATAAGCCTATCGCTGAGGTGACGTCACCTATGGTTCTTGCCTGCCTGCGAAAGGTCGAGGCCAAGGGTAATCACGAAACTGCCAAGCGACTGCGCGCCAAGATCGGTGCGGTCTTCCGCTATGCGATTGCATCCGGTGTTGTCGAGCACGATCCTACCTTTGCATTGCGGGATGCCCTTATTCGACCCAAGGTCAAATCGCGCTCTGCCATCACGGACCCTAAAGAACTTGGTGGCTTGTTGCGTTCGATAGACGGGTTTCAGGGGCAGGTAACGACACGTATCGCGTTGCGGTTACTCGCCATTCTCGCCCAGCGACCAGGTGAGTTGCGGCAGGCGACATGGGCAGAGTTTGATCTTGAAAAGGCGATCTGGTTGATCCCTGCCGAGAGGATGAAGATGCGCATGCCGCATTCGGTGCCACTGCCTGCGCAGGCTTTAGCTTTGCTGAAAGACTTAAAATGCATCACCGGCAATGGCGTCTTCCTGTTTCCCTCCCTGAGGTCGGTGTTTCGTCCGATGAGTGAAAATACTCTGAACGGCGCACTTCGTCGCTTGGGCTATGATGGGGATGAAATGACGGCGCACGGTTTCCGCGCAACATTCTCAACTTTGGCCAATGAAAGCGGGCTGTGGAACCCCGACGCTATTGAGCGTGCCTTGGCCCATGTCGATGGTAACAAGATCCGCCGGATCTATGCCCGTGGCGAGTTCTGGGAAGAACGTGTCAGACTGGCCGATTGGTGGGCTGGATATTTGGATGAGGTAGAGGCAGGATCGCCCAACTAACGGTAGAAGGGTGGTCATGTGTCAAACGAACCGTCGCGGGCGTATATCACGACGAAGATCTTGCAACGTCGCTATGGCAGGCTTCTGATATGGAGAAGACCTGTCATCCACAACATCAGGGGTCCGTACCATCCGGACGTCTTTGATGGCTTTGCTTTTGATTTGGCTCTTTCAATCAAGGTCTGCAAGGAAACCTTGCAGGACATGACGGACGCGGAGTTTTTCGAGCGCTTCGATCTCAGAGGAGAGGTCAGCAACCCAGCGCATACCATGGCAGAACGCCTCACGCTCACTGAGTTGAGAGCGGTGTTCAGGCAGGAACCAGTCTGGTTTGCGGGCGGTTTCGGCGTGGAAGGCCGCGAGGCAGATGTGCAGCACTGGGCAAGAATGCAAAGGTGGTCCTTAGACGAAGCTGCCGCTCTTTCCATTGGATTTGAACCCTGTGGCGACTTGCTGGAGGGGACCGACGGGATGCCGGTTCAAAGCGATGTTCTCGCCTTCTACTTCAAAAGACGCGCTTTGATTGAAGACAACTTCGATTGGTGCAGTGTCGCTGCGCCAGGCCGGAACAGCGTGCCGGACTTGGTGCGATGGTTTGACAAAGTTGAACTGGATGTGCCGGAACAGCTTTTGGCAGCGGCTGACAAATACCACGCTCTCGGCATTGGAAAGAAATCAAAGCTGGGCCGTTCTAATGCCGCTGATGACAAGCCGCTGGACCCAAGGGAAAGGTCCACCATGCTGAAGATGATCATCACCATGGCTATGGAAGGGTATCGATACGATCCCAAGGCAGAGCGTAGCACAATACCTTCTGAAATCGAATCAGACATGAATCTTCTTGGCGTCGGGATCAATCTCGAAACGATCAGAAAGCACCTCAGGAGCGGTTCAGCGTTGCTTGATGATGAGGTGCTGGAGGATATCGGATAGTGCCCCATTGCGTGGTGTAGCTGGCTCTGATCGTCACCGTGATATTCGGTGCAGGCCTGCTTGATCAGGATGCCACGGCGGGCAGGCTGATGACGGGATCATCGCCCATTGGCGCGATGGTTTCCAGTGTCATGTAGCGGGCGCGCTGGACGGCCCATTCATCGTTTTGCTCCAGCAGCAACGCTCCGACCAGGCGGACGATGGCGCCATCGTTCGGGAAAATACCGACGACATCAGTGCGCCGCTTGATTTCGCCGTTCAGGCGTTCGATGGGGTTCGTCGAGTGCAACTTGGCGCGGTGTTCCTTGGGAAAAGTCATGTAGGCCAGCACGTCGTGCTCAGCGTCGTCCATGATCGTCGCAAGCTTCGGCACCTTGGGCCGGATCTGGTCGGCGACGCTGCGCCATTGGATGCTGGCGGCTTCCGCGGTGTCCTGGGCGAAGGCTGTTGCGATGAAGGCGGAGACCACTCTGCGCCCGCTCTTGCCGGCATGGGCCGCAGTATTCCTTTGAAAATGGACGCGGCAGCGCTGCCAGGTGGCGCACAGCACCTTCGACACCGCGGCCTTGATGCCCTCGTGAGCATCCGAGGTCACCAGCTTCACGCCACGCAGGCCACGCCGCGTCAGCTTGCGCAGGAACTCGGTCCAGATCGGCTCGGCCTCGGAAGTCCCTATTTCCAGGCCCAGAACCTCGCGCCGGCCGTCGGTGTTGACGCCGATGGCGATGATGACCGCCACCGACACGATCCGCCCGCCACGCCGGACCTTGAGATAGGTCGCGTCGATCCACAGGTAGGGCCAATCGCCTTCAAGCGGGCGGTTGAGGAAGGCCTTCACCTTGCCGTCGATCTCTTCGCATAGGCGACTGACCTGGCTCTTGGAGATGCCCGACATGCCCATCGCCTTGACGAGGTCGTCAACGGATCGCGTCGAGATGCCTTGAACATAGGCTTCCTGGATCACCGCCGTCAGGGCCTTCTCTGCCATCCGCCGCGGTTCGAGGAAGCCTGGAAAGTAGCTGCCTTTGCGCAGCTTCGGGATGCGTAACTCGACCGTCCCAGCTCGGGTCTCCCAGTCCCGGTCGCGGTAGCCGTTGCGCTGCGCCCGCCGCATGTGATCTTTCTCGCCATAGGCTGCGCCAGTCGCGGCGCCGACCTCCAGTTCCATCAGCCGTTCGGCGGCAAAGCCGATCATCTCGCGCAGCAGATCCGCATCGGGGGTCTTCTCCACGAGGTCGCGCAGGTTCATCATGTCATTGGTCATCGGTGGAATCTCCAGTCCGGGTTGGTGTCAGCAACCAGACCTTACCGGAACTTCGCCGGTGACCACCTCAGCCAGAACCTACACCACCCCGTGGGGCACTATCGGATATCGGGGCCTCTGGGCGGATTAAGAAGGATTAGAACCCGCGTTAAGACGGAATAAGTCGGGCCAGATCCCTATTTGGTTAGCGAAAACGCTGATCGCCCTCCGACTTGTTCGGACTTGGCAACATTACCTCAGACGCAATCGCTATGAGGTGCACAAAAATGGCCAACCTTCCTTTTCCCCGGACAGGCTACGTTCGCTTGTCGTCCATTCTGGCCCCGAACGGGCCGATCCCCGTTTCCAAATCGACCTGGTGGCAGGGCGTGAAGGACGGCCGCTTCCCCAAGCCTCGCAAGTTGGGGCCGCGCACCACTGTCTGGAAGGCAGAGGATATCCGCGCTTTGTTCGAAGCAGAGGGTAAAGCCTATGGCTAACAGCTTGAAGCAGAATACACCTATGGAATCCATGATTGGCAAAGATGATCGCCAGCTTCTGACGGTCCGGCAGATCGCGGCGCTCGATAGCTGCTCCGAGAAAACTGTGTACCGCGCGATCAAAGCGGGCCTGCTTCCGGTCGTCCGAGTTGGACCCGGTGGGAAGCTTATCCGCATCACCAAAGCGGCCCATATGGCTTATCGCCAGATGGGAGGGCTGTGACCCACCATGAACCACAATGTCCATAAAAATCAGTGCTTTGATGATCTGTCGGGAAAAGGCCATGCCCGAAATGGGGACACTTTCTGTGTTATCCTTTTCCCGAATCTGACGCTCTGTCCCCACCTGTCCACCCGAGACCACGCATGTCCCAAAGGAGTAGATCTCGATGTTGCGCATTAACCCTCAAAACCTGGAGACCGCCTTCCTTTGCCCCGGCACGACGATGTTCGCGGATCTGATCGCAAAGTTGCATGCGGATGCCGGCCTGACGCCGGGGCGGCAGCGCGATCTCGTCTCCGCGATCCGTCGCACCTCCAAAGCACTCGGGCACGCGCCAGAAACCGTTCCGGCTGATCCCACGTGGTTGCGCCCGCGCATTGAACGCATCGTGCCTGCCGCTATCGGCCTTACCCCGAAATCGTGGAGCAACGTGCGCAGCGATCTGCAGGCGGCACTGGCGCATGCCGGCATCACCAAGCGGCCGGTCAATCGCAAATGGCATCTGTCGCCCGAGTGGGCGCCGCTCTGGGACAAGGTATTGGCTTCGGGCGACCGCACGCTCTGCGCCTCGCTGTCGCGGTTCGTGTACTTCCTGAACGGGCAGGGGGTGCGCCCTGAAGAGGTGGGCAACGCGCACGGGCTGGCGTTCCAGGAGGCTCTGGCGCTGAACGAACTGAGCCGCTCGCCCGAGAAGAGCCTGACCAATACGGTGAGCGCTTGGAATCTGGCGACGGCACGCATTTCTGGCTGGCCGCAGCAGCGATTGTCTGCGCCCCAACGCCAAAAGGTCATCAAGATCCCCCTTGATCAGTTGCCGGAGCCGTTCCGGCAGGATCTGGATGCCTATGTCACCTCTCTGGAGGCCCCCGATCCCTTTGCCATTGATGGCCGGCTCGTGCCGCTGCAGCCGATCAGCATCAAGATCTATAAAGCGCGGCTCTTGCGCTTTGCGGGCGCGCTGGTGCGCTCGGGGCTGCCTGTCGATGCGCTGCGCAGCTTGTCGGATCTGGTAACGCCTGCCCGCATGGAGCAGGGGCTGCGCTGGATGCTGGCGCAGAATGATGGGGAAACAACGGCCTCAATCTCGGAGACCGGGCAATTGCTCAGCGGCATTGCCCGCCGCTATGTCAGGCTGCCTGAGGAGGAGCAGAAGCGCGTCGACATGCTGGCGCAACGGATTGCCATGAAGCCGCAGCAAGGCTTGACGGAAAAGAACCGCGCCCGCCTGCGCCCGCTTCAGGATCCCGCGACCCGTCGTAAGTTGCTGACGCTGCCGGAACAGCTTTTTGCGCAAGCGGATCAGAAGAATGATTTCCAATCTGCGGCGTTGCTCAGAGAACTGGCCGTGGCAGTTGGCATCCTGCTCTATTGCCCGATCCGCGTGAAGAGCTTGGCGTCGATCCATCTGGAGCGGAACCTGCAGCGTCCGGGCGGCGGGCGGTCGTTTCTCGTGTTTACCGGCCCCGAGGTCAAGAACCGTCGCCCGATCGAACTGGAACTGCCCAAGCGTGTGGCTGATCTCATCGACAAACACTGTGCCACCCGCAGCCCCTGGCTCTGCACGCCGAACAGCGCCTGGCTGTTTCCGGCGCGGCAAAGCCAAGGCTCGATGGATCCCAATACGCTGTCGCGGGCGATCTTCCGAATGATCCGCAAATCCATCGGGTTGGACGTGAATGCGCATCTCTTCCGCCATCTGGCCGCGATGCTGTATCTGCAAGCTCGGCCCGGGGAGTACGAGGCCGTCCGGCGTCTGCTGGGGCACACGCAGCTGAGCCGCACCCTCAACTTCTATGCCGGCTTCGAAGCCGGCACCGCGACCCGGCTCTTTGCTGACGTGATCGACGAGGAGCGCCTGAAATGACCACGCCCCTTGCTTTACCCTTCGACGCCTGGCCGGATTCCGACAAGCGGATGTGGCACGCCCTGTTCCATCATGGCGGATTGCTCGATGATGCAGGCGCCCTGTCGCATCTGCGCCTGACGACGCAGGAGATGCTGTGTAAGCACTATGCGCGCTGGATTGGGTGGGTGGGCAGGGAAGATACTGCAGCCTTGCTGCAGCCGCCGCCACAGCGCCTCACAGCAGGTCGATTAGCGGCATGGCTGGAGGCTCTGGCCCACACCAGTTCCGTCACCCAGCACATGTACGTCAGCTCTGTCTTCTGGATACTTTCCAGCGCGGATCCGGACCAGGACTGGGCCGTACAGGACCGCGCCATAAAATGGCTGGATTATCGGGCCAAAAACCACCAGAGCCACCGCAAGGATGGCCGGGTGCTGTCCAGCGCGGTGCTGTTTGAGGCCGGGCTGCGCTATGCCGGCCCCGATGCCGATGCCGCGAGCACCCCGTTGAAAGCCGCCAAATTCCGGCGGGACGGGGCGATGGTGGCCTTGCTCACCATGATGCCGATGCGCCGCCGGTCCTTCATCGAGCTTGATCTGGAAAAGTCGTTCGAGGTGGCCAAGGATCACATCACAATTCGCCTTTCCGGCGACATGACGAAGAACAAGCTGCCATGGGAGGCGCCTGTACCGAAGACGCTGGAGCCAGTTATGCGCCGTTATGTGGAGGAAGTCCGCCCGTGGTTCCTGTTACGCGGCGGCCAGTCGCATAGCCTGCTCTGGATCGACGACCGCGGCGCGCCCTATCAAGCTAACTACTTTGCCCATCGGATCGGTCAGATCACCAAGCGCCTGACAGGCGTGCAGGTGTCCCCGCACCTGTTCCGGGATGCCGCCGCCACAACCCTGTCCCGCGCATCGCCCAAAGATGCCCGATTGATCCGTCCTCTGCTGGCGCATGCGTCCTTTGGCACCGCAGAGCGGCATTACATCCATGCGTGCACCATCGAGGCAGGTAGAAGCTATGCGGAGATCCTGGAGATGGAGTTAGTTGAGCGGCCCAAGTGACTAGGCCGCTCATTCTATTTATTCAACCGAAATGGACGGTCCATTTCCTTTCGTAAACCCAAATCTTATCGTGCGGCTGTTGTTGTTCTGGTTTGGGTTTGTAGATGTAGTTTGTGAATGTTGCGGCCAAGGAGGGGTCTGTCCAAAGATAGGCGGTGACGCGAAAGGGCCACTTTGCGAATGTTGCGGCCAAGGATTAGGAGCCGGCCAAAGAGGGGTCTGTCCAAAGATAGGCGGTGACGCGAAAGGATCACTTTGAACAGTTCCAGGAAAGGTCGGGTTTGTGTCACGACGAATATATTGCTGGTTCCCTTCGTAAAGAGCCCCTAGTCCAGGGTGAACAGCACCAAGAGCAGCGCCTGGAACCCGATCGAGGGGAGAGCCCATGTTAGCATGTACGCGGTCAAGCGCACGTGCATCTTGCTGGCTAATAATCCCAGCCCTGCAAGCGAGATCTGCGAGAAAGCCAGAAGAGCAAGCGGCCGCCGGGCCAGCCAGTGCGTTTGCCAGAACGAAGAGAACAATGGATTTGCGAAGTGTGGGTTTCATGAGTTTTGCTCCGTGTCAAAGGGTGAAGTTCAGATATATGTCTAATATACACAAATATTAAATGTTGTAAAGACATTTTTTATCCTTGTTCGCCCTCAACAGTGACCATCAGACTCTAAGGGGTTGCCTGCGACCCCAAATATGCCTGCCGCTCATGCACTGATGGTGCGACCCAAGCCCCTGCACCTGCACGGTTGAGGGCATGACCACCCTGTTGTAACCTGCTGACTCCGGTGCAAAGGGGGAGTGTGAGAAGACGATGACCTGAATGGGCGCAACGATCGAACAGGATCGGGGAAACTAGCATAATCCCATGAGCATCAGAACTCTCATAGTAGATTTGGACCCGACCTGCTGATCACCATACCGGCCCGCGGCTTCTGGAAGCGCCGCACATCGAGGCCTGAAAGAAGACCGCACATGGAGCCTCTTGCATTACGGGCGGCAACCAAAGAAGGGATTCTCAACCCAGCGTGCGACGACCGCCTCGTCTGACAGACGGTAGGCGTGCTGGAGGTAAAGCAACCCGGGGACCAGCCGCGATGGTGTCGCCGGACGCCCCGTCGTTGAAGGGAAGAAGCCGACCTACTCTTGCTCGTTTGCAGCTCTGACGGCGTGCGTGGTCGCGGCGCTCCCGTGACGAACTTGTCCCATAATGCTTCCTTCCATTCCTCAGAAAGGATCGCACCATC
Organism: Seohaeicola sp. 4SK31; assembly: GCF_028802875.1. Taxonomy (NCBI): domain Bacteria; kingdom Pseudomonadati; phylum Pseudomonadota; class Alphaproteobacteria; order Rhodobacterales; family Roseobacteraceae; genus Seohaeicola; species Seohaeicola sp. 4SK31. Next base: position 4,112 of record NZ_JARAMP010000011.1, on the reverse strand, counting down.
AAACCATGGGATCAAACACCTAGCCTATCGTATCTCAAAACCACGCTCCAAAACTTCGTCGTCCTCCAATAAGTAATCAAGCTGAGGCTAAGTATCCCCGCCCAGGTCAAGATATGAGCGCATCATTAACCGGACAGATCTTGTTGTGCGAATCCCGCGCTTTTCGACAAGGGCAAACAGCTCCGCCTGATGATCGTATTCCACAGGCTTGTTGTCCGCGAGCCGAGCGTCAGAAAGTCGCCATCCGAAAGGAGTATCGTTCACAATCGAGACTATCGCCTCGCGTGCTCCTGGCTTGTTCCAAACATAGTATTGATGATCACCCTTTAGGGCTTGCTCTACATAGTCTCGAAGACAATTTCTGAATTTCTGCGCCACGTCGAGGAGCTCATAGCCATTAGAAACGTAATGGAAGGCAGGCATATTGATGACGGGGTCATTAAAGGGTATACTGAGATAAACATCATTTATTACTCGTGCAGGAGACTCGCCAATGCAAATGCGGTAGCTGTGTTCTTCGCTCATTATCGTATTGCCGGTAATCGTGCTATATAACTGCATGAAATTATCGAAACGCGATGAAGTGCCAAAGCACTTTGCCAGTCGTACAGATTGCTTCGTACGAGGAAGTTGAAATATCAACTCCACGATTTCACGATGCAGTGGATCTCTGAGATCTCCTTCGACTGCGTTGAATATATGTTGCGAAAGAGATGGAGCTTCCGACAAGAGAGTAAAAAGTCCAAGGTAAAAGTCCGGATCTGCCGCCTCTTCTCCTATCCGAGTAACGAGACGGAGGTAGCCATCAGGGCATGATCCGTATACGCCACTAATCAGATCTTCATTACTCTGCATCAGCAACCGCTCAAGCAGAGCCTGTCTTGCGACATCATTAGTGGCTATTTCATAAAGCTGATTTGCTTTCTGGAGGTATGCAAGAACTGCAAAATAGACTTGTCTACGTCGCGGCTCAGTCAGAGTTAGGACAAGAGTAGCCGACCCAAAGACGACTTGTGCAGCGCGCATCAAACAGTGCGCCATGGATCTTAATAAGTATTCGTTCTCTGGATCAACTTGACAAACTTTCAATACATCAAAGAGTTCAACCTTGAAGTCTTGTACAGAATTAATTGGCAGATCCGTTTGACAAAGCTTAGCAAGTCGTGGATAAAGCGCATCACGCATAGTTGTTCTCATGAATAATTGAACAAAATCCCGATAGGACACGAGCGGCACTTCAAGCTCGGTCACTGTTCTAACCTGATGCATATAATGCTATGCCTGATATTTTATTCAATTCAGGGATATTGTCATCCTTTCATTTTCGCTATTAAACTGGAAGTTCGGGCTCACGCTGTTGTTGTTCTGGTTCGGGTTTGCAAATCCAGTTTGCGAGTGTTGCGGCCATTCATTAGGAACCAGTAGCGGGATAAAGGCGTTGGTCTGCCCAAAGAAAGGCTGTGACGCGAAAGAACCACCTAGAACTGCTAGAGGATAAGTTCGATGGGGCGTCCCCATCTGACGTGCCTGTTCCTGGAGTTCCTGGATACTAGTCCCCATCCTGCAATAAATTTCTGCGATAAAGCCAGAGCTAGAAGAGCAAGCGGCCGCCGGGCCAGCAAGTGTGTTTGCCAGAACGAAGAGAACAATGGATTTGCGAAGTGTGGGTTTCATGAGTTTTGCTCAGTGTCAAAGGGTTGAAGTCCAAGTATATGTCTATTATACATAAATATTAAATGTTGTAAATACATTTTTTGATATAGCTTGACCTGGGAAATCCTAAGATGGCCACACGCTGGCCAATCCCTTGGAACAGTGAAAAATCCTGACGGGCCAACGCCATGAACTGGCTGTTGTCGGCGGAGGCTATCGCGGTCATGGCGTGGAGGCGACCCGCGTTCTGGCCAGCAGCACCCGCCGCGGCCTGACGCCAAAGCTGATCTCAGACCTTCGCCGACGCAGCTCGATTAAGACAGAGATCGGTCACGTGAAGACCGACGGCCGCCTGTCACGCTGTCCGCTGACGGGCAGCTTTGGCGACACCCGCTTTGCGGTCCTTTGTGGCTGCGGCCATAACATCCGCAAGATCCTGGCCCACCTCCGGGCTTTGTTTGCCTGCATCATCGGCATGCTCCTGAACACGCGTTCGGGCGTTGGGCCAGATCATTAGGCCATCAAAGCCGCCTGATCTCGTTGTTCAGGACGAACTCGGTAACTTGGACTGTTGATTTCCACCGGCTCTGATGATGTGCCCCCCCGACGGCATCTTTATGCCAAGGTGGGTCTGCGAGGCTCCACAAAGGAGGACGGTCATGTCATCAGAGCCTCTCACATGCGATCATATACTTGATCGAAAATTGGTTTTATGGGACGATGAGAATCGTAACCAATATGTGGGGAAGTAATTTCCACATGTGGGATGAATTTCTTTTTTGAACTGATCGGTGCGAACTTATTGCGTTAGCAAGCATAAGGGAGATAATAAATGTTCAAAATATTTGCTCAAGCTCTAGGCCTTATCATCATCACTTTGTTTATCCAGCCAGTGGCGGCCCAGTCGGAAAGTTTGGTGAGCAATATATCCTACACCCCCTACATAGGATTTGATATCGATACGCCCGCTGAGCAATCATTCATAAACTGCGCATCAACAAATGTGAAGACTCAGGAAGGTTGGGTGCAGATGTCACAGATAAATTGTGGCGATTATTATTGTAATGGCTGTACGCAACTGCGTTGCAATGATTGTATTGTAACCGATTGGCAAGGGCAATGTGCGCGGTGGCGTGTTGGATGCGAAAATGTATACATTCCGTGCTGCACCTGCAGTAACATCAGGAGATTCTGATGGCATGAACAAGGATATGCGTGAACGGCTCCATTGTGTAAATCGGCTGATGGCCGGCGTCCCCCCCTTCCCCGGACGGACTTATCCCACGACCTCTGTGACGGGAATGCCGAGTGTGGTGTAGCCGTTCAGGACGGCAATGCGGACCTGGATCTCCGCGACCGCGACAACACCAGCGGCAGGCCATTTGGGGGATGTCGATTTGAACTGCAACCAAGTTCTGTTTAGCCTTCGGTTAGTTTGGAATGTCAGGTGGAGTGTCTTCTGAGGGATTTTTTGTTGAGACTTTTTTGGCTTCTCTCGATCTTTATGCTTCCCGCGCCAGTTGTCCATGCTCAGGCGAGCTTCGACTGCAGCCTCGCAGCAACCCCTGTCGAGATTACAATCTGCGCTCACGACGAACTCTCGCGGCTCGACAGGGAGATGGCCGCCGCCTATCGCTCCGCACGCGGGTCCGCAGGACAAGGCCGGAGCGACCAGGTACTTGCGGACCAGCGAGCGTGGATCGTCCGACGGGATGCCTGCGGTCCGGATAGGAATTGCCTTTCGCGACTCATGCGTGACAGGATCGCCACACTCTCTGTGTCCACACCGGCCCAAAATGAAACATCATTAATGGCGGACAATGCCCAGCGTTTTCAGTACTGCCTGAGTTCTTGTTGGCGCAATGCGGAACTGGTTATGGCTCTTGAAACGTTTCGGGGGCGGCCTTCGAATATGATAATACAATCTCAATCGGGTGTTCTGTATAATTGTCAACAAAATTGCCATTCCGCAACTGCACCTACGGTCCATAACCCTTCTCAAGCTGCAATTGCGATAGATTTAAACGCCGTCATACGAAGCAATTTTGGTACCGCCCGGCGCTTGCAACAGGAAATTAGAAGCATAGGTCGAACCCCGTGGCCAACAAAAATATCGCAACTGCCAAACTGCAGACCACGCGATGTAACATGTCAGCATGACAATGACTGGTGTGGTCGCGTTCCCCCATGTCGATGAGGCTAAATCAAGTGATAGCAAGCCTTTGAGTACTTCAACCGGGCTCTGTTGCACAAATCCTGTGAGGGATTCATCTCGTGAATCCAGCGTGGTAGCTGGGATGCATGAGCAGACACATACCCCCGACCTACAAGACCAGGAACTGGCCAGCCTACAATGAAGCGCTCAAGCGCCGGGGCTCGCTGACAATCTGGTTCGACCCAGAGACAATCTGGGAGGCCTCACCGACAGGCAAGCGTGGCCGCCAGCGGAGCTACAGCGA
>NZ_JARAMP010000010.1:0-155642 GCF_028802875.1 Seohaeicola sp. 4SK31 | reverse complement strand
AGCCCTGACTCTATGAAACCCGTTGGCCAGCCTGCCCGAGGGCGTGAAATGGCTGCCCGCGATGCCGTGAAACGCGTGCCCGAGATCACGCGAAATCACTGCCCAAATTCCGCGAAATGCGCACCATCAAGATGCGGATCGCTGCTGTGTCCTGCGGCGTGCGCGGAAACTCGGTCTTTGGCTGGATAGGTGGCGCAAGCGCCAAAGCCGCGCGCACCCTGACCACCGTCACCGACAGCAGTGCTGCACGGCGATCAGGGTCAGAGTGCGAGGGTGCTCCAGTCTCCGGCTTGTCGTTCAGAGCCGTGCCACATCAGAGCGCGGGAATACTCCCCGCGTCCGCTGGCCTGTCATCATTCGCCGGGTGGTCGAATGGCTGTTACTTCGATCTCGACCAACCAGGCGGGGTTTGCCAAGCCTGCGACTTCAAAGACGGACCGAACCGGAAGGCGCGGTTGATCCGCTGTGCCGAAGAACTGGGTATATCCGTCCATGAACCCTGCAAAATCCATACTGTCGGACCCGTCCGGGGCCACAAGAAACACCTGCATCTTGTAAATGTCGCCTATTTCAAGATCCAGATCGGACAGGGTGTCTTGGATAGATGTCAGGACGGACACTGTCTGCGCCTTTGTGTCGCCATAGGCATCGACCGAGCCTTCTGCGGCGCTTGTGTCGATGACAGACGGCACGGCACCGCTCAGGTAGACGACGGTCGCATCGCCCGGGACCTCGACCGCGCGCGCGATCGGGAAGTTCGAGCCAGGAATGGCGTGTCTGACGACCTCCTGTGCGTGGGCCGTCGTCGCGCCCAAGAGAAGGGCCAGCGCAATCGCGCAGCGCTTTGGGACACAGATGGTCATGGGCGTGACTCCTCGATGTCTTCGGCAGTCGCTTCGCCGTATTCGGCGATGAAATCATTACCGAAACTGGACCGGATGTAATTCACGACATCGGCGATCTGTTGATCGTCCAGCAACCCACCAAAAGGCGGCATGGCCTTTTGTCCATTCAGGATAAGGTAGATGGGATAGGACGGATCGGCCAGCAACGCGTTGTCGGCAAGCGCGGGGTAAGCCCCGGCACCCACAGCGCCTTGCCCCATCGGCATGTGGCAACCTGCGCAAACCGCATTATAGACGGCCTCACCCCCCTTTTGGGTGATCTCGCCCGAGGACCGGAATCTTTCCCATTCCGCTCCTGTCGGTTCGAAGGTCCGGAAATCCGATGTTTGGGTTTCATCCGGATCAGCCGCGCTGGACTGTGCCTGGGCGCTGAGGCCAAGACAGATGGCAGCGGCGCTTGCCACGAGTGTTTTTGCTATCGTTGTCATGTCGGTTCTCCTGATCAGCGGTTGGTCGCGTGCTCGTGGAGCTGTTGGATCGCATCAAGGGCAGAGAGGATCGCACCCTCCTGCCAGGCTGGCAGATACGACAGCTGTTCGCCCGCAAGGACGATACGGTCGCCCTCTTCCATGGTGACCGCAGCGGTGTAGTCGCGGTCCTTGTCCTGCCAGATGCCATAGCAGCCCAGCACCCAAGGCACCTTGTGCCAACTGACGCAGACGCCCCCTGCAAACTCATCCGCATATTGCGGATGAAGGCGTGAGCCGTATTCGACGGCCCATTTCACCGCTTCGTCAGGCTGCATGGCGTTGAACTGATAGGCATCAGCGCCCCAGACATAGCCGCCCAGCAGCACGCCTTTCCCGGCGCTCAGATAGTCGTAGGAGGGGTAACTGATCAGGGCGATGGGCAGATCGGTATAGGAGATGCCGCCAAAGATGTGCTCGTCCTCTTCCCAGAAACGGCGGTTGAATTCGAGGCCGAACTTGACCGATCCTTCATAATACATGGTGTCGATGGCATAGGTCTTGTCTGACGACAGGTTGTGTTCGATCTGGCCGAGGATCGAGAAGGGGATCGTGCAGACGCACCAGTCGGCGGTCACCTCGATCGGGTCGCCGCCTTGCCGCGCGTCCTCGTAGCGGACAGTGACGCCGCTGTCGTCCTGAAGCATCGAGATGACTTTGGCGTTGTAGGTGATCACGTCACCCACCTCGCGCGCAAAGGCCTGCGCGATCATGTCCATGCCGCCGACCGGCTGAAAGATGGCGCTTTGGTGATGGACGCTTTCCGGATCGCTCAGCCATGTCCACAGGTCGGACTGTAGCAGCTCTGTCATGTCCAGCGGCGATGACGGGGTTGGGGCCCCGTCGCGTCCACCCCCCGCTTCGCGCTCATACCCGCGGTACTCGCTGGTCGCGTCACTGGAGACATAGGCATTCTGATCGTTCAGGATGCCATAGGAACGCAGCGATTCCAGCAGCTTGACCCTGTCACTTTCGGTGACCTCTGCATCGAGCTTGCCTTGGTCGGTGGCCTTGGCCAACAGTTCGGCGATATGCCCACGATAGTCTGTCGCGATGTGCCGGAAACGCTGTGGCTTGCCGTCGAATGCCTCACTGCGATGAAGATAGGCGTTGTGGTTCTTCTGGATGAACGGTTCCAGTTTCACCCCGAGCCTTTTGCAATAATCCAGAACGGCATGGTGATTGTACGGAATCCGCCACGGACCCGGATTCAGGTAGCCGCCCTCTTCGAACGCCACTTTCTGGGATACTCCAGCAAGGTCGGTATAGGTGTCACCGCCACGCAGGGTCCAACAGCGCCCGCCCGCTTTTTCACGGTACTCCAGAACCTGCACCTCATATCCGGCGCTGCGCAGTTCAAGCGCCGCTGTCAGCCCGGCCAGACCCGCCCCCAGAATAAGGACGCGTCGCCCATTGGGCTCACCTTCCAGAACCACGCGGCCCGTGTAGGTCGAATCCTGCGCATGTCCCAAAGTGGCCATCGCGTGATACATTGCGGCCGACCCTGCGGCCATTCCGACCGCCTCCAGCAGATTGCGTCGTGTCATGGTCATGTCTGGTCCTCCCTTAGCTTTTTGAAGCATCACTTGGAGAACCAACGCAGAACTATCGGCTTTGTTCCTTGCAAGTCAGTCGGGTGGGGCATGAACCGCGCGCCGGTGTTGCCCATCCCTGTTGCAAAGGTGAGCAGAAAGCAGCCCCGCGCCGCTTTGGAGCGCTCAACACCCGGCTGTGTTGCGTGATCCGTCCGGCATGACAGTGTTGCACAGTTTGGCCCCGTCCAGCGACGCCCCTTCGAGGTTCGCCCCAAGAAGGACCGTGCCCTCAAGCATGGCGCCGGTCAGCACGGCCCCGCGCAGACTGGCCGAGGTGAGGTTGACCCCGGTCAGGTTCGCGCCTGTCAAATTGGTTCCTGCAAGACTGGCCAGTTCCATATAGGCGCCGTTCAGATTGGCCCCGGACAGATCGGCCGCGTCCAGCCTCGTTTGTGTCAGGACCGCGTCGCTGAGGTTGGCCCCGCTCATGTCGGCACCGCCGAGGTCCGCCGTCGTCAGATAGACCCCGGTCAGGTTTGCGTCTGACAGATCGGCTTTTGTCAGCGTGGCCGCGGCAAGGTTGGCCCCCGCAAGATTGGCCCCTTCCAGACCGGCGCCGTCAAGATCGGTCGCCCAGAGCCGCGCCCCGGACAGATTGGACCCCGAAAGCGCCGCCCCGGCCAGATCGGCGCGTCTGAGGTCTGCTTCGGACAGGTCGCAGGCCTCGCAGGATTTGGTCGCCATGAGTTGGGCCAGATCGGCCTCGTCCCATGCCAGTGCCGCCATCGGGATTAGTGCCGCCACGGCGGCCAAGGACAAGCATTTCATCGCAATCCCCTCCTTATCTTGCACCAGATAAGCAGATCGCCATGCTTTGCGGTAGGTTTTTGATGGTGTGTGGTGCTACCACGGACAGCAACCCGGAAACGCGTGCAGATCGCGCAGCAACAAGGAACCTGCCCCCGTCGCCTTGGCGTCTGAGATCTGCGCCCCGGCCTCGGCAAAGGCAAGGTGCTGGTCCTCGGTCACGTCAGCGATGCGCCTGATCCTCGGGCAAGAGCATGATCCCGCGCGCCTTGACTGCTGCCAGAAGCGTGCGGTTCGGCTTGCTGTTCTCCAGCCCGCTGATGCGCGTCAGGTTGGGCAGCAGGTCCAGATCCGCGATGGCCTTGGCCGTCACCGGCACGGGATCATCGCCAGCGCCCGGGTCCCAGAAGGGGAAAAGATGGTCGATATACCGCGGACCGCCGTCAAGGCCGCTGGACTGGTGCAACCTTTCAACCCTTGCCAGCAGATCGTCCGGCGTAGGCAGGTTGGCGAAATAGGCTTTCACCTCGGGGATGATGGCGTAACCGTCCTTGTCTACATTGATTTCACGCTTCTGGTATTCGGCAGCAAAGGCGTGGATATCGAACTTGGGCAGAAGCACGCCCTGCCGATACATCAACTCTTCTATGACCAACAGTTTCAGCCCGAAATCGCGAAAGCGGTTCTGCGCGGGCTTGGCGATGGCAAAGACCTTGGGCCGCGCGGCATCGGCCTTGGCCTCGTCCAGCAAGGCTTGCGCCATGGGACCAAAGGGTGCGGGCAGTTGACGGGCGGCGACGGTCAAAGCCTTGCGCTTGGTGGCCGCACTGGACAGTGCGCGCACGGCACCTTGCCGCCGCCGGGCGTTCCAGTTGTCGAAATCGGCCGCGATCAGCGCGGCTTCGGCCTCAAACTCGCGTGCAGAGCGCGCGTCTTTCTCCCGATTTGCCTTTGCGGCCAAGCTCATGTCTCCTTCCGATGCGGCTATGGCGTTACGATATGTCTCAGCCCATATTCGCGCATCCTTGACGGCGTCCTCCTGCGTTTTCGGCACGATCTGCAAAGGCCCTTCCACAAAGGCGCGCCAGAAAGCCGCGACGCGCGCCTCGGGCCATGAGGGGGCATCCCGCAAAAGATGGGTGAAGATCGCCGGGCCTTGCGAGAAGAGCGCGCCAAACTTCTGCGCATGCGCCCCAAGCAAGTTTGCTGCCAGCGAGACACTCGGCGCGTTGGACGGATTGCCGTCCGCTTCCAGATGAAACAGGATCCAATCCGCTGTGACCGTTGCCGCATCGGGATGCTCGGCCAGCATGCTGATCAGGGTATGGTCAATTTCCTGCGGGAAGGCACGAAAGATATCGGGGATCAGAGGGATGATATCACCCTCCAGCACATCTGATCCGGGGCCAAAGACCTTGTGCCTGCGGTAGAGCATCAGCATCGCGGCGACCACGGCACCCCAGCGCCCGGTTTCGCCGCGCGACGGCATGTCGAACACCATATGATCGGGCCGCGCCAGCGCCGCGCGCAGCAGGTCCAGATGTTCGGCGTGATGGGATTGCAGCAGGCGCCATGCATCCTTTTTCCGCTGGAATCCGGGCAAGTAGTTGCTTGCGGAAAAGACCAGCACGAAGCGGCAGGCCCGCGCTTTATCGCCCAAAGCTGCGGGCGGGGCATCGTCGAGGACACCCCGGACCGCATCCAGATAGATGCGGTAAAGCCCCGGCAGCAGAGCGGGCGCGCTCTCGATCAGGTCGGCCCATTCTGCCCAGAGCGCCTTCGTCTCGGCCCAGCCATAGGGCGCGGCGGCGGTAAAGGCGGCCATGGCCTTGTCCAGTGCGGTCATCATCACGCCTTTCCTCGTCAACCATCAGGGGTAACAGGGTGCAGACTGCCATCGGGATGAACGATCACCGTGTGCAGGCCATGGGTGACACGCGCGCGGCAAAAGGGCGGGCCGGACACAGCGCCTGCCAGAAGCACCCGGAAACCGGCGGCTTTCAGCGGCAGGTCCCGATGCGCGAGGAACACATGCGCATCGTCCTTCAGGAAGAACCCGTCGCGTCGCGTCTTGCGGGGATCGAAAGGACCCGGATGGGGGCCAGAACAGATCTGCACCCCATCCGTGCCGACACTTTCTCCGACCTTGCAGAAGCTTGCCGGATCGGCCCCCGGAATGACCGTGCGCACCTTGGTGTCGCTGTTCCAGTGCCAGACCTCGCCCAGAGCCGCTGCGAAATCGGGATAGAGGCAGAAGGGATCGTCGGTCGTGGCGGCCCTGATGCGCGCGGGGCGCGCCCGTTCCGCTGGCCATGCGATGCAGTGCTTCCAAGCGTTTCGGTCGGTTGTGCGCCGCACCGTCCTGCTTCGCAGCGACCCGGTTGAATCTTGGCGCTGGCCCTTTTCGGGCAAAGGATCAGAGCCGGTCTGAAAGCCGCTTGGCCAGATCGGCGCGATCGCCTCGGCGCCGTAATGGTTTAGCACCCAGTCCAGAAACATCCTGTCCGTCGCGGGGGCATGGTGCAGGATCAGGATGTCACCTTCGTCATCGCCCCTGAACAGCAGGTCACACAACAGGTTGCCGATCATGACCTGACCCGGTCCGCCGATTTTGAGCCCGGAATCATGCACCGCGTCAATCGCCGAGATGACCACCTGTTTGTCGTCCTGCCCGGCGCAACCCGTGCCTCGATGCTGCGGTCTTGCACCAATAGGACCCCGATGCGTCATCGGACAGCGATGCCCGTGATGAAGGTCACGCCTCAGGCGGCGCGGGTGATCCGTGTCAGAAAGCAATTGTTCCGCGCAGATCGCACATCGACAAAGCTGATCTCGTCCCGTTCCAGCAGGGTTGCGGCATAGGCGGCAAGATCCTCTCTGCCCACGATCCTGCCGGTGCCATAGCGGATGCGTTGATCGGGCGTATAGCCTTTGAGCAGGTAATCCGGACTTGCGTTCAGGATCGGCGGAAGCCCGGTTCCCGTCCACGGGTCGCAGGCGTCCGCGCACAGAAAGATTGGGCCGGTTTCGGCATAGGGGTGAAGACCGTCAAAGGGTCGGTGCGCCAGAACCAGCATCCCGGCCTTGTCCGGGATCAGGTTCAGGCAATGCCTGCACGGATTGCCGCCGTCATTCGACAGGACATGCTCGGGCGCGCAGCCATAGGCATCGCGGCCCCCATGCCGCAGATGGGTCACGATCTCGGTGGAAAGGGGGTGGAACATGATTTGGGCCATGTGGACTGTCCTGTGTTGTCAGAGGTTTCATTCTCCGACCGGCCACATCTGCCGCAATCCGTTTCCTGCGCAAAGATGTCCACGTTGGGCGGGCAACTGTGCCCATCACAGGCATGCCATCAGGCCCAGTCGCCGCAGCACGCCTTCGGCCCAGCGGTCGCCCGCGCGGCCAAAGCAATCATGCAGCGAATCCACAGCGATCACGCTTCCCAAAGCCAGCCGCCCCAACAGGCAAAGTCCGGGCAGGGGCCGGCCCGCGTCATCCATCACGCATCCATCCGGTGCGGTGCGCGCCGAAAGCCCCGCGCCATGGGCGACAACCTTGCCAGAGGCCACCAACCCCGCCATGGGGTCCGCGCAGATGCGGGACAGATCGGGTGGCGGCATGACGCCATCGACCATCACCGATACATCTGCCATGCGCGCTCCCTTGGACAGGGTCCAGCCTGATCCTGTCATGGCGATCTCGGGGTCGGCGCACAGATCCAGATCGACCAACCCGCAATCCAGCAAAGCCTTGAGTTCACGGCTGGAGGTCAGCGGGGGGCCATAGGAATAGCGTTTCAACCCTTCATCGAAGCCAAGGATCGCGCGCGCCGTCTCGGGTGAGGGCAGCGCGCTGTTGTAACCGGCCCGCAGGTCGTTCTGCCATTTCCGCCAGAGTTGCCCGATCGTATAGCCGATGGTCGGCGGCGACAGACCCGCCGCAATCGCGATGCCGTTCTGAAGGATCTCCCGCGCGTCCCCATGCTCTTGCTGGCCGGGCGCTGACCATTCCGTCTGCAACCAGTCCGCGATCATGCGCGGCGCGGGCGCTGCGCCATGGGCGCGCATGATCCGCAGCGCGGCCGGAGCAAGCGCTGCGTTGATCCGCTGCTCTGCCCCGGCTGGCGTGTCCTGCACCGCAGCGGCGATGGCTGCGGCCACTGCCTCGGTTTCGGCAGGCAGGGGGGTGAAGGCCGCATCCAGTGCGGCGGTTGCGGGCTTCGGATAGGGCGGTTTGCCATCCAGCGAGAAGGGCAGGATTCGTGCCGGTTCCCGCCCGGAAGGATAATAGCGCCCCTGCGCGAACCGTCCGCCCTGACCGGTGGTCAGCACGCGCAGGATATCGAAGGCCGACAAGGCCAGACCCCGGATGGCAACACCTTTCCCCGTCCAGTCCGCTGCCTTGGCGGTCAACCGTCGGGCCGGATAGGCCTGTTCCAGCACTGCCGTGGATGCGGCCGCGTGATCCTGCCATGCGGCCAATTGTTCGTCTGGGGTCACCGCGGGCTGACCGACCGTCAACAACACCTCGGCATAGGGGCCATGCGATGTGCCGCCCGCGCGCAGGGTCCAACCGCCATCGGCCTTTGCGATGGTATCGACGCTTTGCGCCAGAAAGGTCATGTCCAGCAGGCCAAGATCCACCAGATCCGCAAGCCGCGCCTCAAGATAGCGGCCCAGATCGGCCCGAGGCGGGAAACTGTCAGGTGCCGCCCGCCCTCCCAACCATGCGCCAAATCCTCCGCAACGCGAGAAAGCGGGACCATCAATCGCAATATCCCGAAACGGGATGTTCAGCAGGCAGGTGGCACTTTCCTGCGGGTCGAAATTCGGCCCCGCGCCCTTGGCCGGGAAGGGATCGAACACATCGACGCTCAGGGGCGCGCCCTGTCCCTGCAACAGGGCGGCCAGCGATTCCAGCGCACCCAAACCGCGCGGGCCCAGGCCAATGACGGCGATCCTTGCGGATGTGCTATGTCTGTCCATCATCGGTCACTCTCTCCTATCCCGGTCAAGGCGCGGCTTGCATGCCGATCCGGTCAACGTCCAGCTTTCGGTTTTGATCCATTCCGTCCCGGGATACCATGCCCTCGTCTTGTCAGACGTCCTGTTCCGCGCCGCCGGCGGCGTCGCTCAGATTGCTCCCGTGCAAGCGCATTCAGGCGGTGCGGGCCGCCATCCCGCATCACCCGCGCCGCGCGGTATTTCACAACTGGATTTACCGGCCCCGCCGTGATTGAGTTTCCGGCAAACACCCTGACTCCGTCCGCGCCCAAAAGGAAACTGGAATGACGACGAACGAAAATCCGATCTGGTCCCGCGTGGACGCCAAGCGTGAGGCTTTTGTCGGCCTGTCCGACCGTGTTTTCGACATGCCCGAGATCGCCTATACCGAGGTCCGCTCCTGCGCCGAACATACAGCCATGCTGCGTGCCGAGGGGTTCCGTGTCACTGAACGGGTGGCAGGCATCCCCACCGCCGTGATGGGCGAGGCAGGCGAGGGTGGTCCGATCATCGCGATCCTTGGGGAATATGACGCGCTGCCCGGCCTCAGCCAGCAGCCGGGTCTGGCCATGCCCAAGATGATCGACCCGTCAGGGCAGGGGCATGGCTGCGGGCATAACCTTTTGGGGTCCGCCGCCATGCTGGCCGCGACCGCCATCAAGGACTGGCTGGCGGCCGAGGGGATCAAGGGCCGCGTGCGCTATTTCGGCTGCCCTGCGGAAGAGGGCGGTGCGGCCAAGACCTATATGGTGCGCGATGGCTGGTTCGATGATGTCGATCTGGCGATCACATGGCATCCGGGCAGTTTCAATGCCGTGGATGACGCGCGGTCGCTGGCCAATACGCGGATCGACTTCACCTTCACCGGCAAGGCGGCCCATGCGGCGGCAGCCCCGGAACTGGGCCGGTCGGCGCTGGACGCGGTCGAGTTGATGAATATCGGCGTCAATTACATGCGTGAACATATGCCCGATGATGCGCGGGTGCATTACGCCTATCTGGATGCAGGCGGCTCTGCGCCCAATGTGGTGCAGGCCAAGGCCACCGTGCGGCAACTGATCCGCGCGCGCGACCTGAAAGGGCTGTCCGATCTGGTGGCGCGGGTGCGGGCCATCGCGGATGGCGCAGCGCTGATGTCCGGCACCAAGGTCGAATCGCACGTCTTTTCGGCGGTGTCCAACCTTCTGGGCAACCGCCCGCTGGAGGAAGCGATGCAGACCGAGTTCGAGGCGCTGGGCCCGGTGCCCTTCGACGCCACCGACGTGGAGTTTGCCAATGAGATCCGCAAGACCCTGACGCCCGAGGATATTGCCGATGCCTTCCGCCGCCTCAGCATGAAACCCCAGATGGACAAGCCGCTGTGCGATTTCATCGCTCCACTGGACCGGCCCTTTGGTGGTGGGATGGGATCGACCGATGTGGGCGATGTCAGTTGGGCCGTGCCCACAGTGCAGGCCCGCGTCGCAACCGCCGCGATGGGCACGCCGCTGCACACCTGGCAGCAGACCGCACAGGGCAAGGCCCCCTTCGCGCATAAGGGCATGGTCCATGCGGCCAAGGTGATGGCCGCGACGGCGCGCGCCGCGATTCTCAGCGAGACACTCCGGGCTGCGGCCAGAAAGGCCCATCAGGAGCATCTGGCGGAATTCCCGTATGCCTGCCCCATCCCGGTCACGACGAAACCGCCGATCGCAGCCGAGTGATCTGAAACAGAAGGCGTCACAGAATAGACCGGGCGCCATGCGGATGCAGGCGCCCGGTTGCGTTTCGGATCAGAGGTTGCCCGCCGCCATCTCGCGCGCGATATGGTCGGCCTGCCGGATCGCCAGCGCCACGATGGTCAGCGTCGGGTTTTCCGCTGCCCCCGTCGTGAACTGCGAGCCGTCCGAGATGAACAGGTTCGCAATATCATGGGTTTGGCCCCATTTGTTGCAGACCCCATCCTCGGGCCGTTCCGACATGCGGTTGGTGCCAAGGTTATGCGTGGACGGATAGGGCGGGGTCGGGAAGGACCGTGTGGCCCCCACCGCGTCATAGATCGCCATCCCCTGCTTGTAGGCGTGGTTGCGCATGGCGACATCGTTGGGGTGATCGCTGAAATGCACATTGGCCACAGGCAGGCCCCACTGGTCCTTGGTCTCGGACAGGGTGATGCGGTTGGTGGCCTGTGGCATATCCTCGCCCACGATCCACATCCCGGCCATGTTCTCATAGTGATCCAGCGCCGTGGTGAACCCACGCCCCCAGCCGCCGGGATTGAGGAAGGCCGCCATGAAGGGCAGACCCAGCGCCAGCGTTTCCAGTTCGTAGCCACCCACAAAGCCGCGCGACGGGTCGTGCCGCGCCTCATCCTGCACGATCCCGGCCATGGTGGTGCCGCGCCACATGCGCACGGGCTTGTCGAAGATGCCGTAGATCGACCCGGTCGTGTGGCGCATGTAGTTCCGCCCCACCTGATCCGAGCTGTTGGCAAGGCCATTCGGGAACATGCTGGAGGCCGAGTTCAGCAGAAGGCGCGGGCTTTCAAAGCTGTTGCCCGCCACGCTGACGATCCGCGCCTTTTGCAGATGCAGATTGCCCTCCTTGTCGAAATACTCGACTCCCGTGACCCTGCCCGTATCGTCATGCAGGATGCGGGCGACATGGGCATGCTCGCGCACTTCCAGATTCCCTGTCGCCTCGCCGCGCGGAATGTCGGTATAGGCGGCCGACCATTTGGCCCCCCATTTGCAGCCCTGAAAGCAGAAACCCGTCTGCTGGCAGGCGGGCCGCTCGTCATAGTCGGACGAGTTGATGGCCATGCGCCCGGTATGGACTTCCTTGTAGCCCAGTTTCTTGGCCCCGGCTTCAAAGACCTTGTAGTTGTTGTTGCCGGGCAGGCCCGCGCGGCCTTCGGTCAGGGTGACGCCCAGCTTTGTTTCGGCCAGCGCATACCACGGCTCCATCTCGGCGGCGTCGATGGGCCAGTCCAGCAGGTTCGCCCCCTCGACCGCGCCATAGGTGGAAAGCGCCTTCCACTCATGCTCCTGAAAGCGGATCGAGGCACCGGCCCAATGGGTCGTGGTGCCGCCCACCGCCTTGACGATCCACGCGGGCAGCCCGGCAAAGTCCTTGGCCACGCGCCAGTCGCCACTTGTGGTGCGCGCGTCCAGCCATGCCAACTGGCCGAAACTGTCCCATTCGTCGTTGATATAGTCGTCGGGCAGGTAACGCCCGCCCGCCTCAAGCGCCACGACCTTGACGCCCTTTTGCGCCAGTTCATTGGCCAGAACACCGCCGCCTGCGCCGGTGCCGATGATGACGACGACCGAGTCGTCGTTCAGATCAAATTTCGCAACCATGTCAGCGTCCTCCCTTACAGCCAGTCGATATCGTCGAAGCCACGGTCGATATATCCGCCTTGGCTGAAGGACTCGCCCTCGTAGCCGAAGATCGGCCAGACGTCCTTCTGGTTATAAAGGCCGGTCACCAGACCCGCCCGCACGGTCTGGAAAAAGACCTCGCCCTCGATCGCCTGAAGCACCTTGACGCGGTCCTCTTCCCAGCCGATCGACAGGTAATCCGCATGGCCCTGCGCCTGTGCGGCCGCGTTCAGCGCGGCAATGCCCGCATCGACCAGGTCCTTGGCCGCCGCGTCGTCATAGCCTTTGACCGCCACCGCGTAGAAACGGTCCGCCACCTGATCATGCGGATAGATATCGCGCGCCATCTGCATCAGCGTCGCCATCTGCTCGGGCGTGATGACCGACACTTCCATGGCCCATGCCGCATCGGGGGCGGCGATGAAGCCTGTCCCCGCAACGGCAAGCGCCCCGGCTGCCACGGCGCGACCAAGCAGCGCGCGCCGGGTCAGCCCCTTTCGTTCCACTCTTGTCATTGATGTATCCTCCCTGGGAATGATCCCGGCCGCCCTCCCCGACGGCCGGGCAGGCGGCGCTACTGGAAGCGACCGCCGCGCTGAAGCACCTCGATCTGGTAACCATCCGGATCGGCGATGAAGAAAAACTTGGCCACCTGCACACCGTCATTCTTGAAATCGACCAGATTGCGCGGCGACAGCCCGGCCGCCGCGAGCCGGGCATGTTCGGCCTCGACGTCATCCACCGAGACCGCCAGATGCCCATAGCCGTCGCCCAGATTGTAAGGCTCTGTCCTGCCCTTGTTGACGGTCAACTCCAGCTCGAAGCTGCTTTCGTCATTGGACATGTAAATCAGGGTGAAACTGTCGAAATCCAGCCGATCAGCGACACGCAGGCCAAAAGCCGTTTCGTAAAACGCCACAGAGCGCGCCTCTTCCAGCACGCGGATCATCGAATGTATTGTCTTGGCCATGGGCCCTCCGGAACTTGCTTGTTCTGGTAAGGCTAACGAACCAATTTCGGCTGCGGGTAGTAGGTGACTACTACAGGCGCAGTATTTTCGTCACTCGGCGGCGAAGCGCGGCGCAGGCTGCGGCACCTGATCCAACTCGCCCAGATGGATCGTGCAGGCGCAGCGCAGAAGCGAGGTGAAATTGGTCACCTCCCCATGCTGCTCCAGCACTTCGGAATGAAGTTTCGACACGAAGGCCGGTGTCGAAACGCCGTCTTTCTCGGCCATCTGATCGACGATCCCCCAGAACGCCCGTTCAAGGCGTATGCTGGTGGACTGTCCATTCAACCGCAGACGGCGGGTGATATATTCATAACGGCTGGGATCTTGGCCCGCGAAAATCTGGCACATCCTGGCATCCTCCCTGATCAGATGATGCCGGATTGCGGGGGCAGGTCAAGTAAACCCCTCGTGCAGCGGCGGAGAAACATCATGCGCGCGGTGAATGACGCGCGCAGTCCCGCCGGTGCCAAAGCGGGCAACCCAACCCCTCGGACAGCAGAAATCCGCATAGATGCGCGGAATCACCGCCCTGCGGCCCATGCACCTCACGGAACGATCCGCAGGTGTCGATCATCCCTGCGGGCGGGCGTCGTCTCACCTGCGCGAGGCGTCCGAGAGATGAACGATAGAATCGGTTGCGTGGTCTGGCACGGGGCCAGACACCATGACAGCCCGCTTTCAAGCGGGCCATCGACACGGTCCCCGCGCCCCGCGCCGTCAGCATAACGGCCGCACGCAGAGGAATGATGACCGCGGCTGTCACCGGGTCAGATTGTCCACACCGGGCAGCCAGGGTTTGATGTCGATCAGCGGGGTTCCGTCAAAGGCATCCAGCGCATCCACCGTCAGAATGCCCGCCGCGTGGTCGATCTCCAGCAGCCGCACGCAGGCCAGCGCCACCGGATTGGGTCGGGCGGGCGAGCGCAGGCCAAACACGCCGCGCGGGGCAGGGCGATGGGCCGTGGCCTGCACGATCAGGTCACGTCGCGCCCCGGCCATCCAGTATAGCAGGATGATCCCGTCACCTGCGACAAGTCCCTCAAGCCCGGCACGATAGTCCGGTGCCACGACCGCCTGAAACAAGCCGCCACGGTTGCGCGCCTCGGTCAGGTTCTTGGGGCAGTCGCCCTTGCGCCATGGCGTCGCCAGATGCCCGATGAAGGTCACACCCGCCTGTATTCGGCTTCCGGGATCGAAGGGCAGCTGCCGCTCGCCGGGGCGTTGATCTTTATCCGCCATGGGACGTGCCATGGGCGCGGCTTTGCCCATGCTCCTGCGTGCCCGTGCTTATGATGAAGCGTGTTCCGTCAAAACCATCGAAACGCGCGTTCGCATTGCGTCCAAGTGTCTGCACATCGGCACGGGCGATCCAGGGCCCCAGCCGCGCCGTGATCCGGGCGGTATCGGTGGTGCTGCCTGCATCGGGCATTACGCCGGAATGGTCGTGATGGCTGTGATCGCCTCCGCCCGGCGGATCGATCACGAATTCGGTTTCGATCCGGCCCGCATGTTCGAAAATGAACGTGACGGGATGCACCTCGCCCTCAGTCAGGGTCGTGGTCAGCCCCATCAGCATGATGTGATATCCGCCGGGCTCCAGCGCGACGATTTCGCCTGCCGGAATGTCGATCCCGTCCTGCCGGATCATGCGGGCCACACCGTCGCTGCCATGTTCGGTCATATGCAGTTCCGCGACCGCTGCGATGGGCGTCTCGATCCCGATCAGACGATCATCCCGCGATCCTTCGTTGGAGATCACAAGATAGCCCGCCGCCGATTTGGCCATTTGCGAAGGCTCGGGGATATTGGGATGGATCAGCTCCAGATCCCCGACCGAAATACCATGCGCCCCGGCCATGGTGGTTGTCCAAAGCATCGCTGCAACGGCGATGGCGAAGAGGGTTTTCATGCGTGTGTCCTATATTGCTGGTGGTGGTCGCGGGCTTTACCATGTGACACGGCCCTTTGTCGTGACAGGTATATCATGGCGCCGGCATCCTGCGTGTCGCGACGGCCGGATGACCGGGTGGCCAGGGGTCGGCATGGCGCGGATCGGTCAGGAAGTCCCGATCGGTCAGGCTTTCCAGAAAGGCGATCAGGTCGTCGATCTCGGCCTCGGTCGGTGTGAAGCCGACGATCATCCCGTCCTTCTGCGGATGGCCGGGCGCGCGACCTCCGCCCGCGTAATGGGCAATCACGCCGCGCAGATCGGGGATCGACCCGTCATGCATATAGGGTGCGGTCACCGCAACATTCCGCAGGCTGGGCGTGCGGAACCGTCCCGCATCCTCTGGCCGACCGGTCAGTTCGATCAGGCCGGGGGCCGTGGCCGGATAGGATTCGTAAAGGCCGGTATTGTGGAATCCGACCTCGCCCTGCGGCTGACGCGCGGTGCGCAGGTTATTGGTAAAGTGGATGCCCGAATGACAGTGATAACATTCGAACCGATGGTCGAAAAACAACTGTTCGCCGCGTTTCGCTGCCGCAGACAGGGCGTCGACCTCGCCCCGGTATTTGTAGCGGTCATAGGGCGCATTGACCGCGATCAAACTGCGCTGATAGGCGGCCAGCGCCCGCGTGATCGTGAAAAGGTCAGGCGCGGGACGGTCGGGAAAAGCGGCGGCAAAGGCTGTCCGATACCAGGGATCGGCAGCCAGCCGGGCAAAGATCGCCACCTCTTGTCCCGCGCCCCCCATTTCTTCGGGGGTCTCGCCAAAAAGTGGGACAAGCGCCTGAAACTCCAGACTGTCCATATGCGGGTTGGCCCATGTCAGCGCCGGCAGATAGCCGACATTGGCCAGCCCCGGCACGTTCAGCGTGCTGGGGGTATCATTGATTCCGAGACCCCGAGGGCGACCATCGGCGAAACCCAGCGCCTGCACATGGCACGACGCGCAGGCCACAGTGCTGTCGCGCGACAGGCGGGCATCATGAAACAGGTGCCGTCCCAGATCCACCTTGGCCGCCGACATCGGGTTGTCGTCAGGCACATGAGGGGGCACCATCCATGCAGGCATCGGCCATGCAAATGGCGCGACGGCGACAGGATCGGCCAGGGCTGCCGCCCCGACCAGACCCATTGCAACCGCCTTGAGGATCACGCGGACCATCGTCTTATCGCTGGGCGACAAGCGATTGGGTGGCCGCCGGCACATCCATGTAGCCCAAGCCAAGGGCGGCCATCACGGTCATGCAATCGGCATCCCCCGGAAAGGACATGCAACCGGGAGAGGTGTCAGGGGCATTCGCCCTCAGATCCGCCCCGGCCACCACGGGGGCAGGGTCGATCACCACCGTGCCCTGCGCGATGTCGAACCCGTCCAGACGGATCTCCATCCGGTTGCCGTTCTTGCAGGCCGTGGGTGCCTCGGTCTTGGAGGCCGCGTCGCACATGGTCGAGCCCAGATGCAGGAACCAGCCGCGTGGCCCGTCGTTCTTGCGGTCCGTGGGCACCATGTCGATCCGCAGGAACTTGTAGCCGCCCTGCCAGTTCCAGAACATCGCTGTGGTGTTCAAAGGTGCCGGGGCCTGCGTCGGGTCGATATGGTTCTGATCGAATGGCACGCCGATGGTGAAGCTGAGGCCCGTATACTCACCTTCGGGCACCGTGCCGCGCAGGGTGGTGTTCATCCCGGCCTTGCCATTGGCGCAGGCCCCGCTGGCATCCTCGAAATCCAGCAAGGCCAGATCACCCAACCGCCAAGCGCCATCCTGGTCCAGCGTCATGGATTGCAGACTGCCATCAGCGCGGGGTTTGCGACGAACAGGCGAAAGTCAACAGCCTGAACCTCTGCTCGGGTGCGACCAAGACCGGCATAGGTTTGGGTGCAGGCAAAAGGCTGGCCCGCGATTTCGGCGGCAAAGGGGATCGAGACGGCCATATCGGCCAGTGCGGGCGTCGCCGCAAAAGCAGCTGCGGCTGCAAACGCAAAACGTGTCATGGGATAGTCCTCAGGCATGGGCGCACATGGCCCGGAAGGGATCAGGTTTTCAGAGAAACGAGATCAGGCCAGAGGGGGCGCGCGCAGTCCCAATGCGGGATCAAGAACCATGCGCGCTGCACGGTTTTCCTGCGGGGCCACAACACGCGACAGCATCCGCAGATCAGCGTCACGCAGCAGATCCGGTTGGGTTCCCCCCGCGCAGGTCGCCACGAGGTGACAGGCAGGACAGTCCATATGGGCCGGCAGGCTGTCATCCAGCGGATCGGCGCAAAGCTCGGCCAGACTGCCACCGGCCAGAACATAGGCCTGCACCGCCACATCGGACTGCGCCGGGGCGCGATGGCCAAAACCGATCATGATCAGCG
This sequence comes from Seohaeicola sp. 4SK31, assembly GCF_028802875.1. Lineage (NCBI taxonomy): Bacteria > Pseudomonadati > Pseudomonadota > Alphaproteobacteria > Rhodobacterales > Roseobacteraceae > Seohaeicola > Seohaeicola sp. 4SK31. Next base: position 138,239 of record NZ_JARAMP010000010.1, on the reverse strand, counting down.
CCGCGGCCAGCGTTGCGATACCTGCAAGACGGGACAAAGTGACGGCACATCGAACCATGCGCGACTCAATGCTATGCAGCGATACGCTTTTCAAGCTTTTTCGATATCCGCCCCATTTCGACCCGACTGCGCCTCGGCAGAGCCTGCGGGGCGATAGGGTTGCGCGGCACGACGTGCCCCGCGCCAGATCTCGGGTCCTTCCCCCCGCGATCCCGCATGCCCTGTGGCGGCAAAGACGCGTTCCGCCTCGTCGGCGGCGGCTGTCAGAATGGCGTCCATATCCAGATGCGGGATTGTCCGCTGCTCCATCAGAACCTTCCCATCGACCACGACCGTATCCACATCGGCGGCGCTGGCGAAATGGGTGATCCGGTTCAGCGCCATGACCGGCGGCCACAGATGCGGCTTGCGCCCGTCCAGCAGGATGATGTCCGCCTTCTTGCCGATTTCCAGCGATCCGATCTCATCCTCCAGCCCCAGCGCCCTAGCCGCGTTGATGGTGCATAGTTCCAACGTCTTGCCCTCGGGCAGGACGGCCGGGTCGCGGAAGTGGCGGCGGTGGTAGTGCATCGCCTGCGCCATATGGCGGAACATGTCGAACCCCCGGTCCGGCGCGCCCGCGTCCGAGCCGAGGCAGACGGTCACGCCGGCCTCCAGCAGCTCCGGCACCGGGCAGCGGCCGATGATCGACATGATGGCGCTGGGATTGTGGATGATGGAGGCGCCAGTTTCGCGCAGCGCGTCAACATCCGCTTGCGTCAGGTCCACGCTATGTCCAAGGGCGGCGCGTGGCGACAGCAGACCCAGATCATGCGCCAAGGCGATGGACCCCTCCCGATGCCCGTCCTGCGTGAACAGCACGCCGGTGCGGTCCTGCAACGCGCGCATGGCGGTGGACATGGCCCGGATCTCGTCACCATGCGCTTGCATGTGATCCTGCGTGTAGACCGGCAGGATCAGCGCCACGCCGGTGCGCCGGGTCAGCACATCATCGTGCCGCGCGATCAGATCGGCGCAGACCTCCATCTGCTGGGCAAAGCTCACGGGCCGTTGGTCCGGGCCGAACATGCGCGGAAAGGGCATCCGCCCCGGCCCCACCGCCATGATCGTCCGCAGCCCGGACTCCTGCGTGGCCGCGCAATGCGCATCCCCCGCTTCGGGCGCATCAGTGCGATAGACATCCGCCCCGCCGCCCAGAAGCGACACAGCCGTTGTCACCCCGCCCATCAGCCGTTCCAGTTGCGCCAACCGCTGCTCGGCCAGCCAGAAGGCGGGGGTCGCCGCGCGGGCATAGATATCAGCGCAGACCTGAAACCACAGATCACCGTCGCCGTCACCGGCTGCCCGGACAAGGCCGTGGCCGGCATGGGAATGGGCGTCGATCAAGCCGGGCAGGGCGATCAGGCCGGGCCTGTCGATCACCCGGTGCGCGGGGGGCGGTGTGCCCGTGCCGATGGCGGCGATCCGGTCGCCGTCCAGCGCGATCCATCCGCCCTCGATCACCCGGCGATCCGGGTCCACCGTGACGATCGTGGCGCAATGCAGCAGCAGGTCGTGCGGCGCGCTCATGCCAGCAGATCCCGCAGGTCGCTGGGCTCCTGCGTGTCCTGTTCCAGATCAAGCTGCCCTTCCAGATGGTCGATATGGTGGTTCATCAGATGCCGCGCGCGCGCGGTGTCGCCGCCTGCCACAGCTTCCACGATCTCGGCATGTTCGTCAGGGCCGCAATCAGTCTGGCTGCGGGTCTGATACATCACGATGATCAGCGAGGTGCGCGACAGCAGATCCCGCAGCACATCCCACAGATAGGGCGATCCGGCCAGTTCCCCGATCAGCAGGTGAAACGCGCCAGACAGCCGCACGGTCGCCTTGGTGTCGCCCGCCGCCCGCGCCTCGCGTTCCTGCGCGACATGGGCTTCCAGCCGGGCAATCGCCTCGGGTGTCACCACTTCGCACAGCCGGGCCACCAGCTGCGTCTCGATGGTGCGGCGCGCAAAGAAGATGTCCCGCGCCTCCTCGATCGAAGGCTGCGAGACGAAGGCACCGCGATTGGGCACCAGCGTGACCAGCCCGTCATGTTCCAGCGCGGTCAAGGCTTGGCGCACGCGGGCGCGACTCACCGAGAAGATCTCGGCCAGTTGCTCTTCCTTGAGTCGGGTGCCGGGCTTCAGCTTGCGCTCGGCAATCGACAGCCAGATGCGGTTGTAGATCTCGACATGCGGGGCGTCTGTCGTCGTCTCGGCCAGATTCATGCGCGGTATCCTCCCGTCCTGAAAGGCAAAATCAGGTCTGCCTAAATTTAAGTCAACAATAGTGTCAGCACAAGAATAAAAAATTGTAGACAATTTGAAGTCCGTATGTTTGCAATATACGCATCGCGGCCATGCAGTCTGTGCAATGCGGCCAGCGCCATAAACCAACGGGAGACTTGCGATGCTTCGCCACCTCATGATGACCGCCGCCGCCGCGACCCTGTTCGCTACCGGGGCCAGTGCCGAAACCCTGCGCTTTGCCACGGCGCGCGACGTCTATGGGCTTGACCCCCATGCTGTCACCGACAGCTTCACCAACATCTTCACCCATCACCTTTATGAACCGCTGGTCCGCTACGATGCCGATCTGAAGATCGAACCCGCGCTTGCCACCTCATGGGAGGTGATCGAGCCGACCCGCGTGCGTTTCACCCTGCGCGAAGGCGTGACCTTCCACGGCGGCGAGGCGTTCGGCGCGGATGACGTGCAGGTGTCGCTGATGCGCGCGGTCGATCCGAAATCGCCCCTGCGAGGCAACCTGCCCGGTCTGAAAGCGGTCGAGATCGTGGACGATCTGACCGTCGATCTGATCCTTGAAGGGCCGACCCCGCTGCTGAACAACTACCTGACCAACATCTTCATTCTGGACAAGGGCTGGCTTGAAGCGAACAACGCCGTGGCCCCCATCGACGCCAGTCAGGGCGAAGAAGGATATACCACCAACAACGCCAACGGCACCGGCCCGTTCAAGCTGGAAAGCCGCCGCCCCGATGCGCTGAACGTGCTGGTGGCCAATGACGCATGGTGGGACACGCCGGTCCACAACCTGACCCGGATCGAACACACGCCCATCGGATCGGACGCCACCCGCGTGGCGGCGCTGCTGTCGGGCGAGATCGACCTGATCGAACCCGCCCCTCTTCAGGATGCCAACCGGATCGAAGCGGCGGATGGTGTGCGGATGCTGCAAAACCCCGGCCTGCGCAGCATCATGATGGGCATCAACATGGGTGACAGCCTTGTGGACGGCAATGTGGACGGCAATCCGCTGAAAGACATCCGCGTGCGGCAGGCGCTCTATCATGCGATCAACATGGACCTGATCCGCGACCGCATCATGCGCGGCAAGTCGCGTGTCACCGGCTCGCTGATCGCGCCCGAGGTGAACGGCTATACCGAGGCCATGGACGCGCGCCTGCCCTATGATCCCGAGCGCGCCAAGGCCTTGCTGGCCGAGGCGGGCTATCCGAACGGCTTCGCCTTCAACCTTAACTGCCCCAATGACCGCTATGTGAATGACGAGGGCATCTGTCAGGCGATGGCCGCCATGCTGGCGCAGGCCGGGCTTGAGCCACGTCTCGTGACCGAACCGCGCCAGATGCATTTCCAGAAGGTCGATAACCGTCAGGTGGATGTCTTCATGCTGGGCTGGGCCACCCTGCCGATGCTGGATGGTTTCTCGGTCCTGTCGGCGATGCTGGCGACGCCGGGCGGCGAATACGGCACCTTCACCCCTGCGGGCTATTCCAACCCGCGCGTGGACGAGCTGACAAAGGCCGTGGCGACCGAGGTCGATCCCGAAAAGCGCAACGCCATGATGATCGAGGCGCTGATGCTGGCCAAGGACGACATCGCATGGCTGCCGCTGCACCAGCAGCCGCTGTCATGGGCCGCACGCGACACCGTCGAGGTGCCGCAGGCCGCCGATGACCTTGTGCGCCTGTGGTATGCGCGCGTCACCAAATGATCCGGACGGGCAGGGGGTGATCCCCCCTGCCTGCCATGATTCAAGGGAGGTTCCGCAATGCTTGGTTTCCTGATCCGCCGGATCATCCAGTCGGTTTTCGTGATGCTGGCCGTCGCGCTGATCGCTTTCATGATGTTCCGTTTCATGGGTGATCCGGTCAATTCCATGGTGGCCGAGACGGCCACGACCGAGGAACGTGACGCCGTGCGCGAACGTCTTGGTCTGGATCAGCCGCTTTACGTCCAGTACGGCCGCTTCGTCGCCCGTGCCGCCACCGGGGATTTCGGCCTGTCATGGCGCAACGCGCGGCCGGTTTCGACCCTGCTGGCGGAACGGTTCCCGGCCACGGCGGAACTGGTGCTTGTGGCAGCCGGGCTGTCGCTGGTGCTGGGCATCCCCTTGGGTATCCTGACCGCGCTCAGGCCGCACAGCTTTTCAACGCAGGCGCTGCAACTCATGTCACTGGTCGGGATCTCGCTGCCGACGTTCGTGACGGGTATCCTGCTGATACTTGTCTTCTCGGTTTGGCTGGGCTGGCTGCCCTCCTTCGGGCGGGGCACGGTGGTCGATGTCGGCTGGTGGTCCACTGGGTTCCTGACGCTCTCGGGCCTCAAGGCGCTGATCCTGCCCTCCGTGATGCTCTGCCTCTTCCAGTTGACCTTGATCATGCGGCTGGTCCGTGCCGAGATGATGGAGGTGCTGCGCACCGACTACATCAAGTTCGCCAAGGCGCGGGGCCTGACCAACCGCTCCATCCATTTCCACCACGCGTTGAAGAACACGCTGATTCCCGTGATCACCATCTTCGGGCTGCAACTGGGTGGGCTGATCGCCTTTGCCATCATCACCGAAACCGTCTTCCAGTGGCCGGGCATGGGGGCGCTGTTCATTCAGGCCGTCAGCTTTGGCGATGTGCCCGTGATGGCCGCCTATCTGGTGCTGGTCAGCCTGATCTTCGTGATCATCAACACAACTGTCGATCTGCTCTATGCCGTGCTGGACCCGCGTCTGCGGGTCGAGGGCGCGCGGGCGGCCCATTGACCTGCCGGAGGACGCCATGACCGACACCACTCAGATCAAGACCACCCCCTCGGCGCTGACCCGTCTGTGGAACAGCGATGTGGCGTGGAACTTCCGCCGCTCCTGGACCGCGCGCATCTCAAGCGTGCTGATCCTGATCCTCTTCGCCGCCGCATTGTTCGCGCCGCTGCTGGCAACGCAGAACCCCTATGACATTTCGCAACTCTTCCTGCTGGACAGCGAATTGCCTCCCGCTTGGATCGAAGGCGGCGATCCGCGCTATTTTCTGGGCACGGATGAACAGGCGCGCGATCTGTACTCCTCGATCCTCTATGGTCTGCGCCTGTCGCTGATCGTGGGCTTTGCCAGCGTGGCGCTGGCGGCGGTCGTGGGCATCTCGCTGGGTCTTCTGGGCGGGTTCGTGGGCGGCATGGTCGACGGGGCCATCATGCGGGTGGCCGACATCCTGCTGAGTTTCCCGGCCATTCTTGTGGCGCTGCTCGTCAACGGCATCGCACGCGGCGTGCTGCCGCCTGAACGCCACGCGGATGCGGCGATCTGGGTCTTGATCCTGGCCATCGGCCTGACCAACTGGGTGCAATATGCCCGCACCGTGCGCGGCTCGACCATGGTCGAGCGGCAGAAGGAATATGTGCAGGCCGCGCGCATCAACGGCGTGTCGGGCATGGGCATCATGCTGCACCACATCCTGCCCAACGTGCTTGGCCCGGTGCTTGTCATCGCCACGATCAACCTTGGCATGGCCGTGCTGACCGAGGCGACGCTGTCCTTCCTTGGCGTGGGCATGCCCGCGACCCAGCCCAGCCTTGGCACGCTGATCCGCATCGGCAACGAATACCTGTTCTCGGGCATCTGGTGGGTCGTCATCTTCCCCTCCGTCGTGCTGGTGGCCCTTGTGCTGGCGGTCAACCTTCTGGGTGACTGGCTGCGCGACGCCCTGAACCCCAAACTGAGGTAAGCGCCATGACCCTTCTGACCGTCGAAAACCTGACCGTGGCCTTTCCCGGTCGCAGCGGCACCGTCAACGCGATCGAGGATGTAAGCCTGAGCGTCTCACCCGGCGAGATCCTGGGGATGGTGGGCGAATCCGGTGCCGGCAAATCCATGACCGGGGCCGCCATCATCGGACTGATCGAACCCCCCGGCCGCATCGCCGCGGGCGAGATCCGGCTGGAAGGCCAGCGCATCGACACCCTGCGCCCCGATGAGATGCGCCGCATCCGCGGGCGGCGGATCGGGGCGATCTTTCAGGACCCGCTGACCAGCCTCAACCCCGTGCTGACCGTGGGCGAGCAGCTGATCGAGACGATCCAGACCCATCTGAAACTGCCCAAGGACGAGGCCCGCGCCCGCGCCATCGACTGGCTGCGCCGCGTCGGCATCCCCGCCCCCGAGGCGCGGATCGACACTTATCCGCATCAATATTCCGGCGGGATGCGGCAGCGTGTGGTCATCGCGCTGGCCTTGTGCGCCGAGCCGCGTCTGGTGATTGCGGATGAACCCACGACCGCGCTGGATGTTAGTGTGCAGGCGCAGATCATCGCGCTTCTGCGCAAACTGGCACGCGAAACCGGCGTGGCGGTCATCCTCGTCACCCATGACATGGGCGTGATTGCCGAAACCGCAGATCGTGTCGCCGTGATGTATGCGGGCCGCATCGTCGAGGTGGGCCCGGTGGCCGAGGTGCTGACCGCGCCGCGCCACCCCTATACGCGCGGTCTCATGGCCTCGATCCCGCGGATCGGCGCGCGCCCCGATGTGCTGCCGCAGATCGAAGGCGCGATGCCGCGCCCCCATGCGCGCCCTGCCGGTTGCGCCTTTGCCCCGCGCTGCCCGGTGCGCATCGAGATTTGCGGGCAAACTCGCCCCGACCTGACAGGCCATGCCACAAGGTCCGTCGCCTGCCATCTGTCCGAGGAGGTTCCCGCATGACCGATCCGATCCTGACCGTCACCGGTCTGAAAAAGACTTTCGATCTGTCCCAACCCTTTCTGACCCGGCTTACGCAGGGCGGCGGGCGCAAATATGTGCATGCGGTCGATGGTGTCGATTTCACCATTCCGCGCGGCACCACGCTCAGCCTTGTGGGGGAATCCGGTTGCGGCAAATCCACCGTGGCCAAATTGCTGATGGGGCTGACGCAGCCATCGGCAGGCAGCATCCGCTTTGACGGGCACGAATTGGCGGGCTCGCGCGCAGGTCAGCCCCCTGCGGTGCGCCGCCGGATGCAGATGATATTTCAGGACCCCTATGCCAGCCTCAACCCGCGCTGGCGCGTGGCGCGCATCATCGGCGAGCCGATGAAAAGCTTCGCAACCCATCCCGACCCGGTGGCGCGCCGCAAGGAGGTGGACCGCCTGCTGGAATTCGTGGGCCTGTCCGCCGCAGACGGCGAGAAGTTCCCGCACGAATTCTCGGGCGGCCAGCGGCAGCGCATTTCCATCGCGCGGGCGATTTCCACCAAGCCCGAGTTTCTGGTCTGTGACGAGCCGACCTCGGCCCTTGATGTGTCGGTGCAGGCGCAGATTCTGAACCTGATGCGGGAATTGCAGCGCGAGCTGGGCCTGACCTATCTGTTCATCAGCCATGATCTGGCGGTGGTTAATTTCATCTCGGACCAGATCGGGGTCATGTATCTGGGCCGTCTGGTGGAACTGGCCCCGGCGGACCGCATCTTCGCGGCACCCCAGCATCCCTATACGCGGCTCTTGCTGGACACGGTGCCGGACATCACCATGGCGCATCGCGACATGGACCGCCCGGCGGGCGAGGTGCCCAACCCCATCACGCCACCTTCGGGATGCCATTTCCACCCGCGCTGCCCCCTTGCCAATGAGCGCTGCCGGACCGAGGCTCCTGTTTTTCGCGCCCATGGCGACAGCCAGGTGCGGTGCCATGCCGTGCAGGAGGGGCGCACCGACCCCATGCCACTCAGAAAGGCCGGATGATGGAGTTCGATTTCACTCAACTGCCCCCGCAGGACCGCTACCGCCTGCTGACGAATTTCGTCGGCCCGCGCCCCATCGCGCTGGTCACCACGCGGTCCGAAGGCGGGCACAGCAACGCCGCCCCGATGAGCTTCTTCAACGTCTTTTCGCAAGACCCACCCATCGTGATCCTTGGCGTGCAGACGCGCGGCGACGGGCAAGAGAAGGACACGCTGGTCAATATTCGCCGCACCGGGCAATTCTGCGTCAACATGGTGGATATGGAACTGGCCGAGGCGATGATCCTCTGCGGGGTCAATTTCGCCCCCGATGTGGATGAGCCTGCCTTTGCCGGACTGGACACCGCGCCCTGCCGCCAGATTGACGCCCATTACATCACGCGCACCCCTTGCGCGATGGAATGTCGGGTCGAACGGATCATCGACTTTCCGTCCCGCGCCATCATTCTGGGCGAAGTGGTGGAAATGACCGTGCGCGACGACTGCATGGACGCGCAGGGCCGCTATGTGAACCCGGATGTCTATCAACCCATCGCGCGGCTGCATGCGGACAATTACATCGTCGCGGATCGACAGTTCGAGTTGTTGAAACCTGCGGAAGCGGCGACCTGGGAAGCGGCGCAACTGACCCCAAAGACAGCAAAGGCACGATGATGCTGATCCATGTCATCAATCCGAACTCCACCGCCGCGATGACCGACCAGATCGGACGCGCGGCGCGGCGGGTGGCCTCGCCCGGTACCAAGATCGACCTTGTGACGGCCCGGGCCACACCTGCCTCGATCGAAGGCTATGCCGATGAGGCGCTGGCCGTGCCTGCCATGCTGGCCGCCATTCGCGCCGCCGAAGCGCGCGGGGCCGCCGCGCACGTCATTGCCTGTTTCGACGATCCTGGCCTTGATGCGGCGCGCGAAGTGGCAGCAGGTCCGGTGCTGGGCCTCTGTCAGGCGGCGATCAGCGTCGCCATGACGCTGTCCGCGCGCTTTTCGGTGGTCACGACCCTGCCGCGCTCTGTCCCGATCATCGAGGATCTGGCCGATGCCTATGGTGCCGGGCGGCGTTGCCGCCGCGTGCGCGCCATCGACCTGCCCGTTCTGGCACTGGAGGAAGATCCCATCTGCGCCGAGGCATTGATTGCTGCCGAGATCCGCGCCGCGCAGGCGCATGACGGGGCCGAGGCGGTGATCCTTGGCTGCGCCGGCATGGCCGAGCTTTGCGACAAGCTTTCGCGTGACACCGGCGTTCTGGTGATCGACGGCGTCACAGCCGCCGTCCGGCAGGCCGAGGCGCTGGTCGGCATGGGCTATCGCACATCGAAACTGGGCGGCTATGCCTGGCCGCGCGTCAAGACAGGGGGCTTCGCCCCGGAGGCCGCATGACTGACCTGCTGATCCGCAACCTGCGCCCCATGGGCGCGCCCGCCACTGACCTGCTGATCCGGGGCGGCCGGATTGCCGAAATCGCGTCCGGGATCACAGCGCCCGGCATCGCGACCGAGGATGCAGGCGGGGCCATCGCCACCCCCGGTCTGGTCGAGGCGCATACCCATCTGGACAAGACGGTGATGGGCATGGGCTGGTATGAGAACGCCGTCGGCACCGACCTCCGTTCCATGATCAACAACGAACGCCGCGCGCGGCGCGAACTGGGCCTCGATCCCGCGCGGCAATCCATGCGGCATGCGCTGGCACTGGTGGGCAACGGCACCACCCATATCCGCAGCCATGTGGACGTGGACACGGATAATGGCCTCTCCGTGCTGGAGGGTGTCCTGAACACCCGCGACACCCTGCGCGGCGTGGTCGAGATCGAGATCGTGGCCTTCCCCCAATCCGGCCTGATGATCCGCCCCGGCACGCTGGAACTGCTGGACGAGGCCATGGCCATGGGGGCCGATCTGGTGGGCGGCCTTGACCCCTGCGGGATCGACCGCGACCCGAAAGGCCATCTGGATGCAATCTTCGCCCTGGCCGACAAACACGGGCGCGGGATCGACATCCACCTGCACGAACCCGGTGACATGGGGGCCTTTTCGCTGGAACTGATCCTTGAACGCACGGCCGCGCTGGGGATGAAGGGCAAGGTCGCGGTCAGCCACGCCTTCTGCCTTGGCATGCCCGACTGGAACCGGGTCGAGGTGCTGCTGGCCGAACTGGCCGAACAGGATGTCGCGATCCTGACCACGGGTGCGCCCTCGCGCGAGGTGCCCAACCTCAAACGGGTGCGTGGCGCGGGGCTGCGCATGGGGGCGGGCTGCGACGGCGTTCTGGACACATGGAACCCGTGGAACCGCCCCGACATGCTGGATCGGGCGCGGATCGTGGCACAGAAGAACAACCTGCGCGCCGATGCCGATCTGGCGCTGGCGCTGGATCTGGTTACCACGGGTGGCGCCGCCGTGATGGGTGTCATGGATCACCGACTGGCCGTGGGTAACCCCGCCGATCTGGCCCTGCTGCCCGGCCGCACTTTGGCCGAGGCGGTGGCGATGGGCGGACCTGTCCAGTTGACCGTCAAGGGCGGGCGCGTGACCGGGCGCGGCGGCAAACCCGTGATGGAGGCACCGTGATGCTCTCTGATCTGACATTGGGCGCGCGCCTCAAGGGGCGCACCGCGTTGGCCGCGCGCTGGATCGTCGCGCATCGTGACGGCGGCCACCGGCTGCTGGAAAACGGCGAGATCGTGATCGAGGAGGACCGCATCCTCCATGTCGGCCCCCGCTTCGAGGGCGAGGTGGCCCGGCGCGTCGATCTGGGCGAGGTGCTGATATCCCCCGGCTTGATCGACCTTGACGCCCTGTCCGATCTGGACACCACCACACTGGGTGTCGACTGCGGCCCTGCATGGGCCAAGGGCCGCGTCTGGCCCGAATCCTATCTCCGCCGTGGCCCCTATGAGATGTATACGCCCGAGGAACTGGCCTTTCAGAAACGCTTCAGCTTTGCGCAGTTGCTCTGCAACGGCATCACCTCGGCCCTGCCCATCGCCTCGCTGTTCTACCGGGAATGGGGCGAGAATGTCGCGGAATTCGAAGCCGCAGCCGAGGCGGCGGGGGCATTGGGCCTGCGCGTCTGGTTGGGCCCGGCTTATCGCTCTGGCGGAATGGTCTGCACCGCGCCGGGTATTCTGGAGCCCCGCTTCGACGAAGCGCGCGGGCTGGCTGGCCTGAATGACGCGATACATTTCATCACCGCGCAGTCAGGCCGCTTCGGCGGGCTGGTGCAGGGGATGTTGGCCCCCGACCGCGTGGAAACCTGCACGCAGGACCTGCTCAGCCGCACCATGGCGGCGGCTGCGGATCTGGACGTGCCGGTGCGCCTGCACATGGCCCAGGGGCAGATGGAGCGTGATACGGTGCACAGCCTGCATGGCACCACCGCGCCGCAATGGATGGCCGGGTTCGGCGCGCTGTCACCCCGCCTGATCGCGCCACATGCGACCTATGCCACCGATGACGACCTGCGCCTCTATGCCGATCACGGCGTGACGGTCGCGCATTGTCCACTGGTCTTTGCCCGCTCGGGCGCGATGCTGCGCTCCTTCGGCAAGCTGCGCCGGATGGGGATCAACATCGGCATGGGCACGGACACCGCCCCGCCCGACATGGTGCTGAACATGGCCGTTGGCGTGATGATGGCGCGCATGGCGGGCGACAGCATCCATGACGCGGCACCCGAACACATGCTTGACGCGGCGACCCTTGGCGGGGCCGCCGCACTGGGACGGCCCGACCTCGGACGGCTGGAACCGGGAGCCAAGGCCGATATCGCGATCTTCGACATGCAGGACACCCTGATGGCCCCCCGCGTCGATCCGGTCCGCACTCTGATCCTTGGCGCGACGGGCCGCGTCACGCGGGCCGTCTTTGTCGATGGGCGGCTGTCCATGCGCGAAGGGCAGGTGGCAGGCATCGACATGGCGGCCGCCCGCACCCGCGCGCAGGCGCAATTCGACGGGCTGCGGGACAAATACCCCGACCGGACATGGGGCCACCCCCCGGTGGATGAGATCTTTCCCCCCGCCTATCCGCCATTGGAGTGACCATCACGCGCCACGCCGTTTGCACCTTCGCGCGCAGCCGGGTAGCATCGCCGCAGGATCAGATCCACTCCGTCCCGTCGGCGTTGCCGCGCCTCCGGCCACAGATGCAAAGGTGCCTCCATGATTGTCGAAGCCGGACCGAAAACCTGCCATTGGGGTTACTTCGATGCGAGCCTGTCACCTGTCGCGACGGTGGCCAGCGGGGATGAGGTGACCATCAACACGGTTTCGGGCGGGCCGCAGGTCTTGCCGGGAGAGGGTTTCCATGTGCCCCCCGAACTGCACGAGATCCACGCCGCAGGCGCACCCGCAATGCCGGGCCATATTCTGACCGGCCCCGTGGCGGTCGCGGGCGCGAAACCCGGCGATGTGTTGCAGGTGGATATTCTGGATGTGCAGCTGCGGCAGGACTGGGGTTACAATTTCATCCGGCCCTTGGCGGGGACACTGCCGCTGGACTTTCCGCAGATGCACCACACAACGATCCCGCTGGATGCCAAACGGGGCGAGGCGACGATGCCCTGGGGGCTGAAACTGCCGCTTGCGCCGTTCTTCGGCGTGATGGGCGTGGCTCCACCGCCCGCATGGGGCCGCATTTCGACGATCGAACCGCGCGCCCATGGTGGCAATCTCGACAACAAGGAGCTGGTGGCGGGCACCACGCTCTATCTGCCCGTGCTGGCCGAGGGGGCGCTCTTCTCCTGCGGCGACGGGCACGGCGCGCAGGGCGATGGAGAAGTCTGCGTGACCGCCATTGAAACCGCGCTGCAAGGCCGTTTCCGCCTCACCCTGCGCCGCGACATGGACCTGACTTATCCCGAGGCCGAGACTCCCACCCATTTCATCACCATGGGCATGCATCCCGATCTGGACGTTTGCGTGGAAATCGCCCTGCGCCGGATGATCGCCCTTGTGGCATCCCGCGCGGGCATCACACGCGAGCAAGCCTATATGCTGTGCTCATTGGCCGGAGACCTGCGGATCACGCAGACAGTGAACCGTGAAAAGGGCGTCCACATGATGATGCAGAAGGCGCTGCTGTAGAAGGGCAGGGCGCAATCGGCGCGGATCATGCCAAGGCAGCGCGCCTACAGCCCCGGCCCGAGGCGGCGCGCACCCTCTCAGCGCCCCCTCCAGACGGGGTCGCGCTTTTCGGCAAAGGCGCGCGCGCCTTCCAGTTGATCCTCGCTGGAATAGAGCCGGTCCACGGTCGCGAACTGCCGCTTGGTGATGCGGTTCAGCGCATCCTGAAATCGCATCGCTTCCGCCTCGCGCACGATCTCCTTGATTGCGGCATAGACCAGCGGCGGTCCGGCCTCCAGCAGTCGCGCCAGATCCCATGCCTTCGGCAACAGGTCGGCAGGCGTCGTGATCTCGCGCAGCAGCCCCCAACGCAGGGCTTCATCGGCGTCGAACCACCGCCCCGTCAGCAGCAGGTCCATTGCCACATGATAAGGAATCCGCTTCGGCAGCTTGATCGAGGCTGCATCCGCCACCGTGCCCGACCGGATTTCCGGCAAGGCAAAGGTCGCGTTGCTTGAGGCAAGGATCAGATCGCAACTCAAGGCCAGTTCCAGCCCGCCGCCGCAGCAGATGCCATTGACGGCGGCAATGACCGGCTTGTTCAGATGCGGCAACTCCTGCAAGCCGCCAAAGCCACCCACGCCGTAATCCCCGTCCACCGCATCGCCATCCGCCGCCGCCTTCAGATCCCAGCCGGGGCAAAAGAATTTCTCGCCCTCCGCCCGCAGGATCGCCACGCGCAACCCATCCTCATCGCGGAAATCGCGGAACACCTCGCCCATGATCCGGCTGGTGGCCAGATCGATCGCATTGGCCTTGGGTCGGTCCAGCGTCACTTCAAGGATCGCGCCCTCGCGCCGTGTCTTGATCGGGCCGCTCTCGCGCATCTGCATCATGTTTCTTCCCTCCAGATCACGGCATCCACCGCGATGGCCCCGTCGGTCGTCACCATCAGGGGGTTGATCTCTATCTCTGCCAGCAGCCTGTCAGCCGCCAGCATCGCCTGCAAGGCCAAGGCGACCTCGACCACGGCCGCCACATTCGCCCGTGCCCGCCCGCGATAGCCATCCAGCAGCGGCCACAGGCGCAAGGACCGCAAGGCCACGCGGATCTCATCCCCCGTGACCGGCAGGACCAGCGTGGCGGTATCGTCCAGCAGTTCCGCCGTTACGCCGCCAAACCCGATCGTCAGCGTCGCGCCATAGACCGGATCGCGCCGCGCCCCGATCAGCAATTCGGCCAGCGCGCCAGTCACCATCTCCTCGGCCAGATAGCCTGCGGAACCGGGCATATCAGCCTGACCTTCCAGCGTGGACAGGTGCAGCCGCACTGCCCCCGCCTCGGTCTTGTGGGCAAAGCCGATCCCTTTCAGCACCAGTGGCGGGGACAGGTTTTGCGCCAGTGGCAGCACCGCAGACAGATCCGGCGCGCTCACCCCGCGGGGCACAGGAATACCCTGCGCCGCCAATAGCGTCTTGGCCTCCGGCTCCGGCATCAGGGTCAACGGCGCGTCACGCGGCGCCACCGGCCACGGTCGCCACCCCGCGCGGCCACCCGTTCCCTGCGCCGCCCGGATCGCGGCCAGCGCCGTCTCCAACCCCATCAAGGGCGCAATGCCCTGATCCATCAAGGCAATCGCCCGCGCCTCGTCAAAATTCTCGGGCAGGGAGGCAACCGGGAAGGCCGGCTTGCCCGTGGCGCGCCCCGCTGCGACGATCGCCTCCAGCGCAGGCTCGAAACTCGACGGATCGCACCGATCCGGGCGCGGCGGGTCGATGATGAAGATGCCCGCATCGTATCCCTCCAGCATGGTGGTGAAGACATCCGTTGTGCGTGGCCCGTCGCCCCAGATGAAGGTGTGGTAGTCCAAAGGGTTGGCGATGGTGACGAGGGGGCCGAGGATACCCGACAACCGCTCCCGCTGCGCCGTGGATGGGGTTGGGAAGTCCAACCCGTAGGGGGCAGCCATATCGGCCACCAATCCCGCCTCGCCGCCCGAACAGGACAGCGAACACAGCCGCCGCCCCAGTCCGGGCCCACGGACATGCAGGATCTTCAGGGTCTCGATCAGTTCGGCGGGCGTGTTCACCTCGGCCACGCCGATCTGGTGCAGATAGGCGGATGACGCAGCACCGCCCCCGGCCAGTGACGCGGTATGTGAAGCCGCCGCCTCGCGCGCCGCGGCGGTCTTGCCCGACTTGATCGCAACGATCCCTTTGCCGGCCGCCCGCGCGGCCTGCGCCAACGCGGCGACTGCCGCCGCATCGCCCAAGCCTTCGATGTAAAGACCCAGCGCCGTGACGCGCGGATCGTCCAGCAGCGCGCCCGCCAGTTCAGCCAAGCCCACCTTGGCGGCATTGCCCAGACAGGCGACATAGGCCACGGGCAGGCCCCGCGCCTGCATGGTCAGGTTGATCACGATATTCGAGGATTGGCTCAACAGCGCGACACCACGGTCTACCCGTCGCCCGCCATGCTGGTCGGGCCAGAGCAAGGCGCCGTCAAGATAATTGATGAGGCCATAACAATTCGGCCCTAGAATCGGCATTGTTCCTGAAATGGAAACAAGCTGATCCTGCAGATCCGCCTCACCCGCTTCGCGCCAGCCTGCGGCGAAACAGATGGCGCCTCCTGCGCCCATCGCGGCCAGTTCCGCCACTACATCCAATGTGGCATGGCGGTTCACACCAATGAAGGTGGCATCCGGGGCTGCGGGAAGCTCGGCAAGGCTGCGATGGCATGGCACGCCCGCGATGCTGTCCCGCGTGGGATGCACGGGCCAGACCGGTCCGTCAAACCCCATCCTGCGGCATTGCTCGATCACATTGGCCGCCCATCCCGCGCCCAGCACGGCGATGGAACGGGGGCGCAACAGGCGAGCGAGGGCCGTCATGTCCAGAACCCGGCGCAGTCCGACAGGCCGGGGAGGGCGCTGCCCTCCCCGGACCCCACCCGGGAGATTTGAGGACGAAAAATGGAAACACCCCGCTGACCATCGGCCAACGAGGTGCCATTTCCCGTCACGGTCATCGGCGTCCCCGCCTGTACCGTGGGCCCAATATGGCAGTGCTTGGTAAACACTTGCTGAAGATCACACCGGGATTTGCACATTTTCCGTCCTGAAATATCCTCGGGGGGGGCGTTCAGCAAAGCTGAACGTGGGGGGCAGACAGCCCCCCTGCTTCATTCGTGGGGGCGCAGCAGTTCGCGGCTGATGATGTGGCGCTGGATCTCGGATGTGCCTTCCCAGATCCGCTCGACCCGCGCGTCGCGCCAGATGCGTTCCAGCGGCAATTCATCCATCAGCCCCATGCCGCCATGGATCTGGATGGCCTCATCCGCGACCATGGCCAGCACCTCGGTCGCCTTGAGCTTGGCCATGGCCATGTCTGCATCGGTGACGCTGCCTTGGTCGAATTTCCAGCCCGCCTCCCATGTCAGGAGTTCCGCTGCCTTCAACTCCATCGCCATATCGGCCAGTTTGAAGCTGACGCCCTGAAACTTGCCGATGGCCTGCCCGAACTGGCGGCGGTCGGCGGCGTAGCGGATCGCATGCCCCAGCGCGCGATCGGCGCGGCCCAGACAGGTGGCGGCGACTTGCAGGCGGGTGGCGCCCAGCCAGTCATTGGCGACCTCGAACCCCTTGTGGACCTCGCCCAGAACGTTTTCAGCGGGCACGCGGCAATCGTCGAAGTCCAGCACGGCATTGCTGTAGCCCCGATGGCTCACGTTGCGATAGCCGTCGCGGACGGTGAAGCCTCTGGTGCCCTTGTCCACGAAGAAGGCGGTAATCTTCTTCTTCCGGCCGCGCGGCGTGTCTTCTTCACCGGTCGCCATGAAGGCGATGGTGAAGCCCGCGATATCGGCATGGCTGATGAAATGCTTTGTGCCGTTCAGCACCCAATCTCCGCCGTCCTGCCGCGCCGTGGCCTGCATCCCGCGCAGGTCCGATCCGGCCCCCGGCTCGGTCATGGCCAGACAATCCCATGTCTCGCCCCGGATACAGGGCATCAGATATTTTTGCCGCTGCGCCTCCGTGCCCGCCAGCAGGATGTTCGAGGGTCGCGCCACGCAGGTCCAGTGCAGCGCATAGTTGGCGCGGCCCAATTCCCGCTCATAAAGCAGCCATGACAGCGGATCGAGGCCGGCGCCGCCCACGTCCTCGGGCATGTTGGCGGCATAAAGGCCCGCCGCCATCGCCTTGGCCTGCACCTCGCGGATCAGCTCCATCGGCAGATGGCCTGTGCGCTCCACCAGCGCCTCGTGCGGATAAAGCTCGGCCTCCACGAAGGCGCGGGTGGTATCCACGATCATGCGCTGCTCATCGGTCAGGGCGAAATGCATCAGCCTTTCCCTTGCCCGACATGGCGGCCCACGCTGTCCGGGCGAGGCAGCGCGGCATGGGCATCGCGGATGCGGAACAGGCTGTCCAGCACGCCGGGTGCAGCAGGACAGGCACGCCCAGCCGTCATGTCCACATGCAGCAGCATCTGCTCCAGCGTCGCCACCGCAACCCCGTCCTTTTCGATACGGATGAACACGTGCAGCCGCTTCTGATCCGCCGCCAGGACCTGCAACGATCCGGTCAGACGGTCGCCCAGCTTGGCCTCTCCCAGATGCAGGATATGCGTCTCGGCGGTGTAATAGCTGTGCCCACCGGCCACATACTCCATCCCCGCCCCGATCAGGCGCAGGAAGGCGTCCGACGTCTCGGACCCCGCGAACAGATAACGGCTTTCGGTCATGTGGCCGTTATAGTCGATCCACCCCGGCAGAACCTGCAACTGCGCCAGCACCAGCGGCGCACCTGTCGGAGTGGCGGCAACAGCAGCCTCGCGCCGCGCGGCATCATGGGCGTTCAGCACCCGCCCCGCGCCCCAGTCGCGTTCCTTCAACGTCCGCAGAAAGCCCACGAGGTTGGAATCCCGGATACGCTCCAAGTCGCGGATCGAATGGTGCCCCGATTGCGCATCCGATTGCCCGGCGATCAGATCGACCAATTCGTCGTTGAACTCGGGCACATCCGTCAGCTTGGTCCAGGGCCAGGCCAGACAGGGGCCGAACTGCGCCATGAAGTGCTTCATCCCCGCCTCGCCACCCGCGATGCGATAGGTCTCGAACAGGCCCATCTGACCCCAGCGCAGGCCAAAGCCCATGCGGATCGCCTCGTCGATTTCCTCGGTGGTGGCGATCCCGTCCTTGACCAGCCACAGCGCCTCGCGCCACACCGCCTCAAGGAAACGGTCGGCAATATGGGCGTCGATCTCCTTGCGGATATGCAGGGGGAACATGCCGATGGCGCGCAGCGTATCCTTGCCCCGTTCGATCAGTGCAGGGTCCGAGGCGGCGCTGGGCACCACCTCGGCCAAAGGCAGCAGGTAGACCGGGTTGAACGGATGGGCGACAAAAATCGTCGCTGGGTTGATTGCGCCTTCCTGCAATTGCGAAGGCTTGAACCCCGATGTCGACGATCCCAGCGGCGCGTCTGGCGCATGCGATTGAATCTCGGCATAGACCCGATGTTTCAGGGCCAATTGCTCGGACACGGATTCCTGAATGTAATCCGCCCCCGTCACCGCCTCGGCGATCGTCGCGGGATATGTCAGGCGCCCCGGTGCAGGCATCGGCACATCCGACAGCGCCGGGAGGGAGGCGCGGGCATTGGCCATGACCGCCTCGATCTTGCGCGGCGCCTCGGGGTCGGGGTCGAACACCGCCACATCCCAGCCATTGAGCAGGAAGCGCGCGGCCCAGCCGCCGCCGATGACGCCGCCCCCGATGATCGCGGCCTTCATAGCGGCGCCCTCTTGTCCAGTTGCAGGCGTTGCCGCACGGCATCGGGTCCGATCACCCGAGCGCCCATATTCTCGATGATGCTGACGGCGCGTTCTACCAGTTGCGCATTGGTCGCCAGCACGCCCTTTTCGAGATAGAGATTGTCTTCCAGCCCCACGCGCACATTGCCCCCTGCAAGCACCGAGGCCGCCACATAAGGCATCTCGTTGCGCCCGATGGAAAAGGCTGACCAGTGCCAATCCTTCGGCACATTATTCACCATCGCCATGAAGGTGTTCAGATCATCCGGCGCGCCCCATGGCACGCCCATGCACAGCTGCACCAGAACCGGAGCGGGGATCACGCCCTCCTCGACCAGCTTCTTGGCGAACCACAGATGGCCGGTGTCAAAGGCTTCGATCTCGATCCGCACACCTGCGTCGGTCATGCGCCGCGCCATGTCGCGCAGCATGCCGGGCGTGTTGACCATGACATAGTCGGCCTCGGCGAAATTCATCGTGCCGCAATCCAGCGTGCAGATTTCAGGGCGGCATTCCACGACGTGCTGCACCCGTTCCGTGGCCCCCGCCATGTCAGAGCGCTGTGACATGCGGTTCATGGCCTCGGTCCCGTCGAACATCAGGTCGCCGCCCATGCCCGCCGTCAGGTTCAGCACCACATCGACCTGCGCATCGCGGATCCGCTCGGTCACCTCGCGGTAAAGCGCGGGATCACGCGCGGGCGCGCCGGTTTCAGGGTCGCGCACATGGCAATGCACCACCGCAGCACCCGCCTTGGCCGCGTCGATGGCAGAGGCGGCGATGGCCTCGGGCGAGCGAGGCACATGGGGCGACATGTCCTGTGTGCCGCCCGATCCGGTCACGGCGCAGGTGATGAAAACCTCTCGGTTCATGGTCAATGGCATGGAAACCCTCCCTTGGTCGGGATCAGGCTATCAGGCTTGCATGGCCACTCTTGGCGATTTACGAAATGGAAATGGCATTTACAGAAACGATCTTCACGGCCTCTGACGACCCGCTCGAAATCGCGGTGCTGGTCCTGCCTCGCGCCTCGATCCTTGAGGTTGCGTCAGTGCTGGACCCGCTGCGCAACGCCAACCGCCATCTGGGGCGCGAGGGGTTTCGCTGGCGTGTGGTGTCTCCCGACGGGGCAGCGGTATCCCTGACCTGCGGGATCGAACTGCCCGCACTGGGCGCGCTTGCCGCAGCAGAAGGCGCCGATGTGCTGATCGTCGTTGCAGGCTACAACCAGTCCGAGATCGCGACCCGCCCCCTGATCGCCGGGCTGCGCCGGATGGCTCCGCGCTTTCGCGCCATCGGGGCGGTCGATGCGGGGCCTTGGGTGCTGGCCCGCGCCGGATTGCTGGACGGGCACCGCGCCACCGTCCATTGGGAGGATCTTGAGGATTTCGCCACTGCCCATCCCCGCGTCGATGTGGTGCCGGACCGTTTCGTTCTGTCGCGCAACCGTTTCACCGCCGGCGGGGCGGCTCCGGCCGCCGATCTGATGCTGCACCTGATCGGTGCGCGCTGCGGCGCGGCTGTTGCGGGGCAGGTGGCCGCATCGTTCCAATACGAGGCGCAGACCGATGGCACCCGCCCGCAACGGCCCGGCATGTTGCCCATGGCCGATGACCCGCGCCTTGCCGCCGCCCTTGCCATGATGAACGCCCATCTGGAAGATCCCCTGCCGCTTGAGGTCATCGCCCGCGCCCAAGGTCTGGGCCTGCGCCGCATGGAGCAGTTGTTCCGCGACACGCTGGGGCAGGGGCCTGCTGCCGCCTATCTGGACCTGCGCCTGCAAACCGCGCGGCGCATGATCACCGACACCCGCCACAGCCTGCGTGAAGTGGCGCTGCGCTGTGGCTTTGTCGATCCCACCGGTTTTTCCCGCGCCTTCCGCCGCCGGTTCGGCACCGCACCCAGCCGCATCAGGGCAGCCCGGATCCGCAGCTGACCACAGCCCCGACCGCGCGCGGTTTCCCGTGCCATCCGGCGCGCCGTGATCCCATCTGCCGCGCCGTCACGACCATGTGGCGACAGGACCCATCCGAAAGTCGGGCCACCCTGCCGCATGGCAAGGCGCGCAATACCAACGTGCCGTCGTGAAAATTGGTTAAGGCACATAATCTGCAAAGCCTCGGACGTGTAATCCGCCACGCCCGAGGCCCGACCATGACCCGCCTTGCCATCAAGACTGCCTATGAGCAAACATATACCGCCGATCACTTTGGTGCCAATATCCTCGCAACCCGCGACAAGCTGGGCGAGAACGGCACCTATGACGAGGCCGTCGAACACCTTGGCGTCAGCACCATCCGCTACCCGGGCGGATCATTGACAGAACGGTATTTCGATCTGTCCGATCCTGACCGCCTGATGGCCGAGCATTACATCACCGGGGCCGATCAGCCGCTGTTGCCTTATTCCGAGTTCATGGCTTTTGCGGAGGAAACGGACCGATCGGTGATGATCGTGCTGCCCACCCGCTCGCAACTCAGCCAGCAGGCGGATGCCAATGGCGACCGTTTTGCCGCCATTGACGAAGACACCCTGCGCGACTTCCTCCGCGACACGCTGGACGGCTTCTACGGCGCGCCCCGGATCGCGGGGTTCGAGATCGGCAATGAATACTGGGACAGCGGCGAAATGACCTCGGTCGAATACGGGCGCGTAGCCAGCGCCATGGCCCGGATCGTGAAAGAGGAGTTGACCACCCATCCCGATTTCGACACCCTCTTCGCCGAGACGACGGTCAATGTGCAGGTCGGTCTGGACAATGGCTACGCCGCGCTGGACGGGCGCTACAGTGGGACAGCGCAGGACCAGCTGGATCAGTTCAGCGCGGAATATGACCTGCCGCTGGACGATGGCTTCATCTATTCCAACGGCACCGTCGCCTGGTCCAAGATCGCCAATCTGCTGATCGTGCGCGAGTTCGATCTGCCCGAAGAACGCGCAGCCGTCGATGGCGTGATCGCGCATGTCTATTCCAAGGGCGAATTCGAAACCTCAAGCCATACGTTCGAATTGCGCCTGATCGACACGTTCTGGGACGAGGGGTTCAATGACGTGAAGCCCGTCATCACCGAATGGAACGTGCGCTCGCCCGGTCGTGACGCCGAGACGGATTTCGGTCTGGTCCAAGCCGGCGAGATGCTGGATCTGGTCGAGGCGATGGGCCTTCACGATGTCTCGGCCGCCTATGTCTGGGCGGTGCAGCAAGGCAGCAATTCCAATCTGATGGGGGATGAAGGCAACCCGGACGAGACTGTGGGCGGCGCCTTTTTCCGCATGATGTCCGAGGCCCTGCCGGGCACGCGCGCCGTTGTTCTGAACGGCGCGAACAGGCAGCAAAGCGAACTGGCGCTGGAAAATGCCGAAGCGCATGTCTTTGCAGGAAACGAAAAGATGGTGCTCTATCTGCAATCCACCAACCCTGACGAAACGCATGAAACGACAGTGGACATCAGTTCCCTCGTCACCGGCTTTGACTCGATCACCATGACGAAACTGGGCGTGGCCCCGGGGGATCTTGTGGGCAGCAACACCGCCACACCGGTTCTGACCGAACTCGACCCGGAGTCGCATTATGACAACGGCTTCGTGTCCGTCACCCTCGCCCCGCGCGAGATCGTGCAAGTCACCATCGGCGGTGCGGATTTTGCGCCCGATCTGATGGCAGCTCTGGGCGAGGGCGATACGGAGGACACGTTGCAGGCGGTCAGCATGATGCAGCCAGCCGTCGCCAAGGTCGCTGCTGTGGACGAGGCTTTCTGGTTCACAGGCGGCCCCTCATTGGAAGAGATCGCCGCGCGGCAAGAGGAACTGGACGCCCAGCGGGCCGAGGACATGCCGGAAGACGATGGCAACGATGATCTGGGCTTCAGCGCCGACATGCTGATGTTCGGCCTGCTGCTGCCGCTTCTGATGGTGGCGGGTGGCTTCTGATCGGGCCGGGTCAATACGCCAAACCCTGCCAGCGTTTCCGGTGGTGACTTTTCGCCGCCGCAGCGGCAATCTGCCCGGGGATCGGTTGGCCGCAGGCCACCGCGGGGCAGAAGGGTTCGGACATGATCCTGGTCACAGGATTTCAGGGCTATGGCGGCCGCAGCGCCAATCCGTCGGAACTGGTCAGCCGCGCGCTGGATGGCGTCCGCATCGGCGGCGCAATGGTGCGGGGTCATGTCCTGCCTGTCGATTTCCAAGGCATGCGCCGCCAATTGCCCGCACTGATCGACGATCTGCGCCCGCAGGTGATCGTCTCGCTGGGCCTCTGGCCGGGCGAGGCGATGCTGCGGATCGAACGCATGGCCGCCAACTGGTCGTGGTTCGAACTGCCCGACAACATGGGCCATCGACAGAATGGCCGCGTTCTGGATGGCGGCCCGGACGGCTATCTCTCCACCTTGCCCGCCGATGCGATGCAGGCAGCGATTCGCGCCAGCGGCCTGCCATGCCGCCAGTCCGGCAGCGCGGGCACCTATCTGTGCAACGCCACGCTCTACACTGTGCTCAATCATTGTGCACTCCATCACCCCGAAACGCGGGCAGGTTTCATCCATCTGCCCTATCTGCCCGCGCAAGTGGCTGATCTGCTGGACCAGATCGCGCATGACGCGCAGGTCGAACAGCATCAGAGGGCGGATTTCGCCTCGATGCACCTTGATGACATGGTCACCGGGCTGCGCATCGGGCTGGAAACCGCATGGTCTGCCGCGCAGGTCTGATCAACCGCAAGCGATACAAAACGTGCCCTGATCCGTGCCTTTGCCACCGGGCGTTGCGTAAATGCGTGGCAGTGAAAAAAGGCCCCGCGAACTGGCATCACGCATCCTTGCCGTCTGGACTTAAGCCCCTCACACAAGGTGATTGACAGAATTTCAAAGCACCGCTTACGCTGGGTCAATAAAAGCGAACAGTTGTTCGAAATCCGGTGACATGTTCGCCGACATAACAGCGCTCTACGGTCACGCAGACCGAAGGAGCCGCTTCAACGGGAGTGCGCGCGATGACGGTGTTCGTCAGTCTGGTCATCCTTCTTGTCGTCGTCATTCTGATCATTCTTTTCCTGAACAGGTATTACCGCAAAGCCACGCGTGAGGTCAGTCTCGTGCGGACGGGTGCCGGGGGCCAGCGGGTCGTGCTGGACGGGGGCTGCATCGCGCTGCCCTTCCTGCACAAGGTCTCCGAAGTGAACATGCGGACCACCAAGCTGGAAATCGAACGGCTGGGGCCGAAATCCATTATCACCAAGGATCGTCTGCGCGTCGATGTGGGGGCGGAATTCTATGTGCGTGTGCGGGCCACAGCCGAAGGCGTCGCCACGGCGGCGCAGGCTTTGGCGGGCAAATCCTTCCGCTCTGCCGATCTGGCCGAAACGCTTGAGGGCAAGCTGGTCGATGCCATGCTGTCCGTCGCCGCGCGTTACACCATGGATGAATTGCAGGACAACCGCGCGGGCTATGCGCGCGAAGTCTCGGACGTGCTGACCGACAATCTGGCACAGAACGGCCTTTTGCTGGAATCCGTCTCGCTGACGCGGATCGACCAGACGCCATTCCATGCGCTGGATGAAAACAACGCCTTCAACGCACTCGGTATGCGCCGCCTGGCTGAAATCATTGCCGTGAACAAGAAAGAGCGCGCCGTGATCGAGGCGGATGCCGAAGTGGCAGTCCGCCAAAGCCAGCTGGATGCCACCAAGCGCAAACTGACCATCAGCCGCGAAGAAGAAGAGGCGATGATCACCCAGCAGCGCGAGATCGAGATCGCCCGCTCCCGCTCCATGGCCGAAACCGCCGAGGAGCAGGCCACCTCCGAGAAGCGCCGCGAGGCAGCGCGCATCGCCCGCGAACGCGAAGTGCGCCTGACCGAGATCAGCAAGGACCGCGAACTGCGCGAGCAGACGCTGGCCGCCGAACTGGCCACCGCATTGGCCAGGACAGACAACGCCGTGCGCCTTGCCGCCAAGCGGGTCGAGGAAGCCCATGCCGAGGCCGAGGCGATTGCCGCCACCGCCGCCGGGGCCGAGGCCGAGGAGAAGGTCCGCACCATCCGCGAACAGGCCGCCGCCGACCGCGAAAAGGTGCTGGCCCTGATCCGTGCCGCCGAGCAGGCCGAGGTGGACGATACCCGCGTCCGGTCCGAAGTGGGCACGCTGCTGGCCATGGCCGAGGCCGAGGCAAAAGCCATGCTGGAACGCGCCGAGGCGCAGAAGGCCAAGCTTCTGGCCGAGGCCGAGGGCCGCAGCGCCGTCATCACCGCCGAAAACAGCCAGAGCACCGAGTTGATGGCCATGAAGCTCGACGAGGCGCGCATCCGCACCCTTCCCGAAGTGGTGGAACGCATGCTCAAACCGGCCGAGAAAATCGAAAGCATCCGCATCAACCATATCACCGGCATGGGCCGGGCAGGTGGCAGCGGTGGCGAGGGCGGCACCGCCAATGATGGCGGCACCGTCAACCAGCTTGTCGATGGTGTGCTGTCCATGGCCTTGCAACTGCCCGCCGTTCAGCGGCTGGGCGAGGAAGTAGGCATGAATATCGGCGATGGCGTGCGCGGCGTGACCGAACAACTGGACCGCCGCAGCAGCGCATCCCGTTCCAAGAAAACGGACGGCAAAACGTCCGAATCCAAGGACTGATGCGGCTTGGCCCCGCAAGGGCACCGCAAAGGTCACAACCCAACAGGAGAGACTGACATGACTTTTTCGCGTAGAAGTTTTCTGGCCGGATCTTCCGCGCTGGCACTGTCATCCGCCCCGATCATCGGGCGGGCGCAGGGCAGCGACAAGATCATCTTCGCCTCGATCCTCGACCTGTCGGGGGGCCTTGATATCTACGGCACCGCAATGGCCGATGCCACCAGCCTTGCCATCGACGACATCAACGCCGCTGGCGGCCTTCTGGGCAAGGAGGTGGAGCTGAAGATGTATGACGCGCAGTCCACCATCCAGTTCTACACCCAATACGCCACCCAAGCCGCCGCAGGCGACCGCGCCGCAACCGTGCATGGCGGCATCACCTCGGCCAGCCGCGAAGCCATCCGGCCGACGCTCGCCCGCTTCAAGACGCTCTATTTCTACAACACTCAGTATGAAGGCGGTGTGTGCGACTTCAACAACGTCTGCACCGGCTCTACACCCGCACAGACCGTGGCCAAGGTCGTGCCTTACGCGATGAACAAATGGGGCAAGAAGGCCTATATCATCGCGGCCGATTACAACTATGGCCAGATCATCGCCCAGTGGGTGGAACGCTTCGTCAAGGAAAACGGCGGCGAGACTCTGGCCATCGAATTCTTCCCGCTCGACGTCACCAACTTCGGACCGACCATCAACAAGATCCAGCAGGCCAAGCCGGATCTCGTGTTCTCGGGCCTCGTGGGCGGCGCGCATGTGTCCTTCTACCGCCAATATGCGGCGGCAGGCATGAACAAGGAAATCCCGATTGCCTCCACGACCTTCGGCATCGGGAACGAACACAAGCTGATCTCCGCCGAAGAGGGCAACGGTCTGCTGGCCGCCTACTCCTACTTCGAAGGAGTGAAGAACGCCGAGAACGAGGCTTTCCTCGCCCGCATGGATGCCAAGTTCGGGGCCAACCGCGCCACGATGAACGAGCTGACCGTGCGCTCCTACGAGGGGGCGATGCTCTGGGCCGAGGCTGTCAAACTAGCTGGCAGCGTCGAGCATGCCGAAGTGACGGCGGCGCTCAAGTCGGGCCTGACCTATAACGGCCCCTCCGGCCCCATCACCATCGACCCACAGACCAACCACGCGATCCAGAACGTCGTGCTGGGCGAATTGCAGGATCAGGAGTTCAACATCGTCGAAAGCTACGAGGCGCAGCCTCCGGCGGATACGCAGCTTGTCTGCGACCTGAACGCCAATCCGACCCTTTCGACCTTCTACTTCGAAAACGGTCTGGCCGCCGCCGGGATCAAGTGATCCCGACCCGCTGCTGACCTGACCCTGTCGCCGGGGTCCCCATGGCCCCGGCGCAACCCTGAACCGGAACGGAGAGCCCCTTGGATCTCGTGGCTGCGATCGGCCTGCAACTGGCCTATGTCATCGCGAACCTGGCCCTGATCAGCCTTGGCCTTGCGATCATCTTCGGCATGATGCGGGTGATCAACCTTGCGCATGGCGAATTCCTGATGCTGGGCGGCTATACGGTCGTGGTGGCCACCAATGCGGGCGTGAACATCTGGGTCGCCATGCTGATCCTTGCCCCCTTGGTCGTGGGGATCATCGGCGTGATCGTGGAACGCCTGCTGATCCGCTGGCTCTATGGGCGGATGGTGGACACGCTTCTGGCCACATGGGGGCTGTCCTTGCTGCTGGTGGGGATCGTGACCTCGATCTTCGGGGCCTCGACGGCCACCACCGTGGCCCCGCCCTTGGGCGCGATCCAGATCGGCACCTATTCGGCGTCGGGATATGAGCTGTTCCTGATCCTGATCACCATCGTCCTGCTGATCGCCGTCTGGCTGACGCTGCGCTTTACCAAGCTGGGGCTGCTGGCGCGCGGCACCATGCAGAACGCGGAAATGGCCTCATCCTTGGGCGTCTCCACCAGCCGCATCTACATGATCACCTTCGGGCTGGGCGCGGCCGTGTCGGGCCTTGCGGGCGGCTTGCTGGCCCCCATGACAGGCGTTCTGCCCACCATCGGCGCCACCTATATCGCCAAGGCTTTCATCACCGTGATCTCGGGCGGATCGGCGATCCTTGCGGGCACCACGGCCGGATCGGTCCTGCTGGGCGGGATCAACGGCATATTCTCCTTCATCGCGGGATCGACCTTCGGCGAGATCGCGCTTCTTCTGGCCGCCATCATCCTCTTGCGCCTGATGCCGCGCGGGATCACGGGCCGCTTCTTCCGGAAATCGCTATGAACAGCGGCATGTTGCGCCAGATGCGCCCGACCTTCTTCTATGCCCTGCTGGGCGTGGTGTTCATGTTTGCCGCCCCACAGGTGTTGCAACTCTTCACCATCATCAACCTGACCACGGCCATCGCACTGGCGGTGCTGGCGCTCAGCCTTGCGCTGATCTGGGGCTATGGCGGCATCCTGTGCTTCGGACAGGTCGCGTTCTTTGGCCTTGGGGCCTACGCCTATACGATCTCGGCCATCAACTTCGGCGGCTCGACATGGGCGATCCTTGTGGCGGTCCTGGTCACATCGGCCTTTGCCGCCGCCTTGGGCTATTTCATCTTCTATGGCCGGGTGTCGGATGTCTATCTGGGCGTCATCACCCTGACAGTCACGCTGATCTTCTTCTCGCTGATCCGGCGCACCTCGGGGCCGGAATACAAGATCGGCAACGCGCTTCTGGGCGGCTTCAACGGCGTGTCATCGCCGCCCATCAACCTGCCGTGGAACCCCACCGCCTTCCTGTTCCCGGAACATGTGTTCTACGTCGCCATGGCCGCCCTGATCCTGTGCTATGTCTTCGTGGGCTGGCTGGTGAACACCAAATTCGGCCGCGTCTGCGTCGCCATCCGCGAGAATGAGCTGCGCGCCGAACTCTTGGGCTATGACACGCGCCTGTACAAACTGGGCATCTTCACCATCGGCGCAGGGATCGCGGCCATCGGCGGGGTTCTGTTCTGCAACGGGGTAGGGCGCACCACGCCGGATGTGTTCAGCCTGTATAACGCGGCGCTGACGATCATCTGGGTGATCGTGGGCGGGCGCGGCACGCTGATCGGCCCCATCGGGGCCACCTTCGCGCTGTTCTACCTGACCTCGGCCCTCGGCGGGCAAAGCGTGCTGAACAACAACCTTGTGCTGGGCGTGATCCTGATCGTCTTCGTGCTCCTGGTGCCCAAGGGCGTCGCTCCGACGATCATCGACTGGGTCAATGCAAGGCGCAAAAAGGCCCCCACGCGCACACGCCGCCGCCGTGGCGCACGGGCGGAGGGAACAGAATGACACGTCAACGCGGTGAAGTGGTCGTCGAAACCCGTGGCCTCTGTATGCACTTCGGCGGCGTCCGCGCTGTGGATCAGGTCGATTTCACCCTGTTCGACCGCGAATTGCGCTGCCTGATCGGGCCGAACGGTGCAGGCAAATCCACCTTCTTCAAATGCCTGACCGGACAGCTGCGCCCCTCCGCGGGCGAGGTCAAGATCCGCGGGCAGGACATGACCGGGGCCGAACCCTTCGAGGTGGCCAGCCTTGGCGTCGGTATCAAGACGCAGGTGCCCAATGTCTTCGACGGCCTCACCGCCGAGGAAAACATCTGGATCTCCGCCCGCCGCTGGCATGACGACCGCCGCGCCCGCAGCATGACCGCCGAGACGATCGAACGGCTGCGTCTGGGCGATATCCGCCGGATGCAACTGGGTCGTCTGGCCCATGGGCAGCGCCAATGGGTCGAACTGGGCATGGTGGTGGCGGCCGAGCCGTGGCTGGTGCTGCTGGATGAACCCGCCGCCGGCATGACGCATGAAGAAACCTTCCGCACTGCCGAGCTGATCGAAGAGATCAACAAGACATCGGCCCTGATCGTGGTGGAGCATGACATGCAGTTCATCCGCATGATCTCGCGCACGGTCACGCTGTTTCATGAAGGCGGCATCCTGATGGAGGATACGATGGACGCCATTTCGGCGGACAAGCGCGCGCGCGAAGTCTATCTGGGGCATCGGGCATGAGCACGCTTCTGAAAGTTTCGGGCCTGCGCGCCGGCTATGGCCGCGTCCCGGTCCTGCACGGGATCGACCTGACCGTGAACGAAGGGGAAATCCTCGGTGTTCTGGGCCATAACGGCATGGGCAAATCCACGTTGCTGAAAACCCTGATGGGGATCATCCCGGCCTCAGGTGGCAGCATGGTCTTTGACGGGCAGGACATGGTGCGGATGCGGTCCTCTGGCCGCGCACAGCTTGGCATCGGCTATGTGCCGCAGGGGCGCGGGATATTCCCCAACCTCAGTGTGCGCGACAACCTGCGTATGGGCGTTGCTGCCCATGACATGGACGAAGACAGCGCGATTGACCGCGTGCTGGCCGATTTCCCCCGCCTTGTCCGTCTGCTGGACCGCGACGGCGGCGCGCTCTCTGGCGGCGAGCAGCAATTGCTGGCCCTCGCCCGCTGCCTGATCTCGGAACCCGATTTGATCCTGCTGGACGAGCCGACCGAAGGCATCCAGCCCTCGATCATCGACGAGATCATCGACCTTCTGAAAGAGTTGAACCGCCGCGATGGCCTCAGCATCATTCTGGTCGAACAAAGCCTTGATTTCATCACCGCCCTGTCGGACCGCGTCCTGCTGATCCAGAAGGGCCGCATCATGGGCGAGGTGGCAGGGTCCGAGGCCGCCGATCCCGCCCTGATCGAGGAATTCACCGGCTTCGGTGCCAGCGGCGGCAAGGCGGCCAAACCCGCGCCCAAACCCCTAGGCGCGGCCAAACCTGCCGCACCGCCCCAACACGCCGCGACACAGGCCAAGACACAGACGACACGGTCCGCCGCCCCGGCCCCGTTGCAAGAAAGGATGTCCTACATGACCGTCCAGCGCCCCACCCATGCCCAGATGAAAACCATCGTCGAGGAACTGGGCATGCACATGTCGGATGCCCGCGTGCAGGAGTTTCTGGACGTGATGCAGGGCACGCTTGATGCCTATGACATTGTCGATGCGCTGCCCGATTACCTGCCCCCGGTGCTCTATCCCCGCACCTCCGGCTATCGGCCCACGGCCGATGAAAACCCGATGAACGCGTGGTATGTGAAGACCGAGATCAAGGGCGCGCCGCGCGGGCCCTTGCTGGGGCGGACCATCGCGCTCAAGGATAACGTCTGCCTTGCGGGCGTGCCGATGATGAACGGGGCGGCCACGCTCAAGGGCTACACCCCTGATCTGGACGCCACCATCGTCACCCGGCTTCTGGACGCAGGTGCCACCATCGTGGGCAAGGCGCATTGCGAATATTTCTGCCTCTCCGGCGGCAGCCATACCAACGCCACGGGCGCGGTGCACAACCCGCACAAGCACGGATACTCGGCCGGGGGGTCATCCTCCGGCTCCGGCGCGCTGGTCGGGGCCGGGCTGGTGGACATGGCCATTGGCGGCGATCAGGGCGGCTCGATCCGCATGCCTGCGTCCTTCTGCGGCGTCTACGGCATGAAGCCGACCCACGGCCTTGTGCCCTATTCCGGCATCATGCCGATCGAGAACACCATCGACCATGCCGGGCCGATGACTCAGACCGTCATGGACAACGCCCTGATGCTGGAAGTCATCGCCGGGGCCGACGGGCTTGATCCGCGCCAATATGACGTCGTCACCGACAAATACACCGCCGCCGTGAACCGGGGCGTTTCGGGCCTCAGGATCGGGGTCGTCAAGGAAGGTTTCGGCCATGCCTCGTCCGAGGCCGACGTGGACGCGAAAGTCCGCGCCGGGGCCGAGATGTTCCGCCGTCTGGGCGCAACCGTGGACGAGATCTCTATCCCCTGGCACCTGCACGGACCCGCCATCTGGACACCCATCGGTCTGGAAGGTCTGACGAACCAGATGATGCTGGGCAATGGCTTCGGCACCGGCTGGGAAGGGCTCTATACAACCTCCCTGCTGGATTATCACTCGAACTGGCGTTCCCGCGCGGATGAGCTGTCGGACACGCTCAAGATCTCGATGCTGGTGGGGCAGTATCACCTCAAGCACACGCGCGGGCGCTACTATGCCAAGGCGCAGAACCTGTCGCGGCAGCTGCGCGAGGAATACAACAAGGTCCTCGCCTCCTATGACCTGCTCCTGATGCCCACCACGCCGATGAAGGCAACCCCGCTGCCGCCGCCCGACAGTTCGCTCGCCCTCTGGACACAGCGCGCCTTCGAGATGCTGCCCAATACCTCGCCCTTCGACGTGACGGGCCATCCCGCCATGTCGATCCCCTGCGGCATGTCCGATGGCCTGCCCATCGGCCTGCAACTGATCGGGCGGCGCTATGAGGAAAGCACGATCTACCGCGCCGCCGGGGCGTTCGAGCAGGCCGGCGACTGGCGCAAGATGTAAGGGCAGGGGGCAAGGGCGGATCATGTCGGCACGGGTCACATCACAGCCGGGCATCCGCCCCGCCAACGGGCTGTCGCATGTGGCGGGCAGCACCGACCGCCCGCTGATCGAGGCGACGATCCCGGCCTTCTTGGCCGAGGTCGTGCGCCGCCACGGCCACCGTGCGGCGGCGGTCTTCCGTCAGACTGGCGACCGTTGGAGTTACGATGAATTCGCCCGCCTGATCGACCGGCTGGCAGCGGGCTTGCTGTCGATCGGTGTCTACAAGGGCGACCGCGTCGGCATCTGGTCCCCCAATCGTCCCGAATGGCTGCTGGCGCAATTCGCCACCGCCCGCATCGGCGCGATCCTTGTGAACATCAACCCGGCTTACCGCACGTCCGAGCTGGACTACGCGCTGAACAAGGCGGGTGTTTCCTGCCTGATCGTGGCGCCGCAGTTCAAATCCTCCAACTACATGGCGATGCTGGCGGAACTTGCCCCCGAAATGGCCACCTGCCCGCCGGGGCGGTTGCGGGCCGCACGCCTGCCCGCCCTGCGCAGCGTGGTGCAACTGGGTCCCAAACCCCGCCCCGGCGCGCTGTCCTTCGACGAGGTGATGGACCGGGGCAACCGTGCCGTCCGCACCCGTCTGGACGCGATCAGCGCCAGCCTCAACCCCGATGACGCGATCAATATCCAGTTCACCTCGGGCACCACAGGCGCACCCAAGGGGGCCACCCTCAGCCACCGCAACATCGTCAACAACGCCATCTCCACCGCCCGCGCCATGCGCCTGCAACCGGGCGAAGGGCTGTGCATCCCCGTGCCCTTCTATCATTGCTTCGGCATGGTGCTGGGCAATCTGGCCGCCTGTTCCTATGGCGTGACGATGGTCATCCCCGGCGAGGCGTTCGATGCCCGCGACACCCTTGCCGCCATCGACGCCGAAGGCTGCGCTGCCCTCCACGGCGTGCCCACGATGTTCCAGGCGATGCTGGACCATCCCGAATTCGACAGCTTCGACATGCGCAGCTTGCGCACTGGCATCATGGCGGGGGCACCTTGCCCCGAACCCCTGATGCGCCGCGTGATGGAACGGATGCATCTGCACCAGATCACCATCGGCTACGGCATGACCGAAACCAGCCCGATCTCGTTCCAATCCGCCGTGGATGATCCCCTGGACCGCCGTGTCTCGACCGTGGGCCGCATCCAGCCCCATGCCGAATGCAAGGTTGTCGGCCCCGATGGCCGCACCCTGCCGGTGGGGCAACAGGGCGAGTTGCTGACACGCGGCTATCTGGTGATGAAAGGCTACTGGAACGATCCCGAACGCACCGCCGAGTCGATCCAGCGCGGCTGGATGCACACCGGCGATCTGGCGACCATCGACGCCGAAGGTTACTGCCGCATCACGGGCCGGTCCAAGGACATGCTGATCCGGGGCGGCGAAAACGTCTACCCCGCCGAGGTCGAGGAGTTTCTGACCACCCACCCCGACATCTCGCAGGCGCAGGTCTTCGGCCTGCCGGATGCGAAATACGGCGAGGAGGTTGCGACCTGGATCATCCTGCGCCCCGGTGCGTCCATGACCGAAGACGCCTTGCGCGACTGGTGCCGTGGCAAGATCGCCCATTACAAGGTGCCGCGCTACATCCGCTTCGTCACCGACATGCCGATGACCGTCACCGGCAAGCCGCAGAAATTCATCATGCGCGACAAGATGATGGCCGATCTGGGCCTGACCGCCTGATCAGAAAAGGAAAGACCGATGTTCACCCTGACCGCAATATTGCGCGCCCAGAAGGGGCATGAGGATACGGTGAAGGCGGAACTGTTGAAGGTGGGCGATTATGTCCGCGCCCAAGAACCCGACACGGCCAGTTTTTTCGTAACGCAAAGCGCCGATGATCCCTGTCTTTTCGTGACCCATGAGCGGTTCACGGACCGCGCCGCGATGGAGCGGCACAACAACGGCGCGGGATCGCAAGGGTTCTTCGCCGCCGCGGGCCATCTGCTCGACGGCCCCGCCACCGTGGTGACAGGGCCGGAGGTGTTTTTTCGTTAAAGCTGCACGCCCTTGGTCAGCGCCCCGTCGATCACCAGATTGGTGCCGCTGGTAAAGCTGGACGCGGGCGAGGCGAGGAAGACAACACCCCGTGCAATCTCCTCGGGTTTCGCCATCCGCCCCATCGGGTTCATCCCCAAGGCTTCGGCAAACAGCGCCGGGTTGTTCTTTTCGATCGACTGCCAGATGCCGCCGTCGAAATAGGTATTGCCCGGCGACACGGTATTGGCCCTGATCCCCTTGGGGGCCAGTTTCATCGCCAAACCTTGCGCGTAATGCACCAAAGCGGCCTTGAAAGCGCCATAGGCGGGTCCGGTGAAATCCACCTCGCGCCCCGAAACCGATGAGATCAGCGTGATCGACGCCGCATCGGATTTCTCCAGCCAAGGCATCGCGGCATTCACCAGACGCACCGAATGCATCATGTCCGTCTCATACCCGGCCTGCCACGCCGCCTCGTCATCGGCCACGGCCAGCGCCGACACATTCGCCACGACAATGTCGATGCCGCCCAAAGCGGCGGCGCTGTCCTGCACCCATGATTTCAACGCATGCGCATTGGACACATCCACCGCCCGGCCAAAGGCATGGGCGCCCTTGGCCTTGAGCGCTTCGACCGTGGCCGTCACGCCCGTCGCATCGCGTGCGCAGACCGATACCGCCGCGCCTTCCGCCGCGAAGATCTCGGCGCAATGCAGGCCGATCCCCTTGGTGCCGCCCGTGACCAGCACGCGCTTGCCTTTCAATCCCAGATCCATCTCGTGTCGTCCCTCTCAGCCCAGATACTTTTTCAACATTGACGCACCCAGCGAATATTTCGGGTCCACCATATTCCCGACGCGCATCTTTCCCGCCTGTGTCGCCAGAAAATAAGCCTCGGATTCCTCGAACCCGTAATCATCAACCATCCAGCGGATCAGATCGCGATAGGCCATGCGGGCCGCATCCTCCATCGGGCGGGCAGAGCCCACCGACATGATGAAATCCTCGGTCTCCAGCCGCACGCCGGGGATTGACCAGCCCTTGATGAGGTCGATCTGCACGGTCACGGTGGCGGGGATTTCCACGGCCACGCCGCACAACTCGCCATCGCCCTGTCGGCCGTGGCAATCGCCGATGAAGAAATAGGCATCATCCCGCTGCACGGGGAAATAGATCACCGCACCGGGGGCCACGTCGGGCAGGTCCATGTTGCCGCCGTAATAGTCCGGCACGAGCGACGAGATCGCCTCAAGCTCGGGGCTGACCCCCATCGTGCCCACGAAAGGCTCGTAAGGAAGCGTGATCCTGTCCGAGAATTTCACGCCATCCGGCGTCACCTCCATCTTCTTGACCCGCTCGGCAATCGGCGCGTTCAGATGGGTCAGGCTGGAGGCCACCAGCCCGCCGAAATCGGGGATCAGCGCCGTGGTCCCCGCAGGCTGCGGCCCGCGCGGCAGCAGGTCCTTGATATAGACCGCCAGCACATCGCCCTTCTTCGCGCCTGTTACGGCAATGGGGCCGTTCTGCGGGTTCACGAAGGGCATGTTCAGCACCTTGGACGGCAGGTCGGCTTCGGTCTTGACCGCGCCACCAAAGGCATCCAGCGTTTCCACCGCGACCACGTCTCCGGGGGCCACTGTCATCACCGGATCGGCATAGGGGCCATAGACATAGTGATACTGCCCCTGCGCCGCCTCGCTCAGGAAATGCGTCTTTCCCGCGCGCGCCTGCGCCTCACCGCGCCGCCCCATGATCGAGGATGCAAGCCAAGTCATTCCGGTAATCCTCCCATATGTTTACCCTTGGGAAGCTTATGTCATCCGCATGGCTTGGCAAGTCGGATCATGGCGCAAGGCCGCAAAAAATCGAGCAACCGTCCGTTTTTCAGGCGCGGCTCAACCCCGCGCTTCAAGCCCGCCGGAATGGGCCACGCAATAGCCCAGATCGGCCGACAACCGTCCTGTGAAATCCAGCACAGCCCGCACCGTCCGCCCCTCTGGCGCAAGGTCGATCTGCGATGTCGGGCCGACGACGGTGATGGCCAGTTGGATCGTCCCGCTATAGTCGAACACGGGCGCGGTCACAGCGCTGACACCGGGGATCGGCGCATCCAGCGTCGTCTCGTATCCGCGCGCGCGGATGGCCGCCACCTCGGCGCGATAGCGTGCCTCGTCGAAGGGTGGCGCATTGCCCGTGGCGTTGTCCCGGATCTCGCGCGCGATGACGGGCGCGGTCAGGGCCGGGTTCAGGAATGCCGCGAACAGGCGCCCCGTAGCCGTGGCCGTCATCATGAACCCGCCACCGGCACGCACATTGGCATGGATCTGCGCGCTGCCTTCCGTCACATGCACGATGGTGACGCCGTGCAGCCCCCAGACCGACAGGGCCACCATCAGCCGCGTTTCTTCGGCCAGCGCGCCAACACGGCGGATCGTCTCGTGATAGGCGTCCTGCGCGCGCAAACGGCTCAACCCCAGTTCCAGCGCAAAGGGGCCAAGCTGGTAAAGCCCGGTTTCCGTCTGCTCGACCATGCCGATGGCCCGCAGACTGACCAGATAGGGATGCAGTTGCGCCGGCGCGATATCAACCGCCTCAGCCAGATCCCGAAGCTTCATCGGGTCCTGCGACAGCGCCATGGCCCGCAGGATCGCGCCCCCCGTCTCCAATGACCGGATACCGCGTTGCGCCTTGGTCGGTTTGTCCTCTGCGATGCTCACATCCGCGCCCTTTGTTGTCAGTTCCCAGACCTAGTGCCCGGCACGGCCTGCGGCAATGGTGTCCTGCGCCCCGCCCACAGGTCCAGCGACACGATCAGCCCCACCGAGGCCAGCACCACACCCGCCCATTGCAGCGGTTCTGGCCATTGCCCTGTCAGCGGAATCGCCAGCAGCACCGCCGATGACGGCACCAGCGCCGCAAACAGCGCGGCCCGCCCCGCACCCAGACGCCCCACGGCGGCGGCGAAAACCACAAAGGCCAGACAGCCACCGATCGCGCCCTGATAGAAGAACTGCTCGGCCCATAGCGCCGCAGGCATGACCGGCAGCCCCCAGACGATCATGTAGACCGGCACAAAGCACAGCGTGGCAAGGCTTGCCACCGCCGCCGTGGTCTCGATTGGCGGCAACCGCCAGCGGCCCATGAGATAGACGTAAATCCCCCACAGGCTTCCTGATCCGACAAAGCACAGATCCCCCAGCAGAACCGACCCGCCCCAGGATTTCGGCGCGGGCTGATCGGCGGCGATCACCAGAAGCCCCGCAATCAGCACGCCCATGCCGATCTTGCGGTGCAGGGTCAAAGGCACACCGTCCCGCCATCGCACCAAGGCATTGGCCATCAGCATCGACATGCCCGGCCCGATCACCACCGCATGCGACAGCGGCGCGCGCTGAAAACCAAAATTGAACAGCAATGCAAAGGGCGGACCGATCAGCAGCGTCACCCATGCGATCTGCCCAAGCGGCGGCAAGCGATGCCGCGCCAGCCACAGCAGGGGCAGCATCAGCAGCGCGGCCCCGCCATAGCGCAGCATGGTCAGGTCAGCGGGGCGAAACCCGCTGGCCTGACCGATCTCGGCCCCGACGTTGTAGATGCCCCAACTGAACGCTGCCCCCAGCCCCAGCGCGATGCCGACCCTGGCCCGGCGCGCCTCAGTCATTGGCGCCGGACATGTGCCGGGCCGCGATATAGCCAAAGGTCAGCGCGGGACCCAATGTGATGCCGCCACCGGGATAGTTGCCACCCATGATCGAAGCCGCGTCATTGCCCACCGAATACAGCCCACCCAGCGGTTTGCCCGCCTCGTCCAGCACTTCCGCATTGGCATTGGTCTTGAGGCCCGCAAAGGTGCCCAGATCGCCGACATAGAGGCGCACCGCATAGAACGGTCCCGTCTCCAGCGGGGCCAGACAGGGGTTCGGCCCATGATCCGGGTCCCCCAGCGAACGGTTATAGCTGGTCGTGCCCTTGCCGAAGTCCGGGTCCTCGCCCCGTCGTGCGCCCTCGTTGAAATGCCGCACGGTCTCTTGCAAGGCCGCCGCATCCGCCCCGATCTGCGCGGCCAGATCGGCCAGTGTCTTGCCCTGCAAAAGATAGCCATCCTTGATCAGCTTGCCGAAAGGCACCGGCGCGGGCTTGGCAAAGCCCAACCCGTATTTGCGGAAAGCGCGGTGATCCGTCACGAACCACGCCGCGATCTCGGCATCCTCGCCAGCTTCCGCGCGGCAGCGCGCGACCATCGCCTGACAGAAATCGTGATAGGAATTGGCCTCGTTCACAAAGCGCCGACCCGACCGCGTGACCGCGATCACACCAGGTTTCGAGCGGTCCACGAAATGGGGAAACGTGCCCAAGGTGCCGTCCGGGCGGCGCGGGCGCGAGATCGGCACCCAGGCCGCGGCATGGGGCAGGGTGGTATCCACCACAGCCCCCACGGATTCTCCCAGACGCAACCCGTCGCCGGTATTGCCCGGAGGGGCGGGCGAGACGTGCTCGTGCCCGCTCGGCGCATGGGGCATCAGTTCCTTGCGGCGCAGCGCATCCTGCGGAAAGCCACCCGCCGCCAGCACCACGCCCTTGCGGGCCATCACCTCGACCGGTCCGGTCGAACTGTCCACCCGCGCCCCGATCACCCGACCCGCATCGTCGCGGATCAACCCGCGCACCGGCGCGTTGGTCCAGATCGGCACGCCCTTGTCAAAGGCCGACCGCGCCAGCCGCCCCACCAGCGCATTGCCATTCATCAGCCGCATCGGCCGCCCATGAAAGGCCATGTCGCGCAGGAACTTGAGGAACAGTTTGCCCACATAGAAGGCCGAGACGGGCGAGCGTGTCACATTGAAGAAGTGCAGCAATTCCTTGCCCGACCCGATCATCATGCCCAGAAAGGTGATCTCGGCCAGAGGCGGGCGCAGGCGGGCTATCTCCGGCCCCAACTCCCGCCCGTCGAAGGGCCGCGCCACGATGGAACGGCCCCCGTCCATGCCCCCTGGCGCATCGGGATGATAATCGGCGAAGAACGGGCCAAGGTCGAATTGCAGCGCGGTGTTGTCCTCGAAGAACGCCACCGCCTTGGGGCCCGCCTCAAGAAAGGCATCCACGCGGGGGGCATCGAAATGCGCGCCCGCCTCATGTTCCAGATAGGTCCGCGCCTTGGCCGCGCTGTCATCCACACCTGCGCGCATCGCAGGCCCGTTGCCGGGGATCCACATCCAGCCGCCCGACCGCGCCGTGGTGCCGCCGAACACAGGCTCTTTCTCCACCACCAGCACCTCAAGGCGGCGATGGGCGGCGGCGACAGCTGTCGCCAGCCCGCCCGCACCCGAACCTACCACCAATACATCCACATCCTTGCGTGTCATCTCGTCAATTCCTTCCTTCAGGCGGACAGGTATCCGCCATCGACGGGTAGCAAGGCCCCCGTCACATAGCTTGCGGCGCTTGACGCCAGAAACAGGACCGGCCCCGCCAGTTCTTCGGGCAGGCCCACGCGGCGCATCGGCGTATGGGCCATGAACCGGCCAATGGCATCGGCATTCGTGCGGGTCGCCTCGGTCATGGGAGTTTCGATCACGCCGGGCGCAATCGCGTTCACCCGGATGCCGAAGGGGGCAAGGTCATGGGCCATCGCGCGGGTCAGTTGCAGCACCGCGCCCTTTGACGCGGCATAGGCCGACAATCCCGGCCCTGCCGTCACCGACATGATCGAGCCAAGGTTGACGATGCTGCCCCGCGTCGCCTTCAACTGATCCAGAAAGGCCCGGCTGACCTGCATCACGCCGGTCGTGTTGACGGCCATGACCGCGTCCCAGTCGGCGGCAAAGCTGTCCGCGTCCAGCGGCGTGCGCCGGATGATGCCCGCATTGTTCACCAGAATGGCGGCGTCACCCAGTTCCGCGCGCACCCGTTCAGCCGCCGCGACACATCCCGCCGCATCCGTCACGTCCAGCGGCACCGCGACGGCGCGGCCTCCGGCTGCGGTGATCCCGGCCACGGTGGATGCCAGCGAATCGGCCTGCATGTCACAGCAGGCGACGGCGGCCCCGGCCTGTGCCAGCGCTGTGGCGATGGCTTTTCCATTGCCCTGCGCCGCTCCCGTGACGACGGCCACCTTGCCGTCAAACCGCTCTGTCATGTCCCATCCTCCCCGGTTCATCCTTGGGCTGTACCTAGCAAATAATTTGTTTCTTGCAAACGTATTTGATTATATCTAACAAATAGGGAGCGGCAGGGGCAGTCCCATGCTGTGCCAAAGACCGCCTGCCGGCCCAGACCGCGCAGGCACCTTCAGGGAGGAGAAACCATGAAACATGTGTTGAGTACGGCTGTTCTGGCCGCTGTGATGACCACGGGCGCATCCGTCGGCGTGGCGCAGGCGCAGACCTATGACCTGCAAAGCGTCTTCGGTCTGAACGTGCCCTCGATCGGCCCCAGCCCGCAGCTTTGGGCGGATCGCGTGTCGAAGATGACCGGCGGCGATGTCACCATCAAGGTGCATGGCGCAGGCGAATTCGTGCCCCCGTTCGAAGTGTTCGGCGCGGTCAGTTCGGGTGCGCTCCAGATGGGCTTCGACTGGATCGGCTACTGGGCGCAACAGATCCCCGTCGCGAACCTCGTGGGCTCCATGCCCTTCGGCCCGACCCCCGATATCGCGCTGGCCTGGATGTTCGAAGGCGGCGGGCTCGAGATCATCCAGAAGGCTTATGATCCTTTGAACGTCAAGGTTCTGCCCTGCCATCTGGTCGGTGCCGAGGCGGGCGGCTGGTTCAACAAGGAAATCAACACGGTTGACGACCTCAAGGGCCTCAACATGCGCATCGCGGGCCTTGGTGGCCTGACCATGGCCAAGCTGGGCGCCAATACCCAGATGGTGCCAGCGGGCGAGATCTTCCTCAGCCTCGAAACCGGTCGCATCGACGCCGCCGAGTTTTCCGCCCCGCAGCTTGACGTGGGCTTCGGCTTCCAGCGCGTGACGAAATACTACTACTTCCCCGGCTGGCATCAGCCCTCAAGCTGGGACAGCATCATCATCAACATGGATGTCTGGAACGGCTTTGACGCGGCCACGCAGGAGATCATGAAAGAAGCCTGCTACGCCAACATCGCCTATAACCTGCACGATCAGGTCGATGCGCAGGCCGAGGCCATCGCCACGATCCGCGAAGCCGGCGTCGAGATCAAACGCTTCCCCGATGAGGTGCTGCTGGCCCTGCGCGCCGCATCCGAGGAAGTGCTGGAAGAGCAGGCCCAGAACGACCCGATCTTCGCCGAGGCGCTGACATCGCTGCGCGCCTATATGGACTCGGTCGGGGAATGGAGCGCGCTGCAAGCCCTTCCGCCGCGCTGACCCTTTGCTAGACTGAACCAATGGCAGGGCGGCCCCGCGCCGCCCTGTTCCTTGCGAGGGGAGGGGGAGACATGCCTGCAATCCTGACGAAACTGCTGGACCTGCTGTGCCTGCCCGGCAAATGGGTCAGCTGGCTGATCCTGCCGCTGATCGCCTCGATCCTGATCGCGGTGGTCTATGCCAAGATGGGCCTGAACACCCTGATGGCGTGGGATGCGCAACTGCCCGTTCTGGGCCGCGCCCTGACGGTGAACGGCCTGTTCGACCTGCAATGGTATATTTTCGCGCTTCTGGTCCTGTTCGGCGGCGCATGGGCCCTGCGTGACGACAAGCATGTGGCGGTGGATTTCCTGTCACTGATGATGACGCAGCGCCAGCGTCTGTGGACCCGCATGCTGGGCGATCTTCTCTTCCTGCTGCCCTTCTGCCTGATCATCGCATGGTATGGCTGGTCCTTTGCGCTGACCGCATGGACGACCGGCGAAGGCTCGACCCAGGGCGGGCTGAACAGCCGCTGGATCATCAAGGCGATGGTGCCGCTGTCCTTTGCCATTCTGGGTCTGATGGGCCTCCTGCGCGGGCTTGGCACAGCGGTGGAACTGTTGCGCGGCACAACGGACAAAGACCAGAAGGACCTGTCATGACCGAACATCTGTGGCCCATGCTGATGCTGCTCGCGCTGATGGCGGGCGTGTTCTCGGGCTATCCGGTAGCCTTCATTCTGGCAGGCGTCGGCATCCTTTTTGCCGTGCTGGCCGATGTGCCGATGCTCTTTCTGTCCATGGGCGTGCAGCGCATCTATTCGGGCATCCTGACCAACTGGCTGCTGGTCGCCATCCCCCTGTTCGTCTTCATGGGCCTGATGCTGGAACGCTCGGGCATCGCGGAACGGCTCATGCGCTCGCTGGCCGCCCTCTTTCGCGGCTTGCCGGGGGGCTATGCCTTCGCGGTGGCGATCATCGGTGTGATCATGGCGGCTTCGACCGGCATCATCGGCGCCTCTGTCGTGATGATGGGCATGATGGCCTTGCCCGCCATGCGCGAGGCGAACTATGACATGAAGCTCTCCTGTGGCCTCATCGCCTCATCGGGCACATTGGGCATCCTGCTGCCGCCCTCGATCATGCTGATCATTCTGGGCGATCAGATGCGCCTGTCCGTGGGCGATCTGTTCATGGGGGCCATCGGGCCCGGGCTGCTGCTGGCCGGACTCTATTTCCTCTACCTCGCTGGGGTGGCGTTCTTCGCGCCCCATCGCGTGCCCGCGCCCGAACGGGTCGAGCCTATCGCCTTCTGGCCCGCCGCATGGGCGCTGACCCGCGATCTGCTGGCCCCGTTCGTGCTGATCCTGTCGGTGCTGGGCACGATCATCGCCGGTATCGCCACCCCCACCGAATCCGCGGCCATCGGCGCGGCGGGCGCGCTGCTGCTGGCGCTGATGTCGCGCAAGCTGACATTCCCGGCCTTGCAAGGCGCCGTCTACGAGACCACCAAGACCACGGCCATGATCGTGTTCGTGATGATCGGGGCCTCGATCTTTTCGGTCGTGTTCCGCCGTCTGGGCGGGGACGCGATGATACTGGAGATCTTCAATATCGAGGATGCGAACCCCTATTGGGTCCTGTTCATCATCATGGCGCTGATCTTCCTCTTGGGCTTCTTTCTGGACTGGGTCGAGATCACGCTGGTCGTTGTCCCCATCGTCGCCCCCGTCGTGGCGCTGCTGGATTTCGGCATGCCGTCCGAGCAGGTGATGATCTGGTTCGCCATCGCACTGGCGGTGAACCTGCAAACGTCCTTTTTGACGCCACCTTTCGGATATGCGCTCTTTTACCTGCGCGGCATCGCCCCCGATATCCCGATCTCGACCATCTACAAGGGGGTCATGCCCTTCGTTCTGATCCAGATCGCGGCGCTGCTTCTGGTGATCGTCTTTCCCGCACTGGTCCTGCACCTGCCGATGGGCGCGCGCTGATCTGCAACGGTGAGGGTGCGATGGCCGACACGCGGGGCGGATCGGCCAATCGCGCGGCGGCGCGAGCCGCGCCTTGACACCGCGCGGGGCGATCCCGCTCCGCCTACAGGAACACCGTCGCCGTTGCGGGCACCAGCGCCACCAGCAGCAGCACCGCCAGCATCACCGCGATGAAGGGCAGGGTGGCCGCAAAGATCTGCTCCACCTTCACATCCGGCCTGTTCAGCGTGTTGTGCACCGTAAAGACCGAGATCCCGAAGGGCGGCGTCAGCAAGCCGATCTCGACCGCGATGACGGTGACGATCCCGAACTGCATCAGGTCAATGCCAAGGCTTTGCGCAATGGGCGCGGCAATCGGCACCATGATCAGCAGGATCGAGGTGCTGTCCAGGATCATCCCCATCAGCAAGATGATCACCGCATAAAGAAACAGGAACCCCAGCGGGCTGAACCCGCCC
This sequence comes from Seohaeicola sp. 4SK31, assembly GCF_028802875.1. Taxonomy (NCBI): domain Bacteria; kingdom Pseudomonadati; phylum Pseudomonadota; class Alphaproteobacteria; order Rhodobacterales; family Roseobacteraceae; genus Seohaeicola; species Seohaeicola sp. 4SK31. The sequence goes on along the minus strand of NZ_JARAMP010000010.1, from coordinate 94,548 downwards.
GCCTGCACCAGATCGGCAATGGCGGCGGGCAGACCGGCAATCGACAGCATCCGCGAATAGAAACTGGCCGCAATCAGCAGCAGCAGGATCGACACCGAGATCGTGCCGGTCTGTTTCAGCACCTCCCACATCTTGCGGCGGTCCAGACTGCGCCGCGCCAGCGCGATCACCAGCGCGCCAAAGGCCCCGACACCGCCCGCTTCGGTCGGCGTGAAAAACCCGGTATAGAGACCGCCCAGAACCAGCAGCACCAGCACCACGATGGGCACCAGCTTGGACAGCATGACGCCCAGCGGCATCTTCGGCCCGTTCCGGTCCAGCCGCTTCTCCCGCGCGGCGGCGGCATCGACAAAGACGAACCGCGGTGCCAGCAGCGCCATCAGCATCAGCATCACGACAAAACCCACCGCCATCAGCAGACCCGGCACGATGCCGGCGATGAACATGCCGCCAATCGACACCTCGGCCAACACGCCATAGATGATCAGCAACAGGCTCGGCGGGATCATCATGCCCAGCACCGACGATCCGGCCACCGTGCCTGCGGCAAAGGCCGGGCGATAGCCGTGCCGTGTCATCTCGGGCACCGCCACCTGTGTAAAGACCGCCGCCGATGCGATGGAGACGCCCGTCACGGCCGCAAAGACCGTATTCGCCGCCACCGTCGCCACGCCCAGACCACAAAGCATGCGGCGCAGCAATTCCTCGGCCACCTCGAACGTGTCGCGGCCCACATTGGACACGCTGACAAGCAACCCCATCAGCACGAACAGGGGAATGGTCGCGAACAGATAATCCGCAATCCCGCTATAGACCGTCAGCTCCAGCATCCGGAAGCCTAGGTCGATATTGTCGCGGATGATCCAGATGCCGATGAAGGCCACGCCGAACAGCGCATAGGCGATCTGCATCCCCAGCAGGACCAGCGCCACAAGAAGAACGATCAGGACAAAGCCGATGGCAAGAGTGGTCATGATGCGTCAGCCTCGCCGCTGTCGTCCAGATGGGCGGCACGATAGAGGCAGGCAAGACAGGCCAGCGACGCGCCGATGATGGTGATGGCCCGGAATGGAAAGGTCGGGATGGTGAACACCCCCTGCACGCCGAAAAACTCGGCCGAGGTCCAGCTGCCCACCGTCTTGCCCCAGGACGCCCAGACGATCAGCGCAAAGACAATCGCGCCCGCAATCGCGAAACTGCGCTCCAGCGCGACGCGCGCCATGGGCAGCCGTGCCCCGATCCCCCGGATCAGGAAATCCGCCCGCGTCAGCCGCCCCTGCATGATGGCATGGGCCACCTGAAGGAACACGATGGCCACGACCGACCGCGCCGCGATCTCGGCCACGCCGGTGATCGGGGCATTCATGAAATTGCGGCCGATCACATCGCCCACGACAAGAAACATCAGCGCCGCGATCCAGACCGTGCCGATACTGGACAAGACCGCCGCCGCCATGGACAGCGCTGCTCCGATGGGGCCAAGCGGTGCGCCTATGCCGGCCCGCGTCCCGGTGTCATCCTGCCCTGCCATGGCTGTGGTCCTGCCTTTCTTGGTGCAACACCCGCCCGGACAGATCCGGACGGGCGCATGTCGCGTGAGTGGTGGTGCGGATCAGAGACCTTCGTCCCAGGCCCGCAGTGGCTCGGCCCCGCGCTCGCGCAGTGCCGCAAAATAGGCCTTGAGAACGGTCTTGCCCGCATCACCCGTCTGCTGGAGCCAAGGCTCGATGATATTGGGCAGGTTTTCAACCCATGCCGCCTTCTGATCGGCGGGCAGTTCGGTCACTTTCAGACCTGCCGCCTGCATCTCGGTCATGGCGCGGTCGGCAAGCTGCTGGACATAATCGCCATGCGCCTTGGACGTAGCCTTGGCCGCCTCGCGGAATGCGGCCTGCACGGGCTCGGGCAGACCCTCGAAGAAGTCCTTGTTGGCCGCGATCCCGCCGAAATACATCGACCCGATGCCCACGCGGGTCAGTTCAGGTGCCACCTCATAAACCCGCGTCGGCAAAATGCCCGAGGCAAAGGACAAGGCCCCTTCGGTCACGCCGGTCTGGATATTGGTGTAATAGGTGGTCAGCGCGCCATCCACCGGGGTCGCCCCCGTGCCCTGCAACCAGTTGGCCGATGTGCCCGGCGCGTTCAGCTTGCGGTTCTGCAGATCAGCCATGCTGCTGACGGGGAAATTTGCATAGATGTCATAGCTGTCGGTGATCAGCGAGGACAGATGCACCATACCATTCGCAGCCCAGCTGTCGCGCAGTTCGGGCAGCGTCTCGCTCAGCTCGTCGAAGATCTCGATGATCATCTTGTGATCCGAGGTGGCGAAAGGCGTGAAATAGGTCACGTTCTGCAACGGCATGTCCGAGCCTTCCCAGACAGTGCCCACCATGCCGACATCCACGATCCCGTCCATCACCGCCTCGCGGGTGTCGGTGAACTTGTATAGCGTGCCGCCATAGGCTTCGTTCCAGGTAATCTTGTATTCGCCCGCTTCCGCCAGAATACGGTCCACCTCGGGCTGGAACGCGTTCTTCATCGCATAGACCCAGATATTCGCCTCCGGGTGGCTCGATCCGATATTGACCGTGATGGATTGCTGCGCCTGTGCCCAGCCCGCGCCAAAGACGGCCAGCGCGGTTGCCGCTGTAAGTGTCGTGAACTTCATGGTGTTTCCTCCCTAGTGCAGCGTGCCTCCTCCTGCGCGCTGCGGTTTCGTCAGTCTTCGATCTGTCCCATCGCGCGCAGGATGCGTTCCGGCGTGAAGGGCATGGCGGTGACCTGCGCCCCCAGCGGGCGCAGCGCGTCATTGATGGCATTCATCACGGCAGCAGGCGCCCCGGCGGTGCCCGCCTCTCCCGCGCCCTTGGCCCCAAGGGTGCTTTCCATCGTGGGCGTCTCCACATGGCCGATCACCATATCGGGCATCTCGGCGGCCATCGGCACAAGGTAATCGGCCATCGACCCGTTCAGCAGCTGGCCATCCTCATCGTAGTGGATTTCCTCGAACAGCGCACCGCCCAAACCCTGGACGATCCCGCCCCGGATCTGTTCATCCACCAGTTGCGGGTTGATGATCCGCCCACAATCCTCGACGCACCAGTGTTTCAGCAGTTTCACCTCGCCGGTGCCGGTATCCACCTCAAGATAGCTGGCCTGCACGCCATTGGTGAAGGCAAAGGGATAGTCCGAGGTGATGAAATGCCGGGTCTGCACCAATTCGCGGGGCAGCCCCTTGGGCAGCGTGTCGCCCCGGAAATAGACGATCCGTCCCAGTTCTTCCAAAGGCATCCGCGCCTCGCCCGTGGCCGTGTCCACGACCTGACCATCCCGAATATCCAGCGCGTCGGCAGGCGCTTGCAGCATTGCACCCGCCACCTCAAGGATCGACCCTTTCAGCGCCAGCGCCGATTGCAACGCCGCCTCGCCACCGATGCCCGCGCCGCGCGATGCCCATGTGCCGCCGCCATAGGGCGTCACCTGCGTATCCCCGGTGATCACGCGCACCCGTCCGGGGGCCACGCCCACGCCTTCGGCCACGATCTGCGCCAGCATCGCCTCGGTCCCCTGGCCTTGTTCGGTCACACCCGACAGCGCCACGATGGAGCCATCCGGGTCCATCCGCACGGTGCAGCCATCCTGCGCCGAAATCCGCGCCCCGCCAATCCCATACATGAAGGGCGATGGGTTGGTCAGTTCGATGAAACTGGCGATCCCGATGCCGCGATGGATGCCCTTCTTGCGCAATTCCGCCTGTTCGGCGCGCAGGCCCTCGTAATCCATCAGCGCCATCAGTTTGTCCATGCTGGCGTGATGCGACAGCCCCTCGAACCGCATCTTGGCGGGCGAGGTCACGGGATAAGCGTCATCGGCATACATGTTGCGCCGCCGGATCTCGACCGGGTCCATGCCCAGTTCCGCCGCCGCCATATCGACCAGACCCTCGGTCACCGCCACGGCGATGGGATGCCCCACCGCGCGATACTGGCAGGTCGGCGTCTTGTTCTGGAACACCACGGATGTCTGCGCGCGGTAATGCGCAAAATCATAGGGTCCCCCACAGAGGTTCACCACCTGATTGCCCTCGATCGCCGAGGTGCGCGGATAGACCGAATAGGCGCCGATCGCCGTCCAGTCGTCGATATCCATGGCCAGGATCTTGCCCGTCTCATCCACCGCGATCCGCGCGCCGATCTCGTGGTCGCGGGCGTGAATATCGGTCGTGAAACTCTCCAGCCGGTCTGCCACGAACTTGATGGGCCGCGCCATGATCTTGGCAATCGCCGCCGTCGCCACCTCATCGGGGTAGACATGCACCTTGATGCCATATGATCCGCCCACATCGTCGCAGATCACGCGCACCCGGCCTTCGGGCAGATCAAGATGCTTGGCGAAAACCGTCTGCATCATATGTGGGGCCTGTGTCGCATGCCACGCGGTCATCTGCCTCTCGGCCGGGTTCCAGTCCACAAGGATCGAGCGCGGCTCCAGCGTCACACCCGTGTGCCGCGCCGTCTTGAACCGCGCCTCCACCACCTTGTGAGCGCTGGCAAAGGCCGCCTCCACATCGCCTTCCTCGTGCAGCCGACGGAAGGCCAGATTGTCGCCCATATCGGGATGCAGCACGGGCGTGTCCGCATCCAGCGCGCTCATCATGTCGGTGACGGCGGGCAGGGGGTCATAATCCACCTCGACCAGTGCGGCCGCTTCCTCGGCGGCCGCGCGGGACGTGGCGACCACGGCGACGACCGGATCACCGACCCAGCAGGCCCGATCCACCGCCAACGCATGCTGCGGCGGGGATTTCAGCCCCTTGAGATGCGCCAGCACCGCGACCCACGGCGTGCAGACCTCGGCAATGTCCGCCCCCGTAAAGATGCGCAACACACCCTTGACCGCCGCGGCCTCAGCCGTGTCGATGGCCCCGATCTTCGCATGCGCATGGGGGCTGCGCACAAACACCACATGCGCCATGCGCGGCAGCACGATATCGTCCACATATTTACCGCGCCCCTGCACCAGCCTTGGCGCATTCGGCCGCGGCACGGTCTTGCCGATATAGCTGTTCGGGCGGTCGGGATTGCCGAAGGAAATGGTCATGCCGCAGCCCCCCCGGCGCGGACCTTTGCCACGCTCTCCACCGCGTCGATGATCGCCTCGTATCCGGTGCAGCGGCAATAGTTGCCCGACAGATGTTCGCGGATCGTGGCCCGGTCCGGCACGCCGCCCATGTCCAGCAACTCCTTGATCGAGGCCAGCATCCCCGGTGTGCAATACCCGCATTGCAGCGCGTTGCGCTCCACGAAAGCGTCCTGCAGATCGCGGATCACACCCGTCTCGGTCAGCCCTTCCAGAGTCCAGACCTCGGCCCCGTCCGCCTGCGCCGCCAGCATCAGACAGCCCCGCACGGCCTGCCCATCCACATGGATCGTGCAAGCGCCGCACACGCCATGCTCGCAACTGGCATGGGACCCGGTCAGACCCAGATCAAGCCGCAGAAAGTCGATCAGATGGCGGCCTGCGGGCACACGGCCCTCCACTGCTTCGCCATTCACGGTCAGGGCGATGTCGATACGGTCGCGAAACGCCTCGGTCATGCGGTCTCTCCTGTCAGATCGTGCAAGGCGCGGGTCAAGAGGACCCCCGCCAGATGGCGCCGATAGGCGGCGCTCGCCTGCGTGTCAGAGGGCGGATCAATCTCGGCCCGCAGCGCGTCCACGGCACCCGCCGTATCGCCCGCATCCAGCCGTTCCATCGCCGCCATGGCCAGAACGGGACGCGGCCCCACACTGAAAGCCGTGACCCGATGCCCCGCCGCGCGCTTGACCACGCACAGCCCCGCCAACGCATAATCGCCCGACCGCCGCGCGGTCTCGATCAGCACATGCCGCTCTCCAGCCTCAAGCAGGGGCAGGGTGATCGCGGTCAGGATCTCACCCTCTTCAATCGCCGTCTCGAACACATCGACAAAGAAATCCTCCGCCGCTACCTGCCGCACGCCTTCCGACCCCTGCAGATGGATCGTGCCCCCCAAGACCAGCACGCAGGCCGGGAATTCCGCCGCAGGGTCCGCATGGGCCAGCGATCCGCCGATGGTGCCACGGTTACGGATCGCGGCATGGGCGATGTGATGCACCGCCTGCACCAGCAGCGGCGCATGTGTCGCCACCAAAGGGTCGGTTCCGATATCGGCGTGCCGCGTCAGCGCGCCGATGCGCAGGCAACCATCCTGGACCGCCACCCCGCGCAAATCCGCGATTCGCGAGATATCCACCAGCATGTCGCCTGTGCTCAGCCGCATGTTCATCGCCGCGATCAGGCTTTGCCCGCCCGCCAGCACACGGCCCATCCCGTCCGCCTGCGCCAGCAGGTCCAGCGCGTGCGTCACGTCTCTTGCCCGGGCATAGCCACCCGCCAAAGCCTTCATGCGAAATCCTCCCTCACAGGCGCCCGCTCCCACAGGCTTGTTGATCATCTGATCAACCCTATTGATCGAATGATCTATAAATCGCATAGTTTTGCAAGTGGAAATTTTTTACGCTACCTCTGGATGCGTTGGCCTTGGGGGACGTTCATGGACCAGATCTCGCCTGACAGTGTCGCCGCCGAACCGGCCGAGCGGCGTCGCCTGCCGCCCGAAGAACGCCGCCGCCAGATCGTCGAGGGGGCCGTCACCTTCTTCGCCGATGTGGGGCTGGACGGGAAAACCCGCGATCTGGCCAAGCGACTGGGGATCACCCAATCGCTGCTCTTCAACTATTTCGCCAACAAGGCGGAAATCATCGAGGCCGTCTATGAGCATGTCTATATCGACCGGCTCTCGCCCGACTGGCCCAGCCGCCTGACGGATCGCAGTTTGCCGCTGCGCACCCGGCTTCTGACCTTCTACACCGAATACAGCGAACTGATCTTCGAATATGAATGGATGCGGATCTTCATGTTCTCGGGGCTGGCCGGGGCGGAACTCAATCGCCGCTATCTGCACCATATGGGCACGGTGATTCTGCATCCGTTGCTGGACGAGATCCGCGCCGCCGCTCCTGCACCCGTCGATCCGCAGATGGAGGATATCTGGAACCTGCATGGCGGCATCGTCTATATCGGCATCCGCCGCCATATCTATCAGGTGCCTACCCCTGACGATCCGGCGCAGGCGATTGCCCGCGCCGTGGACCGTTTCCTGCACGGCTATGGCGTAACCTGATCCGCCACAGGCAAACGGCCCGCCTGTGACAGCGGGCCGTTCGTCATTCTCACATTCTCAAGCCTTAGCGCGCGGCAATCAGATCGGTGATCCAGCGCACGGCGACGCGGCGGTTCTGGCGCTCGGCCTCCAGCGTCGGGATCTTCAGGAACCGCTCACCGAAACCCTGCACGACCATGTTCTCGGGCGGCACGTCGAAATACTCGGTCAGCGCCAGCGCCACGCTTTCGGCGCGACGGTCCGACAGCAGCAGGTTGGACGCAGCCCCGCCCACGGCATCGGTATAGCCTTCGATCAGAAACACCTCGCGCGGGTTCTCGCGGATCATCTGACGCATCAGATTGCCGATCTCGCGCAGTTGTTCGGCCTGCGACGGTTCGATCGCCGCCGACCCGCTGCGGAAGGTCACATCCTCAAGGCTGATCTGCGGGGCCAGATCGCGCACTTCCACGATCTCGCGCACCTGACGCAGACTGAAGGTCCGGCCCAGATCACGCCGCTCGGCCTCGCGCAGCGCGGCTTCCAGCGCGTCACGATCGGTCGCGGCAAAGTTCATCCGCGGGGCCGGGGGCAGGGTGGCCACATTGACCGGCTCCACCGTGGTGATGTCGTCGATCAGCAGCGTCTCGCGCCCGCTGGTGTCAAAGACCGACCGGCGCAGCACCCGCCCCGAGGCATCGCGGATCGTCACCACGCGCGACCCATCCTCGCGGGTCGTGGTCGTGGTGGTGGACCCATCGTTGAAACGGCGGGTTTCGACAGTCGATCCGGGACGGCGCAGCAGCGCGTCGTCATCCTTGAGAACCTGGAACCGGCCCGAATTGTCCTCGACGATCACCCGGTCGCCCGAAGTGGCGGCAACCCGCTGCCCGTTCGACATGATCGCGCCCACGGCCAGCGCTCCCAGCGCCAGAAGACCGGCCTTTTCCAGATTGGACAGGCCGCTGTCGCGGTCCGCTTCCACCGCCTGCGGGGCGGCGGCGCTGCTGATGGCGGGAGCGGCGAATTCCTCGTCGCTGCTGCGGACATCCTGCTCGGTCACAACCTCGGTCGTGACCTCGGACTCGGCTTCGGCCTCTGCGGCAGGATCAGCGTCCGACGCGGTGCCGTCCGTGGTCCCTGCGGGTTCGCCCGCCTCTTCCCCGGCCAGAGCACTGGCCACCGCGCCCAGAGTCTGCGCAGCCTCCTGCTCGGCCAGAATCTCGGCATCCTTCAACGCCGAGGCTTCCGTCTCTTCCTCGCTCGTCACCAGCGTCTCCGCTTGCGGGGTCGAGGTCGCCTCGACAGGGGCTTCCTCGGCGGGGGCCTCTGCGACGGGGCCCGTATCAGCGGGCACCTCTTCGGCGGCCGTGTCGGTGGTTGCGTCCTCGGCCGGCGCTTCGGCCTCGACAGGAGTTTCCATCTCTGCCTCGGCGGTAGCTTCCGGTGCAGGCTCTGCCTCACCGCTGTCGGTTTCGGCGGTATCCGCCGCAACCGCATCCGCAGCCTCCGCAGCCGTCAGGGCCTCGCGCAGCGCTTCGGCCTCGGCGTCGGCGCTGACCTCGCCCTCGGCTGTGGTCTCTGCCTCCGTTGCGGCTTCGGCCTCTGCGGTGGCTGCCGCTTCGGCTTCGACAGCGGCGTCAGCCTCGGCTTCTGCCTGCGCCAGACGCGCGGCTTCGGCGGCCGCCGCCTCTTCCGCAGCGGCACCGGCGGCCGCAGCCTCCTCGGCATCGGCACGGGCGGCCGCTTCGGCTTCCGCTTCCGCCGCCATCGCCGCTTCGGCTTCCGCCGCTGCCGCAGCTTCAGCCTCTTTCAGCGCGGTTTCCTCGGCCGCGGCCTGGGCAGCCGCCGCTTGCTCGGCTTCGGCCCGTGCGGCCGCCTCGGCCTCTGCGGCAACGGTGGCCTCGGCTTCGGCATTGGCCACAGTTTCCGCCTCCAGCGACGCTTCGCGTTCCGCATCCTCGATGGCCGCGCTCAGCAACCCGATCCGCTCTTCAGCGGTCAAGGCGGCGGTCAACTCATCCTCGGCGGGCCGGTCCGCCGCATCGGGCAGACCGTTTTCCAGCAGCGCCTCAAGCTCGGCACGCATCATGTCGATATCGCAGCGGGCGGTATCGACTTCACCATCGGTGAAGCATGTTGCATCCTCGGCTTGCGCAAGGAAAATCCGCTCTGACCCTGTGTTCGCGCTGGAATGTTGCGCCGCTTGCGGATTCAGCGCACGAAGCTGCGCCATCGCCGGATAGGGCTGGATCAACGACAGCGCCAGGATGCTGGCGGTCGTGGTTTTCAGTGTTCTGCGTGTCATGTCTCACCTGTGCCTTTGTGCTGGACCTGCGGGGCAGGCCATATCGCGGATGACTTGGCTCATCTGGAGACTAAACGCACGACCCGGAACATCCGTTCCGTCACAATGGCGTGTAGTGCGGTCCTGCACCGGTCGCCGGGCGGATGACCGCTGATCACCACGAGGTGGAGGCGCGGATCGCGTCAGCCCTTGTCCATCAGAAAGGCATCGTCGATCGGTGGCCGGATCGCGTTCAGGATATGGTTCGTCTTGCCCGCCGTGGCAACAACGCGCAGAAGATCTGCCTGTTCCGCCGCCGTCATCCCCTTCGCGCGGGCAGAGGCCAGATGCGAATGGGTGCAGTAGTCGCAGGCATTGGCGATGGACACGGCAGCATAGATCATTTCCTTGACCTTGGGATCAAGGGCAGAGGGCGTCGCCAGCACCGCCTTCACATCGCGCCAGACCTCCTCCAGCAAGCCGGGATCAAAGGCCAGATACCGCCAGACATTATTGATGAAATCCGACTTCCGCGTGGCGCGGATATCGTCGAACACCGCCTTGACGCGGGGATCGGCTTCGGGATCGGCGGGGGGAGTGACAGTGGCCATCGAACGCTCCTAAGGGGGGGCGGACACGCGGCCCGCCCCGGCATGGATCAGATCAGGGTAAAGACGCGCGCAGGCCCGCCCGTGCCGCCGCGATGCTTGGGCGCGCCCACCACCAGCGTGGCCCCCGTGGTGGGGACCGCGTCCAGATTGGCCAGACACTCGATCCCCCAACGGTTCTGCGGCAACCACGCGTAATGCGCCGCGAAATCCGGCGAGATGCCGTGATCCAGCGACAGCGTATCGCTGGCAATCCCCACAGCCCCCGTCTCCAGCAGCATCTGCGCCGCCTCGACGTGAAAACCGGGGAAATGCATCTTGCCCTCGCCATCGGCATTGCGGAACTTGGGGTCATTCACAAACGCCCCCCAGCCCGAATTCATCGCCACACAGGCGCGTTCGGGGATCGGGCCATTCGCGTCGATCCACGCCTTCAGATCATCCGGCGTCACCTGTGCATCCGCATCCGCCGCCGCGCGCTCGCGGATGTCCACCACGCAAAGCGGCACGATCAGGTTTTCGACCGCGATCTCGTCCACCGCGTTTCCATCGGCCGAGAAATGCAGCGGCGCGTCCACATGCGTGCCCGTATGCTCGTTCACCCGCAATTCCTTGAGGTTGAAACTATGTTCCGCGAAATTGAACTTCTGCTCCTCGAAGAACTGCTGATCCCCGAAAAAGGTCGGGAAATCGGGATGCAGCGTGTGCGTCATGTCCGCCACGCTGGAATGGGTCGAGGCCGCCACAGGCCGCGCGCCCAGCAAGCCACCGCCCGCAACCCCGCCAAGGGCCACCGCCGCCGCACTGGCCGCCGTGCCGCGAAACAGATCGCGGCGGCTCAACATCCGGTTCTTCACTGACTCCATCACACAGGCATGGCACATCGCTTCACACTCCCTGTTGGTCACGGCGGGTCCATCCCGCCTTGCCCGCAGCGTCGCGCCGCGCGCCCGCATCTGTCAACCGAGTCGTTGCCCCTATTTGATCAGCGGCATCAGCGCCTTGAAGGCCGGATGCGCCGCGCTGCCCAGCCATTCGAACAGGACCATCTCGGTCGTGACGATCTCGGCCCCGTGCCGCGCCATCCGCGCCAGTCCCGCCTGCCGGTTCGCCTCGGTGCGCGAGCCCACGGCATCGGCCACCACATAGACCTGCCGCCCCTCGGCAAGCAGCCCCAGCACGGTTTGCAGGACGCAGACATGCGCCTCGCAGCCACAGACGACCAGCGCCCGATCCCCCGCCAGCGCCGCCGCGATGACCGGATCGCGCGCCGCGTCGAAATCCATTTTCGCCATGGCCTCACCCGCCGGGATCTCAAGCATGGGCACGGTGCCGCCCAGCTGTGCGGGGTTCTGCTCGGTCACGTGGCGCGGCAGGCCCAGCACCTCCGCCGCCCGGATCAGGCGCGCGGCCTGATCCAGCCGCTGACCGGCCTGATCAATCGCGGGCATCAGCCGCTCCTGAAAGTCGATCACCAGCAGGGCAGAGCGGGCAGGGTCGATGGTCAGCATGACTAGTCCTCGGATCAGGGATGGCCCAGAGTGCCGCGTTCCGGCCCCGGGGGAAAGCCCTCATACCACGCGGCATGCGATCCGGCATGGTTCGCCATGCCCGGCTTGGTCAGACAGCCGCGCGGCGCGACATAGCTGTCGATCCGCCCCTCGGGGTCTTCGCGCCATGTCAGGTTGAAGGCCGCGTTGCGCGGGAAAAAGAACTGGCTGTGATGGGGCAGGTGGTCATGCACCCACCACGCCAAACCGCGCCAATCCGCCCCCGCCGCATAGCGATCGGCGAACCACGGGATCACGATGCAGGCCGTGGCCCCCATCCGGCCCTGCGCATCGCGCAGGTCCCAGATGTGATTGGCCGCTGTCGTGGCGTTGGAGGCGCAGGGATAGCCCGCCTTGCCCGCCCTTTGCTGCGCGTTGCAAAAGGCGTTGACCGCCGCGCAGCGATAGGCCGACCGGATCGCGATCCGCCCGAAGGCTGCCTGCAACGGCTCCAGCAAGACCTCGCACAGACGCCGCCCCGCCGCGATGGCCAGATCGGGATCATCGGGGATATTGGGCATCCCGTGAAACGCGGCCACCTCGCTATGCAGGAAGTCACGCAGATAGAAACTCTCGGACAGCCGCACCCGGCCCAGATCGTCCAGCGCCTTGACGCTTTGGGGTTTGCGCATCGCTCTGCCTTTCGCAACAGTCGGACACGGCGCGCTCCGCAGCAGGGCCACCGCCGTCGCGCCATCGCCCGCTCTGGACACCGTTTCAGCGGCAATTCACCGCCGAGTGAATCCCCGTGATCACGTTCCCGTCAACCCTGCCTTGCATCTGTCGCGCGCGACCTAGAAACTGCACCCATGTTTGACGCCTCCGACCCCACACGCGCGCGGGCAGGGTCAGGGTCCCCGCCGACCCTTGATCCTGATCGGCTGATCGCCTGTCCCAACTGCGATGCCTTGCAGCATGACGCCGCTGTGCCGGTCGGGGCGCAGGCGCGGTGCCATCGCTGCGGCACGGTCCTCATGGCCCCGCGCGAGCGGGCGATGACGCGGATCGTCATGCTGGCGGCCACCGCACTGGTGCTGATGGTCGCGGCGGTGTTCTTTCCCTTTCTGGAACTCAGCGCCGGGGGCATGGTGCGCCGCTCCTCGCTGCTGGATGCGGTGCTGGCCTTCTCCTCGGGCATGATGCTGCCGCTGACCTTCGCCACGGCCGCGCTGATCATCGTGCTGCCGACCCTGCGTCTGGCGGGCATCGTCTATGCGCTGGCCCCGATGGCGCTGGGCTGGCATCCGGCGCGCCATGCGGTGCCGATCTTCCGCCTGACGCAGGCGCTCAGGCCTTGGGCCATGGCCGAGATCTTCATCGTCGGCGTCTCGGTCGCCCTGGTCAAGGTGGCGGGCCTTGCGAAACTCTCTTTCGGTCCGGCCTTCTGGACCTTCGCGGCACTGGTTCTCGTGACCGTGCTCAGCGACAATTACATGTGCCGCCTGACCGTCTGGAAAACCCTGGAAGAGCGCAGACGGCCATGAGCGGACCCGTGCCCCAGCAGATCCCCCCGGCGCTGACCGCGCGGGCGGCCGGGTTGGTCGCCTGCGAAAGCTGCGGGCGCGTCCACCGGGACGGCATCGCACAGTGCCAACGCTGCGGCGCGACCCTGCACAGCCGCAGGCCCGGCAGCCTGCAAAAGGTCTGGGCCTGGCTTTTCGCCGGAATCGTGGTCTATATCCCGGCAAACATCTATCCGATGCTGCTGACCACCAGCTTCGGCCGCACCACCGAAAACACGATCATCGGCGGCGTGATCGAACTGATCGACTATGGCTCGTTCGGCGTGGCGCTGATCGTCTTCGTCGCCAGCGTCCTGATCCCTGTGGGCAAATTCATCGCCATCGGCTACCTTGCCCTCGTGGTGCGCCCCGGTGCCCGGATCGGGCGGGGCAGCGGGTTGCGCGGTCGCCAGCACCTCTATGAGGTGGTGGAATTCATCGGGCGTTGGTCGATGATCGACGTCTTCGTCGTCGCGATCCTTGCCGCGCTGGTGCAACTGGATTTCGCCGCCACCATCAGCCCCGGCATCGCGGCTGTCAGTTTCTCGCTATCGGTTGCATTCACCATGCTGGCCGCGCAAAGTTTCGATCCCCGCCTGATCTGGGACGCAGAGGAGGGCACCGCCCCATGAGCCAACAAGAGCCCGCCGCCATGCGGATCGACCCGCCCAAACGCGCCTTCTGGCGCAACCTGTCCATGGTCTGGCTGGTGCCCATCGTGGCCCTTGCCGTGTCGCTGGGCATCGCCTGGCAGACCTATGCCGCGCGCGGCGTGCAGATCGAGATCACCTTCCAGAATGCCTCGGGCGTGACACCGGGCGAAACCACGATCCGCTACCGCGATGTGGTCATCGGCACGGTCGAGGATGTCCATTTCACCCCTGATCTGGCGCAGGTCGTGGTCAAGGCCTCCATCGACCGCGCCGTGGCCGAGACGCTGCCCGAAGACGCCCAGTTCTGGGTCGTCCAGCCCGAGGTCAGCGCCCGTGGCATCACGGGCCTCTCCACCGTGTTGTCGGGCGTCTATATCGAGGCGTCCTTCCCGCCGGGTGAAGCGTCCGAAGTGCGCCGTTTCACCGGGGCCGATGCGCCGCCCTTGATGCGCGCCGGACAAGAGGGGACGCGCATCACCCTGCGTACCCGCGATGCCAACCGCATTTCCGAAGGCGCGCCGATCCTGTTCCGGGGAATCGAGGTAGGCCAGATCGAGGCCCCGCGCCTGATCCTGTCCGGCGACAGCGTGGTCTTTGACGCCTTCATCGAAGCGCCGCATGACCGCCGCCTGACCACGGCGACGCGCTTTTGGGACACATCGGGATTCAACGTCTCGCTGGGGGCCACGGGCCTGTCGCTGAACGTGGGCAACCTCGCCGCCCTTGTCACCGGCGGCATCGCCTTCGATACCGTTTTCTCGAACGGCGAACCGCTCAACCCCGGCTATGTCTTCGACCTCTTCCCGGACGAGCAGACCGCGCGGCAAAGCCTGTTCCGGGGCGTGGCCGCCAATGCCGTCGAAATCGCGGTGGAATTCGATGGCTCGGTCAACGGGTTGACCACCGGCGCCGCCGTGCGCTTCCGCGGCCTGCGTGTCGGCGAAGTGCGCGCCATCGGCGCGGTGCTGTCCGATGACAGCGGCGCAAGAGACGTCCGCCTGCGCACCACATTGGCCATCGACCCGCAGGCGCTGGGCCTGCCCGACGGGGCCGGGGCCGAGGAAACGCTGGCCTTCCTCGAAGAGGCGGTCGCTGATGGCATGCGCGCGCGTCTGGCCACTTCCAGCCTCTTCACGGCCGCGCTGATCGTGGAACTGGCCGAACTTCCCGACGCCGCCCCCGCCACGCTGGAACGACCCGAGGACAGTCTGGCCATCATGCCGTCCGTCTATTCCGAACTGCCCGATTTCACCGCCACCGCCGAAGGCGTGCTGGAACGCATCAACGCCCTCCCGGTCGAGGATCTGCTCAATCAGGCCATCACCCTCATGGCCTCGGTCGAAGCGGTCGTCTCCTCCGAGGGCACGCGGCAGGCCCCCGACGCCGCACTGGCGCTGATCGAGGATATTCGCGGTCTGGTCGGCGGCGAGGATACCCAGGCCCTGCCGGGCGAGCTGCGCGAAGGTCTGGCCGAACTCCGCGCCGTGGTCGAGGAGCTGCGCCTGCGTGGTGCCATCGACCGGCTGGCCAGCGTGCTGGACAGCGCCGATACCATCGCCGCCAACACCGCCACCGCCTCTGCCGATTTCCCGGCACTGGTGCAGGACATGCAGACGTTGGTGGACCGCGCGCAGGGCGTCGAGATCGAGGAACTGGCCGCCGCCGCCACCCGCCTTCTGGATAGCACCGAAGAACTGGTCGGCTCGGACCAGATGCGCGAACTGCCCCCCGCACTGGCGGGCGCGCTGGCCGAGGTGCAACAGGTCCTCGCCGCCCTGCGCGAAGGCGAGGCGGTCGAGAACGTGAACCGCACGCTCGCCTCCACCCGCTCTGCCGCCGACTCCGTGGCGCAGGCGATGGAAAGCCTGCCCGCGCTATCCGCCCGGCTGGACCGGCTGGTGACACAGGCCGACAGCCTGATCGCCTCTTATGGCGCGCGGTCAGACTTCAACGCCGAAGCGCTGGACGTGATGCGCGAATTCCGCGCCACCGCCCGCGCGGTCACGCAGCTGGCCCGCACCATCGAACGCAATCCGAATTCCCTGCTGATTGGACGTTGATCATGAAGATATTTGCCCCGCTGACCCTTGCCCTCAGCCTTGGCTTGGCCGCCTGCGGCGACACCGCCGCGCGCTATCTGGTCGAACCCGCGCCCACCGCCGCCCCCGTGGCTCTGCGCCTGTCCAGTATCGAAGTGCGCGACACGGTCCTGCCCGCCTATGCCGAAGATGTGCAGATCCTCGCGCAAGACGCCACCGGCGCGCTGCGCCCCATCAAGGGGGCCGAATGGGCCGACAGCTCCGCCCGCGCCGTGACAGCCGCGCTGGCCCGCAGCCTTGATCTGCAAACCACTGCCGCCGTCGCGGCCGAACCCTGGCCCCTCTCGGAGTCCCCCGCCGGACGCCTTGATGTGCGGGTGGATGCGCTGGTCGCCCGCGCCGATGGCACCTATCAGATGGCCGGGCAATATGCCGTGTCCAGCTTCGACGCGCCCGGCCGCGAGGTGCTGGACCGTTTCGACATCCGCGTGCCCTTGGCCGGCGAAGGGCCCGGTGCCATTGCCGCCGCGCAGGGGCAGGCGATCGACCGTCTGGCCGCGCAGATCGTCACGCGCCTGCGCCGCTAAGCGCTTCAGGCGGGCAAAAGGGTGATCGTCTCCACGGTCACCTGCTCCACCGCCGCATCCGTATAGGCCATCGGCACATAGTCCCCCGCCGCCCAGAGCGGTGCCAGATCGGCCAGATGCGGGCTGTCCTGCATCCCCGACTGGCCCGGCGCGTTGATCCACAGGCTGTTGTCCCACGCGCCCACATCCACGACCATGCGCACACTGGCCCCGATCCGCACCCGGTAATCCGACGCCTCGTGATGCGCCAGCATGATCGAGGTGTTCCCGCCCCCCTTGGGCCATGGCCCCAGATCGAAACTGGCCCCCAAGGGCGTCAGCGCATGTTCGAACCAGCCCACATGCAGATCCCCCCAGCGCCATGTCGTCGGGTCAGCGCCGAACCGCTCCGTCACATCGGCCAGCGCCGCCGCCAGCGTCTCGCGCAGCAGCGCATCCCGCGCACCGGGCGCATCCAGCCCGGCTCGTGCCGTCAGGGTCGGATGCTTGCCCTCCAGCAATTCCGTCACAACCGGCACGTTCCCCGGCACCAGAAACCGCCGCAGATCCGGGTCCGGTGCCACCCGCGCCAGCAGGGCCGGGCGCAGATGCGAGGACAGCCACAGCTCATACAGCAGCGCCGGGGCCGATCCCGCATCGGACCGCCCGTCCCAGACCGCCAGCAGATCCCGCCCCGGCGCATCCTGCGGCAGCAACGCGATCAACCGCGCCGCAAAGGGCGATCCGGTATCGGTCTGCAACGCGGTGCTGGCGCCCAGATCATGATCGTCCCGCGCCCCCAGCGCCGCAGCAATCCGCGCCGCGCGCTGATCCTCGAACCATTCATGCCCGATGGCGGGGCCGTTCTGCGCCGCCACTGGC
Organism: Seohaeicola sp. 4SK31; assembly: GCF_028802875.1. Classification (NCBI taxonomy): domain Bacteria; kingdom Pseudomonadati; phylum Pseudomonadota; class Alphaproteobacteria; order Rhodobacterales; family Roseobacteraceae; genus Seohaeicola; species Seohaeicola sp. 4SK31. The sequence goes on along the minus strand of NZ_JARAMP010000010.1, from coordinate 77,278 downwards.
AGGTTCATCTCGTTCGCCGAATGGGCAAACCCGGCCGCAGGATGATCAAGCCGGGGCAGGGTGCTCGCCGTCATGAACCCCTCCCATTCGAACCGCCCGTCCCCCGCCACGGGCACCAACCCGCGCCAGCCGCTCCGCTTGGGCACGTAACCCGCCGCCTGCCAGCCGTAATCTCCCGCCACATCCGCATAAACCAGATTGACCGACGGCGCGCCCCATGTGTCCACCGCCGCCTTGAACCCCTCCCACGAGTTCGCCCGCATCGACTTGAGGCTTGCCATGTAAGGCGCGGTGCCCGGTTCGGTGAAGACCGTCCGCAAGCCCAGCGCCCGCCCCGGCTCGGCCCCGAATCCCGCCTGCTCCCAGACGACCGGACCGTGCCGGGTGAAACGCAACTCCAGCGTCTGATCGGGATGGCCCTTGACCGCAAAGACCTCGGTCACGACCTCCATCTCCTCCCAGCCGTCGCCATAGCGATAGCGGACAGGGGCGGCGGGGTCCGTGTCATAGACCATCACATCCTCCTGATCCGCGCAGAAGATCGTCAGGCTGAAGGCCGCATGCCCATTGTGCCCCGCCATGATCCCCGGCGAGGACGGCTCGCCCGCACCGATCACATCAATCCCCGGCGCCGTCAGATGCACCATATAGCGCAAGGACGGGGCCGCATGCTGCCGGTGGGGATCACTTGCCATGATCGCCCGCCCCGAAGCGGTGCGCGACCCCGCCACCACCCAGTTGTTCGATCCTTCCACGCTGGGGGCCTGCACCACCGTCTTGCGCGGATCGACACGGCTCCAGCGCCCGGCCTCCTCCAATCCAGCGGCCAGTCTCTCGGTCGCGAACGTCACCGGCGCTGTCGCCAGTTCGAACACCGCCAGCGCCTCCGGCGGCAGATCCTCGCCCGCATTCACCGCCCATTCCGCCGCCTCCACCGGCGGATTGAGCGGCGCGCGCAGCAAGTCCACCTCAGGATCGGCCAGCGCCAGAACCTGCGCCCGCGCCAGTTCAGACGCCGCGTTGCGCGTCAGGCAATGGGTGCGGATACGCACCACATCCTCCGCGGCCCAATGCGCGGGCTTGCTGCCAAGCGCGGCGAATTCGGCGGGCAGGGGCATCTCTCCCGCCAGCACCAGATCGACATAGGCATTGATCCCGGCGGCAAAGGCCGTGCAGATCGTCTCGGCATCATCGCCATAGGCCGCCCATTCCGCCGCCATATCCCCGCGATACAGGAACAGTCGCGCCGCACGGTCCTGCATCAGATAGCCGGGGCCGAAATCCGCCGCCAACAGCCCCAGTCCCCGCTTGCGCCACAGGTCGATCTGCCACAGCCGGTCCCGCGCCGCATTGAAGCCCTGGGCAAAGAACAGATCCGCCAGACCCCCGGCCTTGATATGGGTCAGGCCCCAGCGGTCGATCCGCAGGGTGACGGGGGCGGCAAGGCCGGGCAGGTGATGGGTGGTCATGGCGTTTGCTCCGGTGTTCAGGTCAGATCTGGCTGATGGCGCGCGCCGCTTCCAGCGCAAGAGGGGCGACGCGGGTGCTGAAATCCTCGGCCGTCCATTCGGCCAGCGACCCGGCCACATGGATCGCCGCCACCGGGCGACCCTGCGGCCCGGTCACGGCCACGCCGATGGCCACCTCGCCCAGCAGGATCTGCTCGACCGCAATGGAATAGCCCCGCGCACGGGTCGCTTCGACCTCGGCCATGATCTCTTCGGGATCGGTCAGGGTGCGCGGGGTGAAGGGTTGCCGGTTCGAGGCATCGACGATCGCCCGCACCGCCTCGTCCTCAAGCCGCGCCAGAATCGCCCAGCCGCCCGAGGAACAGAACGTGGGCACGCTATGCCCCACCAGCGTGGCGTAAAACGTCTCGCGCTTGCTCTGCATCCGCGCGGCATAGACCACCCGCTGCCCGTCGAACAGCGACAGGTCGACCCGCTCGCGCACATTGCGGCGCAACTCCAGAATCACCGGCGTCGCCCGCTGGATCAGCGGGTTCAGCCGCAGGTAATCCAGTGTGTGATCCAGAATGCGGATACCGGGAAGAAAGCCCCGATCCTCGGCATCGCGGGTGATATAGCCCATCGTCCGAAGGGTGTGGACGATTCGCTGCGCCGCGCTGCGGTCCACTCCGGCACGGGTTGCGATCTCGGCAAGGGACAAGGGGTGATCCGCATGATGGAACGCCGCCAGAACCTGCATCGCGCGGGCAATGGAATTGGTGAAAAGCGGGTCCGCACGCTGTTCTTCGCTCAAATAACGGACACCGGATTCGGCACGCAGCGTATTTCTCATCTGATCTCTCGCAGTGCCAGTTGACTTGGCGGCAAGTTAGCCCCTAGGCTGAGAATACGATGCAAGCGTATCGCCTGACAATACACTAAATCTCCGATCTGATCCCGCCGACAAGGCACCGGACAGGGCAGATTGTGGCGGATCGTGACGGGATGACGGGGGCTGAACCGAACAGATGACCAAACGCGTGGCGCTTGCAGGCTTTCTGCACGAAACCAATACATTTGCGCCAAGCCCTGCTGACATGGCCAGCTTCGTGCAGGGCGGTGGCTATATGCCGATGGCGCGCGGCGCCGCGCTGATGGCAGCGGGCCGGGGCATCAACCTCGGCATCGGCGGTGCCGTCGAACATGGCGAAGGCGCGGGCTGGGACATGGTTCCGATCCTGTGGTGCGGGGCGATCCCCTCGGCCCATGTGACACGCGACGCCTATGAGGCGATCACCACCGAAATCGTGGATGGAATCAAGGCCGCAGGCGCGCTGGACGGTGTGTTCCTTGACCTGCACGGCGCGATGGTCGCGGAACACGAGGATGACGGCGAAGGCGCGCTTCTGGCCCGCGTCCGCGCGGTCGTCGGCCCCGACGTGCCCATCGTCGCCGCACTTGACCTGCATGGCAACATCACCGCGAAAATGGTGCAGGCCGCCGATGCGCTGGTGGGCTTCCGCACCTATCCGCATGTGGACATGGCCGAAACAGGCCGCCGCGCCGCCGTGCAGCTGGACGCGCTGATGGCGCGCGGCGCGCCCTTCGCCAAAGCCTTCCGCAGGCTGGATTTCCTGATCCCCATCGCATGGCAAAGCACCGTGATGGAACCCGCCGCAGGCATCTATGCCCGCATGGCGGCGCTTGAGGGCGGCGAGGTCGCCACGGTGTCCTTCTTCCCCGGCTTTCCCGCCGCCGATTTCCCCGAATGTGGTCCTACGGTCGTGGCCTATGCCGCCACGCAGGCCGCCGCTGATGCTGCCGCCGATGCGGTCGCAGCCGATGTGCGCGCGGCTGAACCCGCCTTTGCGGGCAAGGCATATGGCCCCGACGAAGGTGTGGCCGAAGCCATTCGCATCGCCGCCACCGCCAGCAAACCCGTCGTCATCGCCGACACGCAGGACAATCCGGGCGCAGGCGGCGACAGCAACACCACCGGCATGTTGCGCGCCCTCGTGCGGGCGGAGGCAAAGCGCGCGGCCACCGGCATCATCGTCGACCCCGCCGCCGCCGCCGCCGCCCATGCCGCAGGGCAGGGGGCCGAGATCGACATCGCCCTCGGCGGCTTCTCGAACATCCCCGGCGACAGCCCGTTTCAGGCGCGCTTCACCGTCGAAACCCTGTCGGACGGCAAGTTCATCGCCTCGGGCCCCTTTTACGGCAGCGCCCCTCTTGATCTTGGCCCCTCCGCCTGTCTGCGTATCGGAGACGTGCGGATTGTGGTATCAACACACAAGGCGCAGATGGCCGACCAGCAGATGTATCGCTTCGTGGGGATCGAACCCACGCAACAGGCGATACTCGTCAACAAAAGTTCGGTGCATTTTCGCGCGGATTTTCAGCCGATCGCTGAAACAATCCTCGTTTGCACCGCGCCCGGACCGATGCCGATCAGCCCGGCCAGCCTGCCATGGACACGGCTGGCACCGGGCATGAAACTGGAACCGATGGGCCTGCGCTGGCAACCGGCGCAAACCCCCGCCCCCAGTCTTGAGGAGAGCTGAGTCACGTTTTCACCCCCGTGCACCCGTCAAAGAACCGGGGCACATCACGACCACCCGAAGTGCAACAGAGAGAGAATATCATGACCTTACACAGTTTCCGTTCAAAGGGCGCCTCCCGCGTCCGCAGCCTGATGGCAGGGGCGCTGATGGCCTCGACCGCGCTGGTCGGAGCATCCGCCGCCTGGGCCGAGACGACGATCACCGCCGTGATGCATTCCGGCCTGCGCGTGCTGGACCCGGTCATCACCACGGCCCATATCACCCGCAACCACGCCTATATGATCTATGACGTGCTTGTCGCCCTGGACAGCGAGTTCAAGCCGCAGCCGCAGATGGCCGACTGGACCGTGTCCGACGACGGCAAGGTCTATACCTTTACCCTGCGCGACGGCCTGAAGTTCCACGATGGCGCCGCGGTCACCGCAGCCGATGCCGAAGCCTCGCTCAAGCGTTGGGCACAGAAGGATTCCGGCGGCCAGCTCATCATGGACCGCACCGAAAGCCTGACCGCCACCGATGACAAAACCCTTGTCTGGACCCTGACAGAGCCTTTCGCCCCGCTGCTGGACACGATTGCCAAGCAATCCGCCCTGCCGCCCTTCATCATGCCCGCCCGCGTCGCCGCAACCCCGGCCGATACCGCGATCACCGAGCATGTCGGTTCCGGCCCCTTCAAGTTCGTCGAGGCTGAGTTCCAGCCCGGTGTCAGCGTCACTTATGTCAAGAACGAGGATTACGTCCCCCGTGACGAGCCCGCCGACAACATGGCCGGCGGCAAGGTCGTGCATGTGGACAAGGTCGTCTGGGCCACGATGCCCGACGCATCGACCTCGATCAACGCGCTTCTGGGCAACGAGATCGACTATATCGAATCCGTGCAGGTGGACCTTCTGCCCCTGCTGGAAGGGGATCCCGATGTGGTCTTTGAAAAGCGTGAACCGCTGGGCTATCAGACCATCGGCCGGATGAACTTCAAGCACCCGCCCTTCGACAACGTCAAGATCCGTCAGGCCGCAATGATGGCGCTGGATCAAGAGGCGGTTCTGGCCGCGCTGATCGGCAACCCCGAATATTACTCGACCTGCGGCGCGATCTTCGGCTGCGGCACCCCGCTGGCGGATGCAACCGGGTCCGACAGCCTGACCTCGGGCGGCGATATCGAAGCGGCCAAGGCGCTGCTGGAAGAAGCCGGTTACGATGGCACGCCCATCGTGCTGATGGCCCCGACCGATGTGGTCACGCTGGCCGCTCAGCCGGTCGTGGCGGCACAGTCGCTGCGCAATGCTGGCTTCAACGTGGACATGCAGCCGATGGACTGGCAGACCCTCGTGACCCGCCGCGCCAGCCAGAACGCGCCTGCCGATGGTGGCTGGAACATCTTCTTCACCAACTGGCTGGTGCCTGAAATCTCCAGCCCGCTGATCTCGCCGATGCTGAACGGTCGCGGCGATGGCGCATGGTTCGGCTGGCCCGAAGATGCCCGCATCGAAGAGCTGAAAGAAGCCTTCATCGACGCAGGCACCCCGGAAGAGCAGCTGGCCGTCGCGAAAGACATTCAGGCCCATAACATGGAGCAGGTGCTCTATATTCCGCTGGGTCAGTATGTCAGCCCGCAGGCGCGCCGCGCCAACATCACCGACATGATCCCCGCGCCCGTGCCGGTGTTCTGGAACGTCAAGAAAGAGTGACCGTCACGGTCTGAACCTTCCCGGCGCGCAGCCTGCGCGCCGGGTCGCTCCTTGTGTGGCCGGTCGATCCTGACCGCGCCTGCCCGCTGAATTTCCCCGCCGAAAGGGTCCCCTGCCGATGCTGGGCTACATCATCCGACGCATCCTCGCGATCTTTCCCGTGATGCTGATCGTCGCCATTTTCGTCTTTCTGCTGCTGCGCCTCACGCCGGGTGATCCGGCCGCGATCATCGCGGGCGACATGGCCACGCCCGAACAGCTCGAGCGTATCCGCGAGGCGATGGGCCTGAACCAGCCGATCCACACCCAGTTCATCACATGGATGGGGCGGCTCCTGCAGGGCGATCTCGGCACCTCGCTGATCTCCGGCACACCCGTGACCACAATGGTGGGCCAGCGCATCTTTCCGACCATCAACCTTGCGCTGCTGACCATCGCCATCGCCGTGGCCATCGCTGTGCCGATGGGCGTTCTGGCCGCATGGCGGCACCGCTCATGGGTCGATTACGCGGTCATGAGCTTTTCCGTGCTGGGCTTCTCCGTCCCGGTTTTCGTGATCGGCTATATCTTCATCCTCGTGTTCTCGATCGTGCTGGGCTGGCTGCCGGTGCAGGGCTATGCCGCCCCCGCCGACGGCTTCGGCGAATTTCTCTACCGCGCCATCCTGCCCGCCCTGACGCTGGCCACGATCTATATCGCGCTCATCGCCCGGATGACCCGCGCCTCCATGCTGGAAGTGCTGGGCGAGGATTACATCCGCACCGCCCGCGCCAAGGGCGTCAAGGAATCCCGCGTGCTGTTCCGCCACGCGCTGCGCAATGCCGCCGTGCCGATCCTCACCGTCATCGGCACCGGCTTTGCCCTGCTGATCTCGGGTGTGGTGGTCACGGAAAGCGTGTTCAACATTCCCGGCATTGGCCGTCTGACCGTCGATGCCATTCTGGCCCGCGACTATCCGGTGATCCAGGCGATGATCCTGATCACCTCCGCGACCTATGTGGTGGTGAACCTCATCATCGACATCTCCTACACCGTCTTTGACCCGAGGATCCGTTACTGATGTCCCATTACGCGCCCCCATCCTCGGCCATGCAATCGGTGCTGCGGCTGTTCTCGATCCCGTCGCTCGCCAAGCTGGGCACGGGCCCGCTGATCGCCGCCGCTGTGCTGACCATGATCGTGATCGTCACCTTGATCTCGCCTTGGCTCGCCCCCTTCGATCCGCTGGAAATGAACCCCATGAACCGCCTGCAAGGGCCAAGCGACACGAATATGCTGGGCACCGACCCCTTCGGTCGCGACATCTATTCCCGCGTGCTGATCGGGGGCCGCGTCTCGCTGCTCATCGGCATCGGGGCTGCGGTCGTGTCGGTGTTCATCGGCCTCATCATCGGCCTCATCGCCGGCTTCTTCCGGCTGGCCGACACGCTCATCATGCGGGTGATGGACAGCCTCATGGCGATCCCCTCGATCTTGCTGGCCATCGCGCTGGTGGCCCTGAACGGCCCCTCCATCACGTCGGTGATCATGGCCATCACCATCCCCGAAATCCCGCGCGTCGTGCGCCTTGTCCGCTCGGTCGTCCTCACCGCGCGCGAGGAACCCTATGTCGAGGCCGCCATCGCCCTTGGCTCCTCCATGCCGAAAATCCTGTTCCAGCACCTCATGCCCAACACCATGGCGCCGCTGATCGTGCAGGGCACCTATATCCTCGCCTCCGCCATCCTGACCGAGGCGATCCTGTCCTTCCTTGGCGCGGGCGTCTCGACCGAGATCCCCACATGGGGGAACATCATGGCCGAGGGACGGCAGTATTTCCGTATCAAGCCTGAACTGATCCTCTGGCCCGGCCTGATGCTGTCGCTCTGCATCCTGTCGATCAACCTGCTGGGTGACACCGCGCGCGACATGCTGGACCCGCGCCTCAAGAAACGGGGGGAATAAGCCGATGCTGTTCAAGACGCGCAATTTCGACGATGCGAAAACCGTGCTGACGGTGCAGGATCTGACCGTCAGCCTGCCCCCCGCCGCCAAGGCCCCGCCTGTGCTCAACCGCATCAATCTGACCATCCGCGCGGGCGAAACCGTCTGCCTTGTGGGCGAATCCGGCTCGGGCAAATCCGTGACCTCGCTCGCGATCATGGGCCTTCTGCCCAAGGACGCGCTGTTCGTCACAGGCGGCAAGATCACCCTGTCTGACACCGATCTGCTGGCGCAGCCCGCATCGGCCATGCAGGATATCCGCGCCCGCCGCGTGGCGATGATCTTTCAGGAACCGATGACCGCGCTCAACCCCGTGATGCGCGTCGGCGATCAGATCGAGGAAGTTCTGGAAAGCCACACCTCCCTCTCCGCCGACGAGCGCCGCAAACGCGTCATCGACATCATGGAGCAAGTCCATCTGCCCGATGTCGAACGCATCCACCGCAGCTATCCGCACCAGCTTTCGGGAGGACAGCGCCAGCGGATCATGATCGCCATGGCGCTTGTGCTTGAACCCGAATTGCTGATCGCGGACGAACCCACCACCGCGCTGGACGTGACCACGCAGCAGCAGATCCTCTCGCTGATTGCCGAATTGCAGGAAAAGCACGGCACGGCGGTGCTGTTCATCACCCATGACATGGGCGTCGTCGCCGAAATCGCCGATACCGTCTATGTGATGAAATCCGGCGATCTGGTGGAACACGCGCCCATTGAAACCCTGCTGCGCGCGCCCAAGCAGGATTACACCCAGAAACTTCTGCGCGCCGTGCCCAGCCTGATCCCGCGCGCCGCACGTGCGGCACCGGGCGGTGATCCGGTGCTCAAGGTCGATAACCTCGACATGATCTATGGCGGCGGCGGTTTCTTCGTGAAACGCCCCGGCACCCATGCCGCCAAGGACGTGACCTTCACCGTCGCCCGTGGCCGGACGCTGGGGATCGTCGGCGAATCCGGCTCTGGCAAGTCCACCGTGGCGCGCTGCATCATGCGGCTCATCGCCCCCACAGCAGGCTCCATCCGGCTGCGCGACACCGATATCGCGCATCTGAACCGCGCCCAGCTCAAACCCCACCGCCAACATCTTCAGGTCGTGTTTCAGGACCCGTTCCGGTCCCTGAACCCGCGCTGGACCGTGGGCCGCAGCCTGATCGAAGGCCCCGTGAACTATGGCACCAGCCCGCGGGACGCCATGGCCCGCGCCGCCGAACTGATGGAGATCGTGGGCCTGCCCCGCGACAGCCTTGACCGCTACCCGCACCAATTCTCGGGCGGACAGCGCCAGCGCATCGCCATCGCCCGCGCCGTCATGATGCAGCCCGATGTTCTGGTGGCCGACGAGGCCGTGTCGGCGCTGGACGTCTCCGTGCAGGCGCAGGTGCTCGACCTGCTCAACGACCTTCAGGAAAAGCTTGGCATCACCATCGTTTTCATCACCCATGACCTGCGCGTCGCCGCCCAGATCTGCGACGACGTTCTGGTGATGCAGCGCGGCGTGGTCGTCGAACAAGGCCCCGCCGCCGCTGTTCTCGCCAATCCGCAGCACGATTACACGAAATCCCTGATCGAAGCGGCCCCCGGCCGCGCCTGGGACTTCGCCAATTTCCGGGAACTGGCCACCGCCTGATCCCTTCCCCACTAAAGACCGAGGAGAGAGACATGAACATTCTGCCTGTGATCGAGGCCAGCACGGAGGAGCTGGTGACGATTTTCAAGGACCTGCACGCCCATCCCGAAATCGGGCTGGAAGAGCAGCGCACCTCCGCCATCGTGGCCGAGAAACTGCGCAGCTATGGCGTGGATGAAGTCCATACCGGCATCGGCATCACTGGCGTCGTGGGCATCATCTACGGGCGCGGCGGCAAAGATGCGGGCGGCAAGCGCGTGGGCCTGCGCGCCGACATGGACGCGCTGCCGATCCACGAGCAGACGAACCTGCCCTATTCCTCGAAAAACGCAGGCAAAATGCACGCCTGCGGCCATGACAGCCATACCACGATGCTGCTGGGCGCCGCCAAACATCTGGCCGCGACCCGCAATTTCGACGGCACCGCCGTAATGATCTTCCAGCCCGCCGAAGAAGGTCTGGGCGGCGCGCGCGGGATGCTGGCCGATGGCCTGTTCGACCGCTTCCCCTGCGACGAGGTCTACGGGATGCACAACTCGCCCAACGGCCAGCCCGGCACTGTGGGTATCTGCAAGGGCGCGGCCATGGCCGGGGCCGCCTTCTTCGACATCACCGTGACCGGCAAAGGCAGCCACGCCGCCATGCCGCAGCAGTCGCGCGACGCACTCGTCACCGCTTCGGCGCTGGTGGGGCAGTTGCAAACCATCGTGGCCCGCAACGTCGCCCCCTTGGACACCTGCGTCGTCTCGGTCACGCAGATCCATGCGGGCAGCGCCTATAACGTCATCCCCGAAACCGCCCATATCTGCGGCACGATCCGCTATTTCAAGGACGAGGTCTACGCCATCGCCGAAACCCGGATGAAGGAAATCTGCGCCGGTTTCGGCACCGCCTTCGGGGCCGAGATCAAGGTCGATCTGCGCAATGTCTTTGACGTGCTGATGAACGATCACGACCTGTCCGACGCCTATATGGACGCCGCCCGCGACATCGTGGGGGATGAGATGATCTCCCGCAACGACGAACCCGCGACCGGGTCCGAGGATTTCGCAGACATGCTCAAGGTCGTCCCCGGCGCCTATTGCCGCGTCGGCCATACCGGCACCGTGCCCCTGCACAACCCCGGTTTCGTGCTGGGCACCGAACTTCTGCCGGTCGGCGCTTCCATCATGGCCCGCATCGTCGAACGCCGGTTGAACCCCGCTGAAACACTGGCGGAGGCCGCTGCATGAACCCGCTCGACCTGAATTTCGACGCCGATGACATGGTCGCGCGCCTGCGCCCCTGGATCGAATGCGAAAGCCCGCCCTATGACGCCGACGCCGTGAACCGGATGATGGACCTTGCCGCTTATGACCTCACGGTCGCAGGCGCGGTGGTCGAACGCATCCCCGGCCGCATGGGCTTTGGCGGCTCGGTCAGGGCGCGCTTTCCGCATCCCGATTTCGGCAAGCCGGGCATCCTGATCGCGGGCCATATGGACACGGTCCATCCCATCGGCACGCTGGAAAAACTGCCCTTCAAACGCGAAGGTGACATCTGCTACGGCCCCGGCATCATGGACATGAAGGGCGGCAATTTCATCAGCCTCGAGGCGATCAAAGCACTGGCCATGGCGGGCATGCAGACACCGCTGCCCGTCACCGTCCTCTTCACCCCGGATGAAGAGGTGGGCACCCCCTCGACCCGCGACCTGATCGAGGCCGAGGCCGCCAAGAACAAATACGTCCTTGTCCCCGAACCCGCCAAGCCAGACGGCGGCGCGGTGATCGGCCGCTACGCCATCGCGCGCTTCAACCTGCGCACCGTGGGCCGTCCCAGCCACGCCGGTTGGGCGCTGGCCGAAGGCCGCTCCGCCATCGCCGCCATGGCCAAGAAGATCCTCGAGATCGAGTCCATGACGACCGACGACTGCACCTTCTCGGTGGGCGTGATCCATGCCGGGCAATGGGTGAACTGCGTCTCGTCTTCCTGCGAAGCCCAAGCCCTGACCATGGCCAAGACGCAGGAAGATCTGGACCGCGGAGTCGCCGCCATGATGGCCCTCCAAGGCGAGGAGAACGGCGTCAGCTTCGAGGTGACACGCGGCGTGACGCGGCCTGTATGGGAGCCCGACCAGCCCGGCACCATGGCCATGTTCGACATCGCCAAGGAGATCTGCGCCGATCTGGGCTTCACCCTGACAGGCAGCAGCTCGGGCGGCGGCTCGGACGGCAATTTTACCGGCTTCATGGGCATCCCCACCCTCGATTCCATCGGCGTGCGCGGCAAGGGCCTGCATACGCTGACCGAGCATATCGAGGTCGCCAGCCTGGCCGAACGCGCCAAGCTGACGGCGGCGCTCTTGATGCGGCTGGCGTAAGGCAACACAGCTCTTGGGGGCCGATCCGTCGGCCCCCGATACCATTGCGACGCCCCCGCGCGCTTGCTAGACAAGGGCCATGAACGAGCAACCCCCTCAGAAGAAAAGCGGCTGGCGCGGGTCCGAAGATCTGTGGCTCAACGCCGCCTATGACCTTCTGATCGAAAAGGGGGTGGACGCGGTCAAGGTCCTGCCGCTGGCCCAGACCCTCGGCCTGTCGCGCACCAGCTTCTACGGGCATTTCGACAGCCGCGAGGCGTTGCTCGACGCGCTTGTCGCCCGCTGGCGCGACCGCAACACCGGCAACCTGATCCGCCAGACGCAGGCCTATGCCGAAACGATCACCGAGGCCGTGTTCAACATCTTCGACTGCTGGCTGCGCCCCGATCTCTTCGACGCGCGCCTTGACCATGCGATCCGCAACTGGGCCTTGGGCGACCCGTCCCTGCGCCGCGTGCTGGAACGCAATGACGGCGAACGCATCGACGCCATCGCCACCATGTTCGAACGCTTCGGTTATGCGTCCGATGACGCCCGCATCCGCGCCTTTTCCATCTATTACACCCAAGTCGGCTATGTCGCGATGATGGTCAAGGAAGACACCCAGATCCGTGTCGACCGGATGCCCAACTATATCGAGGTATTCACCGGCAAGACCCCGACCGGGCCCGAGGTGGACCGCTTCCGCGCCCGCCACCTGCCGCGCCCCGCGCGCAAGCGGCAGGGCACGCCCAAGGGCTGACCCACCGGCGCTAAGCCTCGACCGTCACCTTGCCGATGGGATGCGAACAGCAGGCCAGGATATAGCCTTCGGCCAAATCATCCTCGCTGATGCCGCCGTTGTGCACCATATGCACCTCGCCCGCGATCTTGCGGATCTTGCAGGTCCCGCAAATCCCGAACTGGCAGCCCGACGGGATGTTCAGCCCCGCCCCCCGCGCCACGTTCAGCACCGTGTCGGCCTGTGAACAGCGCGCCGAAATCCCCGCGCTGGCAAAGATCATCTCGGCCCCCACATCCTCCTGCGGGACCACATCGTCGAACTCGGTCAGTTCCGCCACCGTTTCGGCCGGCGCGTGGAAGCTTTCCTGATGATAGCGGCTCATATCGAACCCCAGCGCGTTCAGCATGTCCCGCACGGCCTGCATGAAACTGTCCGGCCCGCAGCAATAGACATCCCGCTCCAGATAATCCGGTGCCATCAGGCCCAGCATCAACTGGTTGAACCGCCCGCGATAGCCGGTCCAGACCTCATAGGGGTCCTCATGGCTGACCACGAAATGCAGCTTCAACCCCTGCACGCGCCCCGCCATATATTCCAGCTTGCGCCGAAAGATCAGCTCGCTTGGCCGCCGCGCAACTTGGATAAAGGTCATATCCGGGTCCTCGCCCCGCTCGAACAGGGTCGCGGCCATGGACATGACCGGCGTGACGCCTGACCCCGCCGAAATGAACAGGTATTTCCCGTCCGGCTGCGGCGGCAGATGGAACAGACCCGACGGGCCATAAGCCTTGATCCGCATCCCCGGTCTCAGGTTCTCCATCATCCAGCGCCCGGCCACGCTGTCCGGCCCCGGCTTGATCGTGACCGAGACATAGGCATTCACCACCGGACTGCTGGACATCGTATAGGTCCGCTGCACATGGCCACCCGGCAAGGGCAGATCCAGCGTCAAGAACTGCCCCGCGCGATAGACGAAAGTGGCCCCCGACGGCGGGCGGAACACGAAGGTCCGCACACCCGGCGTCTCGGGCACCACGGCCACGCATTCCAGCGGCTCGCTATCCTGCCAGACGGGCGTGTCGGCGCGGGGCATCGGGATCATGCGCCTTACTCCGCTGCCATGCGGGACGGCCCTGTCAGCCGCCGCGCCATCGTATTGGCATACCAGTCGACAAACTGGATCACGCCGCTTTCTTGCCGCACCGAATAAGGCCCCGGCAGATAGGCGGGTGAATTGATGCCCTTCTGGTTCTCCTCAACGATCCGGCGATCCTCGTCATTGGTGTGAATCCACACTTCTGTCAGGCGGTTCAGATCGTAATCGACACCCTCGACCGCGTCCTTGTGCACCAGCCACGTGGTTGTCACCTGCGTCTCGGTCACCGATACAGGGATCAGGCGGAACAACAGCACCTGATCCGACAGGAAATGGTTCCATGTGTTGGGATAATGGAAAAACAGGCACGACCCCGCATTGTCGAACGGCACCTGACCCACGCGCCGCGCCACCGCGGCCTTGCCATCCATCGTATAGCTGACAGCCGCCCCCAGAAACGGGATCCGCACCAGCCGCCACTGATCGTCCGGATCGGCGACATAGCGCGAGGGCAGCCCCGCCGCCTCGCAGCGCTCCACATGCGCCAGACCTGCCGGGGATGAAATGCTGTCATCCGCCCCCACCAGATCGGGGTCGTCGTTGAACGTCCGGCATAGCGACGGATGCGAGCCGGAACAGTGGTAACACTCGCGGTTGTTCTCCATCACCAGCTTCCAGTTGGCGGCTTCCGTGATCGTGCTCTGATGCGCGACCTTCAGCCCGCTCAGATCATGGGGCGTGATATAGCGCGCCATCTGCGCCGCCACGGGCGCGAAATCGGGCGCCTCCTCGGCCAGACAGACAAAGACCATCCCGGCGGCTTCGGCGCAATGCACGCCGCGCAACCCGTGATCCTGCGGCTTGAACTCCGGCCCCATGTCGCGCGCATAAAGCAGCTTTCCATCCAGCTCATAGGTCCATTGGTGATAGGGGCAGACCAGCTTGGGCGCGTTGCCCTTCTCGGCGGCGCAAATCCGGCTGCCCCGGTGACGGCAGGCATTGTGAAACGACCGGATCACCCCATCCGCGCCGCGCACGATGATGATCGCATAGGCCCCGATCTGCAACGAGACATAGGACCCGGTCTTGGGCACCTCGGCCGCCGCAATCGCGAACAGCCAGTCGCGATACCAGATCTTCTCCATATCCGCCGCAAACACCTCCGGGTCGGTATAGAAGGGGCGGGGCAGGGAATGCGCGGGCTTGCGCGCGGCCAGAAGGGATTGAAGTTCGGAATCGTCAAGCATGACTGTGATCCTATGGAGGAGATGGAGGGTTATGGTTGAGTAAATGTAAGTTTTAATCGTCTAGAAGTTGTCAGATATCCTTGACCAGACGCAGCGCATCATAGATCGCCGCATGGGTATTGCGCGCCGCCACTGCATCGCCGATCCGGTAAAGCGTGAATTGCTCCGGCCCCGCCTGCCATGGCTGCGCCCGCCCCGCGATCAGCGCATCCTGATCCATGGCCCCCTTGTTGGCCGATTGCGGTTTCAGATCGAAATAGAGCGCATCCAGCGGCAAGGTGCCGTGGTTGACGACGATCTGATCAAACGCCCGCGTCTCGCGATGCGTGGAATAATCCGTGCCGATCACGGCCTTGAGCTGATTGCCGTCCCGTTGCACCGCCATCAGGCGGTAAGTCACTGTAAACCGGACATCCTTGTCCTGAAGACTGCGCATATAAGGCACCAGATTCATCGCCATTACATCGGGCGCAAAACTGCGGTCCGGGGTCATCACCTCGACATGCGCGCCGCTGGCCGCGATCACTTCGGCAGCTTGCAGGGCCGGATGGTCCCCCGCATCGTCATAGACCAGCACGCGGGTGCCCGGTTTCACATCCCCCGCGATGATATCCCAGCTCGACACCACCAGATCGTTGCCATCCTCCAGCACCTCGGTATGGGGCATCCCGCCCGTGGCGATGATGACGACATCAGGGTTTTGCGCCATGATGTCAGCGGCTTCGGCATAGGTGTTGAAGTGAAACACAACATCGCGCGCCGCGCATTGCGCCATGCGCCAGTCGATGATGCCGATCATCTCGCGCCGCCGGGGCGATTGCGCCGCCAGCCGCAACTGCCCGCCCGCATCGGGGGCCGCTTCGAACACCGTGACCCTGTGCCCGCGCATCGCCGCGATCCGCGCCGCCTCCAGCCCCGCCGGCCCCGCGCCGACGACGACCACATGCTTGCGCTCCGCCGCAGGCGCAATCTGATCGTCATGCGGCATCGTCAACTCGCGCCCTGTCGCCGCGTTATGCGTGCACAGCGCATCCCCTGCCTGATAGATCCGGTCCAGACAGTAATTCGCCCCCACGCAGGGCCGGATATCCTCTTCGCGCCCTTCGATGATCTTGGTCACGATCAGCGGATCGGCCATATGCGCGCGGGTCATCCCCACCATGTCCAACTGCCCCGAGGCTACAGCATGCCGCGCCGTCGCCACATCGGGAATGCGCGCAGCATGAAAGGTGGGCAGCCCCACCTCGGCCCGGATACGGCCCGCGAAATCCAGATGCGGCGCGGACCGCATCCCCTGCACCGGGATCACATCGGTCAGGGCCGCATCGGTATGGATCTGCCCCTTGATGACATTCAGGAAATCCACCCCTTCCGCCTTGAACATATGGCCGATGGCGATGCCCTCTTCAGCGGAGATGCCGCCCTCCGCCGCCTCATCCGCGGCATAGCGCATCCCCAGCAGGAACCCATTGCCCACCCGCTTGCGACAAGCGCGATACACCTCCAGCGCAAACCGCGCCCGGTTCTCCAGCCCGCCCCCCCAAGGCGCATCCAGCGCATTGGTCAGCGGCGACATGAACTGATCCATCAGATGGCCGTAGCATTCGAACTCGACCCCATCCAAACCCGCCGCCTGCATCCGTTCCGCCGCATCAGCGTAATCCTGAATGATGCGGTCAATCTCGTGATCCTCCAGCACCTTGGGAAAGGCCCGGTGCGCGGGCTCGCGGAACGGGCCGGGGGCCACGACGGGCAGCCAGTCACCCTTGGCCCAATGGGTGCGCCGCCCCAGATGCGTCAGCTGGATCATCACCGCGCAACCATGCCCATGGCAGGCATCGGCAATGGCGCGCATCCATGGCACCACCTCGTCCTTATAGGCCAGCACGTTGTTGAACACCGGAGGCGAGTTGCGCGACACCGCCGCCGATCCCGCCGTCATGGTCAGCGCCACCCCCGCCCGCGCCCGCGCCTCGTGATAGGCGCGGTAACGCTCCTTGGGCATCCCGTCCTCAGGATAGGCCGGTTCGTGACTGGTGGTCATGATCCGGTTCTTCAGGGTCAGATGGCCCAGCCGATAAGGTTGCAGCAGCGGGTCTTTTGTGGCGGTCTGGGTCATCTTGGGCTCCGGCAGGGACAAGGGATCGCACCGCACAGAACGCGCGGCGCAGGGCTGATCCTGACCGATGCCCCGCCGGGCATCCCGGTCAAAAGCGACAGGAGTGTCGGATTTTTCGACGAATGTGTCGCCAAATGTGGCCTTGCCCGTGTCACGATGGTCTGTCCCCGTTCTGCATGGGGTCAGAGTAGCGCAGTCGCGACAGCCAGCAGTCCCCGAAAACGACGCTCCGCTCGGGTCCCGCGAAGCGGGCCGTGTTTGACGAGCGCCGCCGCGCGGACACAAGCCACAGACCGCAGACCCGTGACGACGGTGGCGATTGCGTATGTGTGAATCGATGAAGCGGGGCAGGGGTGCAAAGGCACTGGCCTGCCAGCAGCCTCAGCCCTTGACGATTACCGGAATCCGCCCCGCAGGCGGCGTATTGCGGCTGCGCTGGCTGGTCACACGCCCGTCGATGATGGTCATGCCGACACCGGGCAGGTTGCCCAGCTGAATCGATTCAAGGATCGTCTTGCCCGGTGCATGCTGCGCCTGATCCATCAGCACGAAATCGGCGCACAATCCGACCTCGATCATCCCCGTATCCAGTTCGCGCATCCGCGTGGTGTTGCCGGTGCCAAAGCAGAAGGCCACCTCGGCGGGCACATTCCCAAGGCTCGACAGCATCGCCACCATCCGCAGGATGCCCAAGGGCTGCACCCCTGAACCGGCCGGGCCATCCGTGCCCAGAATCACCTGATCCAGCTTGCCCAGTTCCCGCGTGGTGTTCAGCGTCAGCAGGGCCGCGCGCTCGTTGCCGTTATGCACGATCTCCAGCCCCGCCTTGCAGCCTTCGCACAGACAGATGATCTGATCATCGGGCAGGGCGGAATGGCCACCATTGATATGGCCCACCACATCCGTGCCCGTCTCCAACACCATGTCGGCGTCGATCAGCCCCGATCCGGGGATTGACGGCCCGCCTGTGTGGATCGTGCTCTGGATGCCGTATTTGCGCGCCCAATCCACCATCTGCCGCGCGGTCTTGCCATCCTTGACAGTGCCAAGCCCGACCTCGCCCAGCAGCTTGACACCCGCCTTGGCCAGATCGGCGAAATCCTCCTCGACCATGCCATGTTCGATCACGGGGGCACCGGCATGAACCTTGACGCCAGAGGGGCGGAAATTCTCGTACCAGCGCTGCGAGGCGATCGCCATCGCCTTCAGCCCCACGATATCCTTGGGCCGCCCCGGCATATGCACCTCACCGGCCGAAATCAGCGTGGTCACCCCGCCATGCAGGGTCGAGTCGATCCAGTGCAACTGCTGCTGGCGTGGGGTGTAGTCGCCCACGACCGGATGCACATGGCTGTCGATCAGGCCGGGGCACAGCGTGGTGCCATGCGCGTCGATCAGCGTGTCGGCCCCTTCCGTATCCATGTCCTTCTCCCGCCCCCAGGCGGTGATCTTGCCGCCCACCGCGATCAGGCAATCGGCGTCATGGATCGGCGCCTCGATCTTGCCCGACAGCATCAATCCGATGTTGCGGATCACCAGCTTATGGGTGGCATCAAGCGTCTGTTGGGCGGCGTCGGCCATGGGATCACTCCTTTGATTTGTTAGAACGCTAACAGAAATGTTGCACGGATCAAGAGGGGAGGTCGCCCCGGCTCGCATCAAAACCGTTGACAGGTAATTTGTTTGCATACTAACAAATATGGAAACGTGATTCAGTCTATGAGGAAAGCGCATGTCCCTGACCGAAGCCCTGCCAAGCCAGACCTTCCCCACGCCCGAGGGCATGTTCGCCGAAACCGTGACCCAGGTGCAGCACTACACCGACCGCCTCTTCCGCTTCCGCATCACCCGCCCCGCCGCCTTTCGCTTCCGCTCGGGTGAATTCGTGATGATCGGCCTGCCCAATGCGGCCAAGCCGGTGATGCGCGCCTATTCCATCGCCTCGCCCGCTTGGGACGACCAGATCGAGTTCTACTCGATCAAGGTGCCCGGCGGCCCGCTGACCGAACATCTGCAAAAGATCAAGGTGGGCGACACCGTTCTGATGAAGAAGAAACCCACCGGCACGCTGGTGCTGGATGCGCTTCTGCCCGGAAAGCGGCTTTACATGTTCGCCACCGGCACCGGAATTGCCCCCTTCGCCAGCCTGATCCGCGACCCCGAGACTTACGAGAAATTCGAACAGGTCATTCTCTGCCACACCTGCCGCGATGTGGCGGAACTGACCTACGGCCATGACCTTGTCCGCGATCTGCGCGCCGACCCTCTGGTGGGCGAGATGGCCGGGGGCCTCATCCACTACGCCACCACCACCCGCGAACCCTCGGCCCTGATGGGGCGGCAGACCGACCTCATGGCCTCGGGCCGCATGTTCACCGATCTGGGCCTGCCCCCCATCGACCCCGCCACCGACCGCGGCATGATCTGCGGCTCGATGGAAATGCTGCGCGACACCAAAGCCGCGCTCGAAGGCTTTGGTCTGGTGGAAGGCGCGAACAACAACCCGGCAACCTTCGTGGTGGAACGCGCTTTCGTCGGCTGATCGTCACAATTGATTTGACAGCTGGGCAGGTGCCGATTTCTTATTCGTGTGCAAACAATATCAGACACCGCAGACAAAAGCGGGTCACAACGGGGAAGCTGCGATGGGATATCTTGTTGCCGCATCATTGTCCGAGGCGCTGGAGGCGCTGGGCAAGGGGAATGCCGCCGTGGTCGCGGGCGGGACAGACTGGTTCCCCGCCCAGGGCATACGGCCGCTCAAGGGCGATCTGGTCGATATCACCCGCGTGCCGGGCCTGCGAGGCATCACCCATGACAGCACCGGCTGGCGCATCGGCGGCGCGACCACATGGACCGATGTGATCCGCGCCGACCTGCCGCCCGCCTTCGACGGGCTGAAAGCCGCCGCGCGCGAGGTCGGCTCGATCCAGATCCAGAACGCGGGCACCATCGCAGGCAATCTGTGTAACGCATCCCCCGCCGCCGATGGCGTGCCGCCGCTGCTGACTTTGGGCGCGGTTGTGGAGCTCGTCTCGACCCACGGCACCCGTCGCATGCCGCTTTCGACCTTCCTCAAGGGCCCGCGCCAGACCGCCCGCATGCCCGGCGAGGTGCTGACGGCCCTGCTGCTGCCTGACCTGCCGGCGTCGGCGCAGGGGGCCTTCCTCAAACTTGGCGCGCGGCACTATCTGGTGATCTCCATCGCCATGGTCGCGGCGCTCGTCACCGTCGAAGACGGCCGGATCGCGCAGGCAGCGCTTGCGGTCGGCTCCTGCTCGGCCACGGCCCAACGCCTGCCCGCGCTTGAGGCGGAACTGACAGGCCGCAACGCCGCCGAAATCCTTGCCGCAGGCCCCGCCCTCATCACCGACGCGCATCTGGCCCCGCTCTCGCCCATCGCCGATGTGCGCGGCAGCGCCGAATACCGGACCGAAGCCGCCGCCACCCTCTGCGCCCGCGCGCTTGCGCAGGCACTCACCCAAGGGAAGCCGTCCAATGGATAAGCACAGCGCACAGACCATCACCGCCTTCCATCTGAACGGCACCGTGGTCGAGGTCGAACCCGCCCCCGGAGAGCGCCTCTCCCACGCCCTGCGCGAGCGTCTGGGCGCGCGCGACGTCAAGATCGGCTGCAACGCGGGCGATTGCGGCGCCTGCACCGTGCTGGTCGATGGCGCGCCGGTCTGCGCCTGCCTCATGCCCGTGCAACAGGCCGCAGGGCGGCAGGTCGAAACGCTGGCCGGTCTGGTCAGGACCGATCCCCATGCCGCCCGGCTCAAGGACAGCTTTCAGGCGCATCAGGCCGCGCAATGCGGCATCTGCACGCCGGGCATGATGGTCTCCGCCGTCGCACTCCTGCGCGACACGGCCACGCCCGACGCCACGCAGGTGCAGGACGCGCTGGGCGGCGTGCTCTGCCGCTGCACCGGCTATCGCAAGATCATCGACGCCGTGGTGGGGGCAGGGGCCACGCAGCCGCAGGAAGGCTCGGGCGATGTCGGCACCACCATCCGCCGCCTTGATGGCCTGCCCAAGGTCACAGGGGCCGAGGCATTCGGCGATGATGTCGCCCCTGCAGGCGCACTGGTCCTGCGCGTGATCCGCGCGCCCCATGCCCATGCGGGCTTCACCCTTGGCGATCTGGACGCCTGGCGCGCCGCAAACCCCGGCATCCACGCGATCCTGACCGCCGCTGACGTGCCCGGCCTCAATGCCTTCGGCGTGATCCCCGGCTTCATCGACCAGCCGGTCTTTGCCGTCGATCATATCCGCTTCCGGGGAGAGGCCATCGCTGCCGTCGTCGGAGACGCCGCGACCATGGCGCGGCTGGACCTCGACACCTTCCCCGTCACATGGGATGTCCGCCCCGCCCTGATGGAGGTGGACGCCGCGCTGGCCGCCGATGCCCCGCAACTCCACCCCGGCCGCGCGCAGAACATCATGTGCGGTGGTCATGTCGCCTGCGGTGACGCGGATGCCGCCCTGTCCCGCGCCGATGTCACGGTCGAAGGCCGCTTCACCACAGCCTTCGTCGAACATGCCTATATCGAACCCGAGGCCGGCTTCGCCGAAATGGATGGCAACCGCGTCGTGGTTCATGCCTGCACACAGGCGCCTGTCATGGATCAGGACGCGCTGATGCAGATCCTCGCCCTGCCGCGCGACCGCATCCGCATCGTGCCCACGGCGGTGGGCGGCGGCTTCGGCTCCAAGATCGACGTATCGTTGCAACCGTTTCTGGCCTTGGCCGCGATGAAAACGGGCCGCGCCGTGCGCATGACCTATGAACGCACCGAATCCATGCAATCCACCACCAAACGCCACCCGGCGCAGATCACGATGCGGATCGGGGCCCGCGCCGATGGCCGCCTCTCGGGCATGACCTTTGACGGGGATTTCAACACGGGGGCCTATGCCTCCTGGGGCCCGACTGTCGCGAACCGCGTGCCGGTCCATGCCTCGGGGCCTTACCGGGTGTCCGACTACCGCGCTTCCTCCCGCGCGGTGAACACCCATTGTGTGCCCGCCGGAGCCTTCCGTGGCTTCGGCGTGCCGCAATCGGCCATTGCACAGGAAAGCCTGTTCGACGAACTGGCTGCCAAGCTGGGCATGGACGCGCTCGACTTCCGCATCCTCAACGCGCTGGACAACGGCGTGCCCACGGTCTGCGGACAGGTCTTTGCCCAGGGCGTCGGCGTCAAGCCCTGCCTCGAGGCCCTGCGCCCCGCATGGAAGGCCGCGCAGGCCGACTGTGCTGCCTTCAACGCGACCAATGCCACGATGAAACGCGGTGTCGGTCTGGCGGCGGGCTGGTATGGCTGCGGCAATACCTCGATGCCCAACCCCTCCACGATCCGCGCGGGGCTGCGCGCCGACGGCACGGTCGTCCTGCACCAAGGAGCGATGGATATCGGGCAGGGCTCCAATACCGTGATCCCGCAGATCTTCGCCCGCGCCTTTGGTGTGCCTGTCCAGCAGATCGCGCTGATCGGGGCCGATACCGACCTCACCCCGGACGCAGGCAAGACCTCGGCCAGCCGTCAGACCTTCGTGACCGGCAACGCCGCCCGTCTCGCGGGCGAGGCGCTGCGGGCCGCCGTGCTCTTGCAAGTCAATGCCAGCCCCGAGGCGACCATCACCCTCACCCCCGGTGGCCTCACCGTCACCGATGGCGCACAGCACTTCACCCTCGATCTGGCGCGGCTGACCCCCAACCCCGCAGGTTATGTGCTTGAGGTGAATGAAACCTACGATCCCCCCACCAAACCGCTGGACAGGAACGGGCAGGGCGAACCCTATGCCCAATACGGCTATGCCGCGCATCTGGTGGTGGTCGAGGTCGATACCGCCCTTGGCCGTGTCCGCCCGCTGCATTTCACCGCCGCCCATGACGTGGGTCAGGCCATCAACCCGCTGCTGGTCGAAGGTCAGGTGCAGGGCGGCATCGCCCAGGGCATGGGCATGGCCCTGATGGAGGAATATATCCCCCACCGGACCGAAAACCTGCATGACTACCTGATACCCACCATCGGCGACGTGCCCCCCATCGACACGCTCATTGTCGAGGTGCCCGATGCCCATGGCCCCTACGGCGCGAAAGGGTTGGGCGAACACGTCCTGATCCCCACCGCGCCCGCGATCCTCAATGCCATCAAACACGCCACCGGCGCGCGGATCACCCAAGTGCCCGCCACCCCCGCCCGCGTGCGCGCTGCCCTCAAGGAGGCTGGACATGCCTGACGACAACGCCCCCCTGACCGAGGCCGCATCCGAGAAGATCCGCTGCGATGCCTGTCCCGTCATGTGCTACATCGCCGATGGCAATACCGGCGCCTGCGACCGCTATGCCAATCACGGCGGCGAACTGGTGCGCCTTGATCCCCTGACCGTCATTCAGGGCGGCGCGCAGGCCGTGGCCTTTCTTGACCAGGGCGAAAATGCGCAGGACTGGGATGGCGACGTGATCCAGGGCAACCGCACCTTCGTCACCGCCGTGGGCGCGGGCACGACATATCCCGACTACAAACCCGCCCCCTTCATCGTCTCCCAGCAGGTCGAAGGCGTGGACATGGTCACAGTCGTGACCGAGGGCATCTTCTCCTATTGCGGGGTCAAGGTGAAGATCGACACCGACCGCCATATCGGCCACGAACGCGCCATCGTCCGCGTGGATGGTGAAGCGATCGGCCATGTCATGACCGCCGAATACGGCTCCAAGATGCTGTCCCTGGGCGGGGTCGAACACCTGACGGGCGGGTCCAAGAAGGAAGGCCGCGTCACCTGCGACGCGCTCATGCGCCTGTGCAACCGCGAAGCGGTAGAGATGCAGATCGACGAAGGCGTCACCATCGTGGTGCAGGCCGGTCAGGCCCCCATCATCAACGGCGTGCCGGAAAAGCTGATGCGCGTCGGCTGCGGCTCGGCCACCATCGGCATGTTCGCCAAGCAATGGCACGGCCATGTCGACGAGGTCGTCGTCGTCGATGACCACATCACCGGCGTCCTGAGCGAGCATGAGGCCGGCAAGGGCCTCGACATGCGCCCCTCCGGCATCAAGGTGAAGGGCCGCAAATCCACGCCGGGCCGTTACTTTCAGGTCGCCGATCCCGGCACCGGCTGGGGCGGCACCAATGTCGAAGACCCGCTGACCATCCTGAAACCCGCCGATCCCAAGGTCGCTTGGCCGGGCCTGCGGCTTCTGATGATCTCGACCACCGGCGAGCAATGGGCCTATTACATCCTTGATGATAACCTGATCCCGCAACCGGCTGATATCACGCCTTCCCTGCTGGCCACCGCCGAACGGATCGCGGAAAACTGCGAACCCTCGCTCTGTTCGGTGCTGTTCATGGGCGGCGCGGGCGGCAGCTTGCGTGCAGGCGTCACGGAAAACCCCGTGCGCCTGACCCGCTCGGTCAAGGACGCGCTGACTTACGTCTCCTGCGGCGGGGCCGAGGC
This sequence comes from Seohaeicola sp. 4SK31, assembly GCF_028802875.1. NCBI lineage: Bacteria > Pseudomonadati > Pseudomonadota > Alphaproteobacteria > Rhodobacterales > Roseobacteraceae > Seohaeicola > Seohaeicola sp. 4SK31. The sequence goes on along the minus strand of NZ_JARAMP010000010.1, from coordinate 52,959 downwards.
TTATGTCTGGCCCGGCGGCGGCATCACCGTCATGGCCGATGTGATGGACATGCCCACCAATTCCTTCGGCTACGTCCCCACGCCAGCACTGGTCGCCCCCATCGAATTCACCCTGCGTCTGGCCGATTACGCGGCGCTGGGCGGCCATGTGGATCATGTCAAACCGGTCGAGGACGTGCTGACCCCCGCCATCCGCAAGGTGCTGCCGAATATCAGCCAGCCCGACCCGCATGACCCGCAGAACTACCGCTGGCGGCCCGACCGCAAGGGACGGCGCTGATGGGGCCACAAGCCGCCCTGCTGCCGGATGGTCGGTTGCACCTGCACCACGGCCCCATTGATCTGGTGATCATGGCCGAGGGGCAGGGCGAGGCGACCCGCACGGCCTATCGCGCCGCCCGCGACCGTTTCGCCACCGTGCTGGCGGAACTCGTCCCCGAACTGCCTCTGTTGCGCAGCCCTCTGGGGGCCGCCCCGCAGGGGCGGATCGCCCGCCGGATGCACCACGCCTGCACCAGCGTGGCGCAGGGCGATTTCATCACGCCCATGGCCGCGGTCGCAGGATCGGTCGCCGATACGGTGCTGGCCGCGATGCTGGCCGCAACCCCGCTCACCCGCGCCCATGTGAACAATGGCGGCGACATCGCCCTGCATCTGGCCCCCGGCGCAACCACCCGCGCCGCCATCGCCGGGCTGGACGGCCAGATCTCGGGGCATATCACCCTCCACGCAGGTGACGGGATCGGCGGCATCGCCACCTCGGGGCAGGGCGGGCGCAGCCTCAGCCTCGGCATCGCCTCATCGGTCACCGTGCTCGCCCCCAATGCCGCCACCGCCGACGCCGCCGCCACGCTCATCGCCAACGCGGTCGATCTGCCGGACCACCCCGCCATTACCCGCCAGCCGGCCCGCGACCTTCACCCCGACAGCGATCTGGGCCAGCGGCTTGTCGTCACCCATGTCGGCCCGCTATCGGCAGATGACATCCGCACCGCGCTGTCACAGGGGGCTGCCCGCGCCCAACGGCTGATCGACGCAGGCACCATTGCCGCCGCCGCGCTGGTCCTGCAAGGTCAGGGCCTCATGGTCGGAACATTCACAGACAGGGCCACGGCCCAAACGGAAAGGAGCCTCGAACATGCCTGAGGTCGAGATACGCAAATTCGCCAGCGTCGTGGAGGAGGTCTTCCACGAAGGCGGCCCCCGCGCCACCACCCCCCTGCGCCGCGCCGCCGTGATCGCGGTGATCAAAAACCCCTTCGCGGGTTCCTACGTCGCGGATATCCAGCCCTTCATGGAAGACCTCAAACCCCTTGGCTTGACCATGGCGAACCGTCTGGTGGACCTGCTGGGCGGTGATCCGTCAGTGGTCGAGGGCTATGGCAAAGGCGCCATCGTAGGGGCTGCGGGCGAGCTGGAACACGGCGCGCTTTGGCATGCGCCGGGCGGCTACGCCATGCGCGAGGTGCTGGGCGATGCCATGGCCATCGTGCCCTCCACCAAGAAAGTGGGCGGCGTCGGCACGCGGCTCGATGTGCCCATTACCCATATCAACGCCTCTTACGTCCGCAGCCATTTCGACGCGATGGAACTGGGCCTGAACGACGCGCCGCGCGCCGATGAAATGGCGCTCATGCTGGTGATGACCACCGGGCCGCGCGTCCATAACCGCGCGGGCGGGCTGGCCGCCGACCAGATCACCGGAAAGGACGGGCTGAGATGAGCGCCGATATCCGCAAACTCGCCGTCTGGGTCGAGGAGACGCATGCCGAAATGGGCAAAGCCATCAGCCCCGCCACCCGCAAGGCCGTGGCCGTGGCGGTGATCGCAAACCCCTTTGCCGGGCGCTATGCCGAGGACCTGTCCGAACTGATCGAGATCGGCGCGGAACTGGGCGGCCTTCTGGGCGCGCGCTGCGTGGCCGCGCTGGGCATCGCACCCGCACAGGCGCAAAGCTATGGCAAGGCCGCGATGGTCGGCGAGGGCGGAGAGCTGGAACATGCCGCCGCCATCCTGCACCCCAAACTGGGCGCACCGTTGCGTGCGGCCGTGGAAAAAGGCGCGGCCCTCGTGCCCTCGTCCAAGAAGATGGGCGGGCCGGGGCAGGTGCTGGACGTGCCGCTGGGCCACAAGGACGCGGCATACGTCCGCAGCCATTTCGACGGCATCGAAGTGCGCCTGAACGATGCGCCCCGCGCGGGCGAGATCATGGTCGCCGTTGCCGTCACGGATTCGGGCCGTCCCCTGCCGCGCGTCGGCGGGCTGACCCATGCCGAGGCCGAGGGCAAGGACGGGCTGCGCTGATCCTGCGGCAACCGTTGGATTTTGAGTATTTATGGCAAGATGAACGGAGGCGCGGGGAAAACCTGCGCCTCTTACAATTTGTCCAGCAGCTCCAGCAGGCGCTCCAGCTCGCGCCGGGTCAGGTTCTGCGCCGTGGCCGCCGAAATCTCGGACGCGGTCATCACCGCCTGTTCGCCAAAGGCCCGCCCCTCGGCGGTCAACGAGATTTCCAGCCGCCGCATGTCGCTGGTACTTTTGGTGCGCCGCACGAAACCCTTGGCGCGTAGACGGTCCACCACGCCCTTGGTCGTGGCCGCATCCATCCCCACCAGACGGCCCAGCTGGTTCTGCGAAATCGTGTCTTCTTCCAGCAGCTTGGCCAGCACGGCGAATTGCGTGGGCGTCACATCGGGCATCATCCGGGCAAAGACCTCAAGATGCTTCTGGTTGGCCAGGCGCAGCTTGAAGCCGATCTGCTCTTCCAGCCGGTAAACCGGCAGGTCGCGATTCTCGATGTCCATCCGTCGTCTTTCCTGCGGTGCAGCCCCGGTCCGGCCTCTGGTCCGTCACGGGTCCGCCCATGTTCCGGGCACCAGTGTTTCACGAAAGGCGGCCGGGGTCCATTTCCTGTTTTGGTCTGAAAAATTGTTTGACAGCTAACAAGTTTTTGGGGCCGTATGGACGTAAGGTCAAGTCCCGTGTTGATCGGTCGCAGGATCGCGACACGTCACATGGCCCCCACAGACCGCCCTGCGCAAGGGTGGCACAACAGGAGGGTGAGACGATGTCTTTCGTCAGAAATGCCTGGTATGTCGCTGGTTGGTCTCATGATTTCGGCGCCGATATGCGCGCCCTGACCATTGTCGATGAAACGCTCGTGATCTTTCGCGCCAGCGATGGTGCGCTGGTCGCGCTGGAGGATCGCTGCCCGCACCGTCAGCTTCCGCTCTCCAAGGGCAAGCGCATCGGCGACACCATCCAGTGCGGCTATCACGGCATGACCTTCGACCGCACCGGGGCCTGTGTCCGGGTGCCGGGGCAGGACAACCTTCCCGCCAGCGCCTATGTGGAGGCCTACCGCGTCGAGGAACGCCACGGCATCGTCTGGGTCTGGATGGGCGATCCCGACCGCGCCGATCCCGGGCAGATCTTCGACATGCCGGAATTCAGTGACCCGGCCTGGCATGTCCATCACGGCGACGCGCTGCACCTGAGGGCCAATTACCTCAACGTGGCCGAAAACCTTGTCGATCCGGCCCATGTCAGCTTCGTGCATCCCACGACGCTTGGCAGCTCCGCCTCGGAAAACGTGCCCGTCCATGTCAGCACGCGGGGCAAATCCATCGTCGCATGGCGCTGGATCAGGGACGCGCCGCCCGTCGGGTTCTTCCAGAAATTCGGCGGCTTCACCGGCAATGTGGACCGCTGGCACTACTACCACCTGCATCTGCCCAGCACCGCCGTCATCGATTTCGGCAGCGCCGACGCGGCCCTCAACCTGCCCGAGGAGGACCGCCAGAAGGGCGTGCGGATCTTCGCGCTGCACTTCGTGACCCCCGTGACCGCCGACTACACCATCGACCACTGGATGCATATCCGCAACGCGGCGGTGGGCGATGATGCGGCCTCGGATCAGATGGACGCGATGTTCCGCGTGGCCTTCGCCGAGGACAAGGAGATCCTCGAAGCCATCCATCTGGAGGAACAACGTCCCCAAAAACGCAAACCCATCCGCATTGCCATAGACAAAGGGCCGAACGTATACCGTAAAAGGATACGCGACCTGATCGAAGCCGAGGCGACCGAAGACCTCGGGGAACCTGTAAGCCCAACCTTTGTCCAGCACGACTGAGGACACCCAACAGCAGAGGATACCCCCATGCATCGCAAGACGTTTCTGAAAGGACTGGCAGGCGCCGCCGCCCTTGCCGTGGCAGGTCTGCCCGCTTTTGCGCAAGACACGATCAAGATCGGAGAGATCAACCATTACAAGCGCATGGCCGCCTTCGCCGAACCCTACAAGATGGGAATCGAACTGGCGCTGGAAGAGGTGAACGCCGCGGGCGGCGTGCTGGGCAAGCCGCTTGAATTCATCTTCCGCGACGATCAGGGCGAACCCGGCGAGGCGATCAAGATCGCCGAGGAACTGATGACCCGGGACGGCGCGGTGATGCTGACCGGCACCATCCTGAGCAATGTGGGCCTCGCGATTTCCTCGCTCGCGGCGGAAAAGAAATACCTCTATCTCGCCTCCGAGCCTCTGGCGGATTCCATCGTCTGGGCCAGCGGCAATGACTATACGTTCCGCCTGCGCACCTCGACCTATATGCAGGCCGCGATGCTGGCCGAAGCGGCGGCGCAATCCGATGCCGTCCGCTATGCGACCATCGCGCCCAACTATGCCTATGGCAAGGAAGCGGTCGAAGCCTTCAAGAAAGTGCTGACCACGCTGAAACCCGATGTCGAATTCGTCACCGAACAATGGCCCGCGCTCTTCAAGATCGATGCCGGAGCCGAGGTGCAGGCGCTGGAACGCTCCAAGCCCGATGCCATCTTCAACGTGACCTTCGGCACCGATCTGGCGAAATTCGTCCGCGAAGGCACCACGCGCGGCGTGTTCGACGGGCGCACGGTCTACGGAATGCTGACGGGCGAGCCGGAATATCTCGACCCGCTGGCCGATGAGGCCCCCGAAGGCTGGATCGTCACCGGATACCCTTGGTATGACGTGACCGATGACGCGAACAAGGCTTTCGTCGATGCCTATCAGGCGCGCTTCAACGACTACCCGCGCATCGGCTCGCTGGTGGGCTACATGACCGTGCTCTCCATTCAGGCCGCTCTCGAAAAGGCCGGCAGCACCGAGACCGAGGCGCTGAAAGCCGCCTTCAAGGGGCTGGAACTGGATACACCCGTGGGGCCGATCACCTACCGCGCGATCGACCATCAGGCCACGATGGGGGCCTTCGTCGGCACCACCGCGCTCAAGGATGGCAAGGGCGTGATGGTGGACTGGACCTACAAGGACGGGGCCGATTACCTGCCCACGGACGAGGAAGTGGCCAAGATGCGCCCAGCCAACTAAGGCGCGCCCCCCTCGCGGATCGGCCGGGGCGACGCTGTCGCCCCCGCCATCCCCCGGATCCTTGGGGCCTGTCGTCAACAGATCTGCCGCCCCCGCGGCAGGCATGGCGCAGCGCCGTGATCTTCCCTCCATCAGCGGGACCGTTTCATGGGTTTCTTCATCGCACAGCTTTTGACGGGGCTTGCCAATGCGGGCGCGCTCTTCATGGTCGCCTCGGGCCTGTCGCTGATCTTCGGCGTGACGCGGATCGTCAACTTCGCTCACGGCTCCTTCTACATGCTGGGCGCCTATGTCGGTTATTCGCTGATGCAGGTCCTGCCGGGGATGGTCGGATTCTGGACCTCGATCCTGCTGGCGGGCGTGATTGTCGGCCTGATCGGTGTGATCGTGGAAATCTGCGTCCTGCGCCCGGTCTATCGCGCGCCGGAACTGTTCCAGCTTGTCGCGACCTTCGGGGTCATTCTTGTCATTCAGGACCTCACCCTGATGATCTGGGGGGCCGAGGACAAGCTGGGCCCGCGCGCCCCCGGCCTGACCGGCGTTGTGCGGATCATGGGCGAGCCGATCCCGAAATACGACCTCGCCCTTCTGGCGATCACTCCCTTTGTGGCTTTGGCGCTGTGGTATCTGATCACCCGCACCCGCGTCGGCGTGCTGGTCCGCGCGGCCACGCAAGACCGCGAGATGGTGGGCGCGCTGGGCGTCAACCAGTCATGGCTGTTCACGGGTGTGTTCTTTCTGGGTTGCGCGCTGGCCGGTCTGGGCGGCGCGCTGCAACTGCCCAAGGGCGGGGCTGACCTGCTGATGGATTTCAACATCCTCACCGCCGTCTTCGTGGTCGTGGTGATCGGCGGCATGGGATCGCTGCCCGGTGCCTATCTGGCGGCAGTGCTGATCTCGGTGCTGGGCGTCTTTGGGGTCACCTACATGCCGCAAAGCACGCTCGTGCTGATGTTCGTCATCATGGTGCTGGTGCTGATGGTCCGCCCCTACGGCCTTTTCGGCCGCCCCGAAGTGGCGGGCGAACACGGACAGGTCGGAGAGCCGGAACGCCCGATCAAGCCCGCGGGCGCGCAGGTGCGCATGATCGTGGCGGCGGGTCTGGCCTTGCTGGGGCTGATGCCGCTCTATGGGTCCAGCTTCGCGCTGGTGCTGACGACCGATATCCTGATCTTCTGCCTCTTCGCCGCCAGCCTGCATTTCATTCTGGGGCTGGGCGGACTGGTCAGTTTCGGTCATGCCGCCTTCTTCGGCGGCGGGGCCTATGTCGCGGCCCTTCTGGTCACCTACGCGGACACCCCGATGGAACTGGCCATGCTGCTGGCCCCCTTGGGCGCAGGCATGGCCGCGATCATCATCGGCTGGGTCTGCCTGCGGCTGACGGGTGTCTATTTCGCCATGCTCACACTGGCCTTCTCGCAACTCCTGTGGTCGCTGGTGTTCCAATGGGGCGAGGTGACGCGCGGGGATGACGGTCTGGTCAATATCTGGCCCTCCGCATGGGCCTCGGGCACCACGGTCTATTTCTACCTCAGCCTCGTGATCTGCGTGGGGGGCATCCTCTTCCTGCGCCACGCCGCCCATGCGCCCTTCGGCTATGCCCTGCGCGCCGCGCGCGACAGCGCCCGGCAGGCCGAGGCGACAGGCATCAACACCAAACGTGTGCAATGGGCGGCCTTCGCATTGGCGGGCGCGATGGCGGGTCTCGCGGGCGGGTTGTTCGTCTTTTCCAAGGGCAGCGTCTTTCCCAACGAGTTGGAAATCGCCCGCAGCTTTGACGCGCTGATCGTGGTCTTCCTGGGCGGCGTCAAGACGCTGGCCGGGGGCGTCGTGGGCGGCGTCGCGCTGGAAGGCGTCAAGGATGTGCTGACGCGCTTCGAATACTGGCGCCTTGCGCTGGGTGTGCTCATCATCGTCGTGGTGATCCTCGCCCCGGACGGGCTGGTGGGCACCGCGCGCAAACTGGCCGAACGCACCGGCCTGCTGCGCACCCCCGAGGACAGCAAATGACCCGCAGACCGGAGGCATATTCATGACGATCGTTCTGGAAACCAAGGGCCTGTCCAAATCCTTCGGCGCGATCAAGGCCGTCTCGGATGTGTCCTTCGTCCTGCACAAGGCCGAGTTGCTGGCCATGATCGGCCCCAATGGCGCAGGCAAATCCACCTGCTTCAACATGCTGATGGGCCAGCTCAAACCCAGCGCGGGCACCGTCTGGCTGAACGGTCAGAACCTCGCGGGCCTCGGCCCCCGCCAGATTTGGCGCATGGGCGTGGGCCGCACCTTCCAGATCACCGGCACCTACGCCTCGATGACCGTGGCCGAGAACGTGCAGATGGCCCTCATCTCGCATCACGGCCGCGTCTTCTCGATCCTGCCCTATGCCCACCGCCTCTACCGCGACCGCGCGCTCGACCTGCTCGCCCTCGTCGGCATGGCCGATCAGGCCGACCGCCACTGCGCCGTTCTGGCCTATGGCGATCTCAAGCGGCTGGAACTGGCCATCGCGCTGGCGCATGAACCCAGCCTGCTCCTGATGGACGAACCCACCGCCGGCATGGCCCCGCGCGAACGCATCGCCCTCATGCAACTGACCGCCGACATCGTGCGCGACCGCGGCGTCAGTGTCCTCTTCACCGAACATGACATGGACGTCGTCTTCGCCCATGCCCACCGCGTCATGGTGCTGAACCGCGGCCAGCTCATCGCCGACGGCACGGTCGAGCAGATCCGCACCGATCCCCGCGTCCAGGAGGTCTATCTAGGCGGCGGCACCCTCTTCAATCCCGCCGAGGAGAGCGCAGATGCTTGAAATCGCCGCCGTCAACAGCTTCTACGGCAAGGCCCATGTCCTCAGCGACCTCAGCTTCACCGTCGCACGCGGGCAGGTGGCCGCCCTTCTGGGCCGCAACGGCGCGGGCAAATCCACCACGATGAAATCCATCATGCAGCTTGTCGTCCCCCGCAGCGGCGCGATCCGCTTCATGGGCCATGACCTCGTTGGCCTGCCGCCGCATCGCGTCGCCAAGCTCGGCCTCGGCTACGTCCCCGAGGACCGGCGCATCTTCACCGATCTCACCGTGCTGGAGAACCTCGAAGTCGGCCGCCAGCCCCCGCGCGACGGCACCGTCACATGGACCCATGAGATGCTCTTCGAACTCTTCCCCAACCTTGCCGAGCGCCGCCACAACCGGGGCAAGGAAATGTCGGGGGGCGAGCAGCAGATGCTCACCATCGCCCGCACCCTGATGGGCAATCCCAGCTTCGTCCTGCTGGACGAGCCCAGCGAGGGCATCGCCCCCGTCATCGTCGAACAGATGGCCCGCGTAATCCTGCAACTGAAATCCGAGGGCCTGACCGTGCTTCTGTCCGAACAGAACCTCCACTTCGCCCGCGCCGTGGCCGATGTCGCGGTCATCATCGAAGGCGGCGCGCAGAAATTCCACGGCACCCTGGCCGAACTGAACGCCCACCCCGAAATCCGCGACGCCTATCTGTCCGTGTAAAACCGGCCGCAGCCCGGCAGGTTGGCCCCACCCCGTCGCGATGGGGGGGCGACTGATGCGCTTGCGCCAAAGCCTGCCAAGCATAGGGCGAGGCGGCCATTGACCGGCAACTCCAAAGCCGCTGAAATCGTGACATGTGAATAGCTGAAATGTTGTTCCGTCAGCCAAAGTCGACACTGTCGGCTCGTGTTGCGCCCGTGTGGCTGGAAACGCTTCTTCAGGATATCCGCCCGTCCCACACCACGCGGAGGCGGCGCAGCAATCAAGTGGCCACCCGCAGAAGAGATTTAAAAGACACTTAGAATAATTCTTTATCGTGGGGCTTAGTTTGGCCGCATGCGCAACCCCATGTCGTTCACACGCGGATATGCGCAACCTCACTGAAAGATCACGATATGTCCAAGCGATATGCTCGGCCCATCTCCAAGAACACCACTCCCCTCAAAGCAAACACCGGACCGAAGGAAGCGAGGAAATTCAGCGCGACGCGTTTTGTCATGGGGGCAACACTTGGCGCAATGCCCCTGATGATGGTGCAGACCGGCCCCGCCGCCGCGCAGGATTTGACCAGCTTTGCGATCATCTCTGGCGCGACACTGACCAATACCGGTCCGACGACCATTGTCGGGAACATCGCCCTCAGCCCTGGAACGTCCTATACCGGTTCGGCAAGCGTGACGCAGACTGGCGAGGTCTTCGTGGCCGACGCCGTTGCTGCACGCCAGCAAGACAGGCTGACCACCCTTTATAACTTTCTTGCCGGTCGCTCGACCTCGTCAGGGGGCAACCTGACGGGACAGAACCTCGGCAGCAGGACCTTGACCCCAGGCATCTACAACTTCGACACATCGGCATTTATTGCGGCAGGTGAAACCCTGACGCTGGACGCAGGCGGTGATCCCAATGCGGTGTTCATCTTCAATATCGGATCGACATTGACCGCAGAAGCAGGCGCGGGGGTGGTGCTGATCAATGATGCCCAAGGTGGCAATGTCTTCTACCGCGTCGGCAGCTCTGCCACACTGCATACCACGTCCCAAATGCAAGGTCAGATCGTGGCGCTGACAAGTATAACGATGAACACGGGCGCGTCCCTTGAGTGTGGTTCTGCCTATGCCCGCAATGGATCGGTGACGCTGGATACCAACACGATCCAGATCTGCACACTTGCTGCGCAAGGCTTTGGTGTTGTTGCTGTCGATCCGTTGCTAAGCGCCAACCAGAAAGCCATTGCCGGAGCCTTGTCTGATTTTGTGATCAATGGCGGTGTGCTTCCCATCGAGTTCGCCATTCTCGCCGCGACGCAGTCGCCGACCGAACTGGCATCAAGCCTTTCGCAACTTTCAGGTGAGGTGGCCACAGGTGTGGCCCCCATGGGACTGCAAGCCATGGATGCCTTTCTGGATACTGCCCTGAGGTCTGGTCGCACCGGATTTATCAAGATGACGCCTGCGACAGAACTGGATGCCCCAATTGGCTTGGTTGGCAACGATGAGGCCTATGCCGGAAAATATGGCGGCAGCAAGTATGACACGGCGCGGTTGGCCTCGCGCGGCGATGCGGCGTCCGAGGGGATGGCCTTGTCATTTGCGGCAGCACAGCCCATGGAAACGCGGCCTTGGGATATCTGGGCCGCGGGCTATGGCTCACGCAATACGACGGACGGCGATGCCGGGCGCGGTTATCACGACCGAAGTTCAGACAATCGCGGTTTGGCCGCAGGTCTGAATTATGCGTTCAATGCCGCTACCGACGTCGGGGTTGCTGTCTCGTGGAATGAAGCGGATTTCTCACTCGTCGGTGGGTTCGGATCCGGGACCAGCGATACGGTGTTTGTGGCCCTGCGCGGGCGGACCGTGTCTGAACGCGGGTATATCCAAGGGGCTTTGGCCTTTGGTCAAAGCGATATCACCACCAACCGCACTCTGACCATCGCCGGGACGGATCGGCTTGCCGGAGAGACCTCCGCCCAGACAATGGCAGCCCATGTCGAAGCTGGCTATCACATGGGGATGTTCACGCCGTTCGCCGGTTTGCGGGCGAAATCCATCACCACAGATGCCTATTCCGAGACGGCAACCTCCGGCACGGCCAGCTTTGCAATGGATTTTGATCGAAACACCACGACTTCGCTGCGCACTGAACTTGGCGTTGCGATGCAGTGGCCGGCAGAGGGTATGCAGGGAGCACGTCCAACCTTTGGATTGCGCGCCGCCTGGGCGCATGAACTGGCCTCCAACGATGGCGGGCGGGCCTCCTATCAAATCATTCCCGGCCTCAGCATCCCCGTCTCTGGCGCCACGCGCGACCGCGACAGCCTTTTACTTGCGGCAAATGCGGGTTGGTCTGCGATGAATGGTCTCTATCTCGATGCCGGCCTGAACGCAGAATATTCCGCAAACACGCAGGACTACGGCGGATCGCTGACAGTGAGCTATCGCTGGTAGGCGCGTTTCAGAGCGCGACCCTTCAGGCGGATCATCTCCGGAGTGGCAGGGACATCGGCTTTGCCCCCGGAAGATCCGGCAGACCCGGCAGGCTCTTTCCCTGCCGCGAAGGGCTGGTCATTTCGCTTCTGTTCAAAGCGCGCAAGGGTGCCATGGGCCGAATGCTGCATTCAACACAAGCGGCGTCACGGCCCGCCCTGTTTCTGGCGGCGCCCAACCGGGGCGGGTGCGTTGCGCATCTGTGCGCCCTGATCACCCGAAATCGTTAATTTTTCCTGAACGCGGTCACGCAACCCATTGAAAACATTGGGCTGAAAAAATGTCCCACGATGGGACATCCCCGGATTACCCCCGCATGGCGACAAGGTGCGGGTTGGCCCGCAGGTTGGATTGCTTATAGCTGGCCATCAGGTCGTTGAACTTGCCCCCCTGCACCGCGACGTGGTCGCGCAGGGTCGTCTCGGCGGCGGCGCTGTCGCCCGTCTCCAGCGCGGTCAGGATCTGGCGATGCTCGGTCAGCGACTGGATCATCCGCCCCCGCACCCGCAGCTGCATCCGCCGGAAGGGTTGCAGCCGCTTGTGCAGCCGCCGCGCCTCGCCGGCCAGAAAATCATTGCCTGAGGCGGTATAGATCAGCATGTGGAAATGCTCGTTCTCGCGGTAGTAGCCGTCAGTATCCCCCGCCTCCACCGCCGCTTCGCAGGCGATCACGGTGGCGCGGACCTGGGCCAGCACTTCGGGTGTGACCCGCCGCGCGGCCAGACGGCCGCAGACGGCCTCCAGCTCGGCCATGACCTCGAACATCTCGATCATCTCGTGAAAGGCAGGGTGGCGCACAAAGGCCCCGCGCCGCGGCAGGAGTTCGACCAGACCGGACGCCGCAAGCATCTGGAACGCCTCGCGCAAGGGGGTGCGGCTGACGTGGAAACGGTCCGCCAGCCGGTTCTCGTCCAGCCGCTCGCCATCGGCGAATTCGCCGGTCACGATCATCTGCTCCAGTGCTTCGCGCACGTTATCGGCCATACGGGTGTTCATGTGGGCCACAGTATCCCGCGGCCTGATATTGGGCAATCGAATTCTTGTATACAAAACGTTTGACATTGGATGCACGTCCGCGCAGGATCGGAACGATTGCGGGAGGGAGCCCGCAGCGCATCCATCTGGGAGGATACCATGACCATCAGAACTTTCGCCGCTGCTGCGGCTCTTGCCGTTTTCGGAATGGGCGTGACGGCGGCCAATGCCACCGAATTGCGTCTGTCGCATCAGTGGTCGACCGGCGATGTGCGCCACAAGGTTGCCGAGATGATCGCCACCGACGTCGCCGCCGCAGGCGTCGATCTGGACATCAAGATCTTTCCGTCCGAGTCGCTTCTGAAGGCGCGTGAGCAGTATAATCCGCTGTCGCGCGGGCAGATCGACATGATCGTCTATCCGCTGTCCTATTCGGGCGGGCAGCGCCCGGAATACAACCTGACCCTGATGCCGGGTCTGGTGAAGAACCACGACCATGCGGCGCGGCTGAACGAGAGCCCCTTCATGGAAGAGATCGAGAAGATCCTGGCCGAAGATGACATCATGGTGCTGGTCCATGGTTACCTGGCGGGTGGTTTTGCCAGCGTCGGCGAGTGCATCACCCGGCCCGAGCATGTGAACGGGCTGAGCACACGCGCGGCGGGCAAATCCTTTGAAGAGATGCTGGCAGCGGCCGGGGCCTCGATCTCGTCCATGGCGTCGTCCGAGATCTATAACGGGATGCAGACCGGTGTTCTTCAGGCGGTGAACACTTCGTCCTCGTCCTTTGCCTCGTTCCGTCTGCAGGAGCAGGTCAAGTGCTATACCCCGGCGGGCGATGTCGCGCTGTGGTTCATGTATCAGCCGGTGTTGATGAACAAGTCCACCTTCGACGGGCTTGAGGACGCGCAGAAAGAAGCGCTGCTGGCGGCGGCCGAGAAGGCGGAAGCCTGGTATCTGGAGGAAGCCAAGGCCGAGGACGCGGCATCCGTCGAGGTGTTCAAGGCGGCCGGTGTCGAGATTGCCGAGATGACTCAGGACGATTTCAACGCCTGGCTGGAACTGGCGAAAACCAGCTCCTACAAGTCCTTCGTTGACAGCGTGCCGAACGGTCAGGCGTTGCTGGACATGGCCCTTTCGGTCGAGTGATCCGGCAGCTTTGAGACCATGACGGGCCGGGCAGTCCTGCGATTGCCCGGCCCCCCGCGAAACCCCAAGCATCGGAGCCTGTCCCATGGCAACCCTGCCCTCTGCCCGTGCCGCCAGCACTGGCGGCTACCTTGTCCTACGCCTGATCAAGGGCCTGTCCACAGTTTGCGGCTGGATCGCTGCGGTGATGATCCTCGCCTCGGTGCTGATCACCTGTCAGATGATCTTTGTCCGCTTCGTGATGCAGCAGTCCACCGTCTGGCAGACCGAGGCGGTGATCTACCTGATGATCGGTGCCACGCTTCTGGGACTGCCTTATGTGCAGAGCCTGCGCGGCCATGTGAACGTGGACCTGATCCCGATTTTGGTGAAGGGCCGCGCGCGCAAGATCCTGGCGGGGGTGGTGTTGCTGATGACCATGGCCGTGGTCAGCGTGATCCTGTTCTATTCCTATGAGAACTGGCATTTCGCATGGGAGCGGGGCTGGCGGTCGGAAACCGTCTGGGCACCCAAGCTGTGGATTCCCTATCTGGCGCTGCCGCTGGGCTTTGGCCTGTATCTGCTGCAACTGGCTGCCGATTTCGTGGCGCTGGTGCTGGGCGTGGATCGCCCCTTTGGTCTGGAGGATAACTGATGGATCCGCTTTCGCTTGGCCTTCTGGTCGCATTGATGACCATTGTGGTGCTGTTTTCGGGCGTGTCCGTCGCCTCGGGGCTGCTGATCGTTTCCGCCGGGTTCCTGCTGGTCTTTGACGGCATGCGGTCGCTGGAACTGATGCCCGAGATTTTCTTCGGCAAGCTCAACTCATTCGCGCTGTTGTCCATTCCGATGTTCATCATCATGGGGGCGGCGATTTCATCGACACGGGCGGGGGCCGATCTGTATGAGGCGCTGGAGCGCTGGCTGACCCGCGTGCCGGGCGGTCTGGTGATGTCGAACCTTGGGGCTTGCGCGCTGTTTTCGGCCATGTCCGGGTCAAGTCCCGCGACCTGTGCCGCCATCGGCAAGATGGGCATCCCCGAGATGCGCAAGCGCGGCTATCCCGATGAGGTGGCCGCAGGGTCCATCGCGGCAGGCGGCACGCTGGGTATCCTGATCCCGCCGTCGGTGACGATGATCGTTTACGGGATCGCGACCGAGACATCCATCGGGCGGTTGTTTCTGGCAGGCGTCGTGCCGGGACTGATGCTGGTGGGCCTGTTCATGGCGTGGTCGATCTATCACACCTGGCGGCATGGTTCGGCCGAGGTTCTGGCGCAGCGGACCTATACGCTGAAGCAGAAGCTGGAGATCCTGCCGCGCGTGATCCCCTTCATCATCATCATCTTCGGCGTGCTCTATGCCATGTATGGTGGCATCGCCACGCCGTCCGAAACGGCGGCGGTGGGCGCGCTGTTGTGTCTGGTGATCGCGATGGTGATTTACCGGCTGTGGTCGCCCAAGGCGCTGTGGACCATCCTGTCCGACAGCACGCGGGAATCCGTGATGATCCTGTTCATCATCGGGGCGGCGGGTGTGTTCAGCTACATGCTGTCCTCGCTCTATATCACACAGTCGATTGCCGCGTGGATCTCGGATCTGGACGTGAACCGCTGGGTGCTGATGGGGATCGTCAACGTGTTCCTGCTGGTGGCCGGCTTCTTCCTGCCGCCCGTGGCGGTGATCCTGATGGCGGCTCCGATCCTGTTGCCGATCATCCTTGCGGCCGAGTTCGACCCCTATTGGTTTGCCGTGATCCTGACCATCAACATGGAGATCGGTTTGATATCGCCACCCGTGGGGGTTGAACCTCTATGTGATCAACTCCATCGCGCCGGATATTCCGCTCAAGAAAATTCTGGTGGGCTCGCTGCCCTATGTGGGCTGCATGGTTCTGGCGATCGTGATCCTGTGCTTCTTTCCGGGGATCGTGACATGGCTGCCTGATCTGGTGATGGGGCCGGTCTGATGGCACGCGGTTGGGATCTGGGCGGCTGGGCGCTGGGTGATCTGCTGACCACCCTGTTCGAGCGGCGGCGAGCGGGCGATGTGACCGCCAGCGGCAAGCCGCTGCCCACGCTGTGCCGGGCGCTGCTGTCCGGGCAGGGCGAGGTGTCGGGCATGAAGCGCGCGGCCGAGGTGCTGATGCGCTATCGCACGGCCACTCCCGAGGAGAAGGTGGCCTTCTTCCGGTTTCTGGCCGATGAGATGGACCTTGATCCTGCGGCGGTCAGCGCGGCGGCGCAGGCCTATGCGGATTCACCGGATGCCAAGCATATGGCGGCACTGCTGGAGGCGGCCGAGCCGCCCCGGCAGGAACTGCTGCGGCGCCTCAATCAGGCGCCGGACGGGACGGCGGATCTGGTGGCAATGCGGGTTGATCTGATGGCAGCGGCCAAGGACGCGCCGGATCTGGCCCGTGTGGATCTGGATTTCAGGCATCTGTTCGCCTCGTGGTTCAACCGGGGTTTTCTGGTGCTGCGGCGGATCGGATGGGAAAGCCCGGCGAATATCCTTGAAAAGATCATTGCCTATGAGGCCGTGCACGAGATCCACAGTTGGGACGATCTGCGGCGCAGGCTGGAGCCGCCGGACCGGCGCTGTTTCGCGTTTTTCCATCCGGCCATGCCGGATGATCCGCTGATCTTTGTCGAGGTGGCGCTGACGCGGGGGATACCCGGTGCGATTGGCCCGCTGCTGGCCGAGGATCGCCGCCCCTTGGGGCCGGGAGAGGTGGATACGGCTGTGTTCTACTCCATCTCAAACTGTCAGGCGGGGTTGCGGGGTATTTCCTTTGGCAATTCGCTGATCAAACAGGTGGTGGATGTGCTGGGGCGCGAGGTGGCGGGGCTCAAGACATTTGTGACGCTATCGCCCATTCCCGGCCTGTCCCGCTGGATCGAGACGCAGGATGACGCCGCGCGCGACATGCTGGCCGCAGACCCGGCCACGCTGGATGCGGAAGCGCTGCGCAGGTTGGCCGCCCGTTACCTGCTGGAGGCCAAGGCCAAGGACGGCGCGCCGCTGGACCCGGTGGCGCGGTTCCATCTGGGCAACGGTGCCGAGGTGCACGAGATCCATGCGGCCGCAGATCTGTCGCCCAAGGGGCGGCAGCAATCCTGCGGTGCGATGGTGAATTATCTTTACGATCCGGCGCGGGTGGAACAAAACCACGAAGCATTCGCCACCCATCAGACCATTGCCGCCACGCGCGGGGTCAAGGCTCTGGCGGCGGCTGTGAAAGACCGGAAGGACAAAGGACGGAAAGACCCATGACCAACCTGCTGTATGATGCCTTTTTTGCCCCGCAGTCCGGGCGCGACCGTGCCTTTCTGATCCTGCCCGACGGCACCGAGATCAGCGGCGATGCCTTTTTGCGCATGGTTCACCGTGTGGCGCATGCTCTGGTGGCCAGCGGTGTGCAGCCCGGCGACCGGATTGCGGTGCAGATCGAGAAATCGCCGATGGCGCTGGCCATCTATGGCGGTGCGGTGGCGGCAGGAGCGATCTTTCTGCCGCTGAACACGGCCTATACGGCGGCCGAGATCGACTATTTCGTGGGCAATGCCACGCCCAAGCTGTTGCTGGCCGATGGCCGCAAGGCCGAGGCGCTGACCCCTGTGGCGCAGGCGCATGGCGCGGCGCTGATGGTCGTGAATGCGGACGGGTCGGGCAGCTTTGCCGATCTGGCAGCTACGCAATCCGAAGACTTCACACCCGTGGAACGCGGCGCGGATGATCTGGCGGCGTTTCTGTATACCTCGGGCACGACGGGGCGGTCCAAGGGGGCGATGCTGACGCATGGCAACCTGTTGTCCAACGCCAAGGTGCTGACGGCGGAATGGCGGTTTACGGATGCAGATGTGCTGCTGCATGCGCTGCCGATTTTCCATACGCATGGGTTGTTCGTGGCAACTAATGTGTCGCTGATGGCGGGTGGGGCGATGATCTTTCTGCCCGGCCTGAACATGGACGAGATGATCCGCCTGATGCCGCGTGCAACCACGATGATGGGGGTCCCGACCTTCTATACCCGTCTGCTGGATGATGCACGTTTCACCGCTGATCTGACCGCGCATATGCGGCTGTTCGTGTCAGGCTCGGCCCCGCTGCTGGCGGAAACCCATGTGCAGTTCGAGGACCGCACAGGCCACCGCATTCTTGAGCGTTATGGGATGACGGAAACCAATATGAATACCTCGAACCCCTACGAGGGCGACCGGCGCGCGGGCACTGTGGGCCTGCCCCTGCCGGGGGTCGAGGTGGTGGTGACCGATCCCACGACGGGCGAGGTTCTGCCGCAGGGCGAGGTCGGCATGATCGAGGTGCGGGGGCCGAATGTCTTCAAGGGCTATTGGCAGATGCCGGAAAAGACGCGGGAAGAGCTGCGCGATACCGGGTTTTTCATCACCGGCGATCTAGGGCAGTTCGATCCGGATGGCTATCTGTCCATCGTGGGGCGGCAGAAGGATCTGATCATCACGGGCGGCTTCAACGTCTATCCCAAGGAAGTGGAGCTGATCCTTGACGAACAACCCGGTGTGCTGGAAAGCGCAGTGGTGGGCGTGCCGCATCCCGATTTCGGCGAGGCAGTGCTGGGCGTGATCGTGGCCGAGCCGGGGCAGTCGCCGGATTTGCAGGCGATTGATCAGGTGTTGCGCGGGTCGCTGGCGCGTTTCAAACAGCCGAAAGCGTTGAAGATCGTGGCGGCACTGCCGCGCAACACGATGGGCAAGGTTCAGAAGAACGAATTGCGCAATCAGTTCGGCGATTTGTTCAAGTAGAGCAGGATCAGGCGGCGGGATGATCCGCCGCCGCACGCATCAGGGCCGCCGCAATCAGGGCGGGCACCTCGGGGTGCTGGCCGATGGGCGGCAGGATCGGTCCTTGGAAGCCTGCCTCTTCCAGCGCTTCGGGGATGTCGCCGACGACATGGCCTGCTTCCAATGCGAAGAAGGGCAGGCAAATGCCTGCGCCCAGAGCGCGGGCCTGATCGGCCAGAAAGGGCGCTTCCTCGACAAATCCCGCCAAGATGCGGTTGAAGCCGGTCAAGGGGCCCAGGGCCGCGACCATGGCATGGGTGCTGTCAGCCGAGGTGCGCGAGACTTTGCTGCCATGGGCGGCGACCAGCAGCTTGGTGTCTTCGGGTCTGCCCTCAGCCGCGGCGAGGGCTACGCGGGCCATCAGATCGGGCAGGGCCGGGTCCACGCCGAAGGGGGCGGTTTGCCGGGCGTTCGTCGCGCCAGCCTCTGTCAGGCGGCGCGGCAGCAGGGTGCCGGTGAAGAAACCTTCGGCCATGAAAAACGGATAGATCAGCGGATCGGTCAGGCCGTGGAGAGCGGCTTCAAGCGCGCCGTCCGCGGCAAGCGTCGCGCCACGGACGCGCCAGCCTGCGGGCAGATGCGGGGCCGTGGCGGCGGCAAGCGCTTGCAGCACCTCCTCCTGCGGGGCGGGATCGGCGGGCGCGCCATGCGCCACGATCAACGCGTCGCGTGGAGGCGGGGCGCTTGGCTGATCGGTCATGCGCCGGGGGTGCTTTCGCCTTCGGCGATGCGGCGGGCGTCGTCGCTTTCATAGCCTGCCCAAGGGCGATCCCCCACGGGAGGCGGCACATCGGCGCGGTTCACATTGGTATGAAGATTCGCCTTGGCCAGAAAATGCGCGGTGATCGGAGCGGTCAGGAACAGGAACAGCGTGATCATCAGCTCGTGAAAGCTGATCTGCCCCTTGGCGAAGATGAAATAGAGCATCGAGGCGATCAGCACGCCACCGACGCCCAATGTCGTCGCCTTGGTCGGTGCATGCAGCCGCGTCATCGGATCGGGCAGCTTGAGCAGGCCGAACGACCCGACAAGGCCGAAGATGCCCGCGATGACCAGAAAGACCGAGACAGTGATTTCCTGCCAGAGTGCCATGTCCAGACCCATTGCCATATCCCCCGTCATTCGATGATGTTGCCGCGCAGCATGAAGCGCGCATAGGCCACGGTCGAAATGAAGCCGACCATGGCGATCAGGATCGAGGCTTCGAAATAGACCGCCGTGCCCTCGATGATGCCATAAAGGACGAGGATGGCGATGAAGTTGATCACCATCGTGTCCAGCGCCAGGATGCGGTCGGGCACGCCCGGTGCGTTGACGACGCGCCAGAGGTTCATCAGCAGGCCAAGGGCGAAACAGCCGGTCGTAAAGATCAGGGCATAGGTGAGGATCATTCGAAAATCTCCTTCAGGCGTCGCTCGTAGCGCTGCTTGATGTCGGCCACGACTGCATCCGGATCGGGCGCGTTCAGGCAATGCACCAGAAGGCTGCGGCCATCGGCGGCGACGTCGCTGCTGACGGTGCCGGGTGTCATGGTGATGGTGCCCGCCAGCACGGTAATCGCCTCGGGGGTGCGCAGGTCCAGCGGGATGGTGATCCAGGTGGGGTGCATCGATGCATTGCGGGTGAAGAGGATGGTCTTGGCAACCACGATATTGGCCACGACGATGTCCCAGAGCACGATCAGGATGAACTCGACGATCATCATCGGGCTTTTGAGGCGCGGGCGGTCGGGCCAATAAGGAGCGGTCAACAGGGGGATCACGATGCCAAGGATCAGGCCGAACACAAGGGTGCCCAGCGAGACGTAATTGACCAGCATCTGCCAGACGATGACCAGTGTCAGGGTCAGCAGGGGATGGGGAAAGATACGGGCGATCATTCGGTCTTCTCCTGCTGGCTGTCGGTGGTGCTTTCGGCGTCGGCCTTGTCCGCGCTGCCTTCGGTGTTGCCATAATAGGCCAGAGGCTTGCCCGCGGCATTCGCCGCCTCGGCCTCCTGCGCGCGGGGGGTGTCCATCACGGCGTCGATATAGGCTTGCTTGTCAAAGACCTGTTCCGAGGTGTCGGACAGGAAGGCGGTGACGGGGCCCGCAAAGACGGTCAGCGCCACGATGCCCGCGATCAGGCTGCCTGTCGCCACAAAGGGCAGGGCGGCGGGGGGCGCGGCGGCGGAGTCCACCTCGGGCGCGGGTTCGACCTTCCAGAAGACCATGCTGCCCGCGCGGGCAAAGCCCACCACGGCGACCAGCGAGGTGACAAGGATCGTCGCCCAGATCAGCCAGACCAGATCATGTCCGCGCAGCGCGTCCAGAACCAGCAGCTTTCCCAGAAAGCCCGAGAGTGGCGGCATGCCCGCCGTGGCGATGGCGGCGGCAAAGAAATAGGCTGCGATCAGTCCGTTTTGCGCAATCACGGCGCGCGGAGCGATGGCGTCATCCTCGGCCTGCCGCCGCGCGCGGACCATGTCCACCACCAGAAACAGGGCGGCCCCCGCCAGCGTCGAATGGATCATGTAATAGAGCGCCGCCGTGGTGGCCTGCGGGGTGAAGGGCGCGATGGCGATCAGCAGCGTGCCCATCGAGCCGATGGCGGCAAAGGCGGCCAGACGGCCCAGATGGGTGGCCCCCAGCACGCCCAGCATCCCGATGGCCAGCGTCACCAGTGCCGCGGGCATTAGCCACGGGCCGATGATGTCGGCGGTGGCCGCAACTTCGGGGCCGAAGACCAGCGTGTAGATGCGGATGATCGCATAGGCGCCGATCTTGGTCATCACCGCGAAAAGGGCGGCGACGGGCGCGGGTGCCTCGGCATAGGTGGCGGGCAGCCAGAAATGCAGGGGGATCAGTGCGGCCTTGACCGCAAAGACCAGCAGCAGCAGGATTGCGGCAACCCGGATCATCGCGGTGTCATCCGCAGGCAGTTCGGCCACGCGCAGGGCCAGATCGGCCATGTTCAGCGTGCCTGTCACCGCATAGATCGTGCCCAGCGCGAACAGGAACAGGGTCGAACCGAGCAGGTTGTAGACTACATACTGCACGCCCGCGCGCAGGCGCACCGCGCCGCCGCCGTGGATCATCAGACCGTAGGAGGCGATGAGAAGCACCTCGAAGAACACGAACAGGTTGAACACGTCGCCGGTCAGGAAGGCCCCGAAGATGCCCATCAGCTGAAACTGGAAGAGCGCATGGAAGTGGTTGCCGCGTTTGTCCCAGCCCGAGCCGATGGCATAGAGAACGACCGCCACGCCCAGCAGCGCGGTCAGGGTCACCATGGTGGCTGTCAGCCGGTCCAGCACCAGCACGATGCCGAAGGGGGCGGGCCAGTTGCCCAGTTCATAGACACCGATCTGGCCGCTCATGCTCTGGACCAGAAGGCCAATGGCGATTCCGGCCAGTGCCACGGTTGAGGCGACCGAGAACACACGCTGCAAGGCCACCTGATAGCGGGCGGCAAGGATGATGACCGCGCCGACAAGGGGCGGCAGCAGGACGGGGGCGATGATCCAGTGGTTCATTTGCCCGACTCCTCAGCCTGATCGCCGGTCCGGGCCAGGTCGATATGATCGGTTCTGGCCGAGAGGAAGGCCCCCAGCCCCATGAGCACCACAACCGCCGTCATCCCGAACGAGATCACGATAGCGGTCAGGACAAGCGCCTGCGGCAGCGGGTCGGTATAGGTGGGCGTCTGGTTCAGCAGGACCGGCGGCAGGTTGATGGCCACCCGTCCCGAAGCGAACAGGAACAGGTTCACCGCATAGGTCAGCATCGAGATGCCAAGGATCACCGGAAAAGTGCGCTGACGCAGCAGCAGATAGATCCCCGCTGCGGTCATCACGCCGATGGCTGTTGCAAGAAGGTATTCCATTACGCGTCCTTCGCCTCCTGCGGCAGATCCCGCGAGGGGTCGATATCCATGGGATAGGGGCTGGGCCGATCGCCGGCCCGGTGGGCAAAGCGGGACAGGCTTTCCAGTGCCAGCATCACGGCACCCACGACGCAGAGGAAAACGCCCACGTCGAAGGCCATGGCCGTGGCCAGCTCGAACTCGCCCATCGGCGGGATCTGGAAATAGCCGTAGTTGCTGGTCAGGAAGGGCCGGTCCGCGAACCACGAGCCGATCCCGGTGAAGGCGGCGGCAAAGATCCCCAGCGCGATGATCATGTGATAGGGATAGCGCTGACGCGCGGCCGCCCATTCAAAGCCACTGGCCATGTATTGCATGACCAGAGCGATGGCCACGATCAGGCCCGCGATGAAGCCGCCGCCCGGTTCGTTATGGCCGCGCAGGAAGATGAAGACACCGACCATCACGGCGATGGGCATCATCACGCGCGTGGCGACGACCATCATCAGCGGATGGCGGTCTCCGGCCTCGTTCGGGTTGATCGGGCGTTGCTTGAGTCTGGCACCGACGGGCCCGTTCAGGACGGATTCGGTCATGGCGAAAATCACGAGGGCCGCGATGCCCAGCACGATGATCTCGCCAAAGGTATCGAAGCCGCGGAAGTCCACAAGGATCACGTTCACCACATTGGTGCCGCCGCCACCCGGTTTCGAATTGGCAAGGTGGAAGGCCGAGATGCTCTCTTGCGAGAAGTCGGACAGAAGCACCGCAAGTGCAAGCCCACCGACGGCCAGCCCGCCCAACACCGCGATGATGCCATCCCGCAGGCGACGGCCACTTCCGCTTTCGTTGGGCGTGGTCTTGGGCAGGAAGTTCAGGGCCAGAAGCAGCAGGATGATGCTGACCACCTCAACCGAGAACTGTGTCAGTGCAAGGTCCGGGGCGGACAGATAGGCGAAGGCAACCGAGACGATCAGACCCACGATCCCCATCAGGACCAGCGCCAGCAGGCGGTTGCGGTGGAACGCCACCATGCAGCCCGAGGCCACGACCAGCAGGAACCACCCGATCAGCGGGACCGGCCCGATGGCCATCACCTCGCGCGCGGGGGCGGGGGCCGTGCCGCCGAACCATGCGGTCGTGCCTGCTACGATCACTGCAAGGGTGAAGACCGCCGCATAGCGGGTCATGGCTCCGTTGTGCAGACCGTCGGTCAGGGCATTGGCCGCGCGGGTGATGGCACCCAGCAGCGCGTCGAAAATCGCCTTGGCCTCGGGACGGGGCGCGCGGATCCATGCGGCATCCAGCGGGCGGTGCAGGGCCAGAAGGATCAGGCCGCCCACGACCGCTGCGATGGACAGGAACAGTGCGGTGTTCACCCCGTGCCAGATCTTGAGCGAGTAATAGGGCAGTTCGCCGCCGATCACCGCGCTGGAAGCTGTGGCGACAAGCGGGCCGACCATCAGCGCGGGCATGATCCCGATCAGGATCACCAGCGTGGCCAGCAGCGCGGGCGAAGCCCACATGCCGAAGCCCGGATCATGCGGCTTGGCGGGATAATCGTCGCGCTTGGGGCCAAGGAAGGTGTGAACGATCAGCCGGAAGGAATAGGCGACCGAGAAAAGCGCGCCCAAGGTGGCCAATGCCGGGATGATCCAGGGATTGCCCTGCCAGACGGTGTTGGAGGCGGCGTCGAGCATCATTTCCTTGGATAGGAACCCGTTGAAAAGCGGGATGCCCGCCATGGACAGACCTGCCACGGTGGCGATGGTGAATGTCACCGGCATCAGGTGGCGCAGCCCGCCCAGACGCTTGATGTCGCGTGTATGGGCCTCGTGATCGACGATGCCCGCGCTCATGAACAAAGCTGCCTTGAAGGTGGCGTGGTTGATGATGTGGAACACCGCGACCACGGCGGCGAAGGGCGTGCCGAAGCCCAGAAGCATCGTGATCAGGCCCAGATGTGACACGGTGGAAAAGGCCAGAAGGGCCTTGAGGTCATCCTTGAACAGCGCAATCACCGCGCCCAGCACCATCGTGATCAGGCCCGTTGTGGCGACGATGTAGAACCATTCCGGCGTGCCCGCCAGCACCGGCCAGAGGCGGGCCATCAGGAACAGACCCGCTTTCACCATCGTGGCCGAGTGCAGATAGGCCGACACCGGCGTGGGCGCTGCCATGGCGTGGGGCAACCAGAAATGGAAGGGGAACTGCGCCGATTTGGTGAAGCAACCCAGCAGGATCAGGATGAGCGCGGGCAGATAGAGGGGGCTTGCCTGAATGATGTCCTTGTTTTCAAGGATCACGGTCAGGTCATAACTGCCCACGATATTGCCAAGGATCAGCATGCCCCCGATCAGGGCCAGTCCGCCCATGCCGGTGACAGCCAGCGCCATGCGCGCGCCCTGACGGCCTTCGGGCAGGTGTTTCCAATAGCCGATCAGCAGGAAGGACGAGAGCGAGGTCAGCTCCCAGAAGATCAGCAACAGCAGGACGTTGTCCGACAGCACGATGCCCACCATCGCGCCCTGGAACAGCAGCAGATAGGTGTAGAACTGCCCCATCGGATCGTTCCGCGACAGGTAGAAGCGCGCGTAGATGATGATCAAGAGGCCGATCCCAAGGATCAGGCCGGCAAACAGCAGGCCCAGACCGTCGAGGAAGAAATTCGCGTTCAGGCCCAGCATGGGGATCCAGTCCAGGCGAAACTGGATCACCTCGCCGCGCATGACGGCGGGGGCGTGGACCAGCAGGCCGATCAACGCAGTCAGTGTGACAAGGGCCGTGGTCCAGGCGCAGGCGTTGCGTCCCGCGCGGATCATCAGTCCCGGCAGAAGCGCACCCAGAAACGGAAGGGCAGCGATGAGAATCAGAGACACGAAATGGGGCTCCTTGGTCAGACTGTCATACCGTGGACGGCAAACGGGTTGCGCCGTTTTAAAGAGGTTGAAACCCTGTGTGCAACACGGTTTCGACCTGACCGGTCCAAGGAGCCCCCCAAACCGGATCGTTTCACTTCAAAAACTGGCACCAGATGCGCGCACGGCCCTATTTGGGGCCGCTTCCTGCCGGAACAATAGCTTGTTGTTCGAATTTCGTCCGGTTTTTCCGAAGGTGACGCTGCGTCAACTTGTGGCGCTGATCGGCCATTCGCCTTAGCGCACGGTCAGGACGGGAATCGTCGCGTTGCGTACCACCTTGCCACTGTTCGATCCGATCAGCAGCGTGCGCAGATCGTCGGGGTGATGCGCGGCGATGACGATCAGTTCCGCCCCGATCGTCTTGGCGGCCTTCAGGATGTGCTCGGCGACATGCCCATGCCCGACATGCGTCTTGACCCGCATGTTGCCCGGTAGGTGTTCAGAAGCAAAGGCATTGAGGCGCGATTTCATGTTCTGGAGGGATTTCTCCTCGAAATCGCGCGGCAAGGACTGCGCCACCCATGCGGAACCGATATCATGGACGATGCCAAGGATATGCAGCGTGCCCTCGGTCCCGGTCAGCTCCACCGCCATCGGCAGGGCCTTTTCCCAGGATTCGGGGTGTTCGATGTCGATGGGCATGAGAATGTTGCGGAACATCTGCGGTCTCCCTCAGGCGGTGGCTGGGGCGTGGGCGATACGCCGGCGCTGCATCAGAACGATCCCGCCCAGAACAAGGAAGGCCGGCAGGAACATCCAGTATTTCGACGGCTGCGGCAGTGGGGCCAGAACCTGCGTGATCGTCTGATCCCAGTCGAAGCCCGCTTGCTGCGCGGGGCTGCCGAATGTGGCATTGTCAACGATCACCGTGTCGCCCTGCGTGATCAGTTCCAGACCCGACGCGAAGAGACGGTCCTCGGGGGTGTCACCCTCGCCCACGGGAAGTAGGGCTACGAAACTGATTGGGTCGCCCACGTCGTTCATGCCGTCCACACGCAGCCGCAGCAGCTCGCCAGGTGGGGTGGACATCACGGCGGTGTCGATCTGTGCCGGGGGTAGGATTTCATAGGGTGGCGAGATCATGTCCATCCAGAAGCCCGGCCGGAAGAAGGTGAAGGCGACCAGAAGCAGAAGCACCGTTTCGTGGATGCGATTGCGGGTCAGGAACCAGCCCTGCGTTGCGGCGGCGAACAGCAGCATGGCGACCGTGGCCACCACAAAGACTAGGATCCCTTGCGCCCATGTCACGTTGATCAGCAACAGATCGGTGTTGAAGATGAACAGGAAGGGCAGCGCCGCCGTCCGCAGCGAGTAGAAGAAGGCCACCACACCGGTCTTGATCGGATCTCCGCCCGATACGGCGGCAGCGGCAAAGCTGGCCAGACCCACCGGCGGGGTCACGTCGGCCATGATCCCGAAATAGAAGACGAACAGATGCACCGCAATCAGCGGCACGATCAGCCCGTTCTGCTGGCCCAGGGTCACGATCACTGGCGCAAGCAGGGCCGAGACCACGATATAGTTGGCCGTTGTCGGCAGACCCATGCCAAGGATCAGCGACAGCACCGCCGTCAGCAGCAGGATCGCCATGATGTGACCGCCCGACAGCACCTCGACTACATCGGCAAGGGAAGAGCCGACACCCGTCTGGCTGACCGCGCCCACGATGATGCCCGCCGTTGCCGTCGCGATGCCGATGCCGATCATGTTGCGCGCACCCGCGACCAGTCCTTCGATCAGGTCGATGAACCCGGCGCGGAACGCCATGGCCAATTCGCCTTCACGGCGCAGGATCGCCATGATCGGGCGCTGTGTCAGCAGGATGAAGATCATGAAGGCCGCCGCCCAGAAGGCCGACAGGCCGGGGCTGAGGCGGTCCACCATCAGCGACCAGACCAGCACCACCACGGGCAGCAGGAAATGCAGACCCGAGCGGATTGTGGGACCGGGCAGGGGCAGCGATGTCACCGGCGCGTTGGGGTCCTCCATCTTGAGCGGGGCTTCGTTCGCGGCGACGCGCAGCAGCGCCACATAGACCACGATCAGCAGGGCAAAGACGATCCAGCCTGCTGCATCACCGAAGGTGGGTCTGATCCAGCCCATGCCGTAATAGACCGCAAAGCTGAGCGCGCAGATCACCGCGATGGTGAAGGCGATGCCGATCAGCCGCTGCACGATGGGCTTGGGCGTATAGGCGCGCGGCAGACCTTCCATGCCCGCCTTCATCGCCTCCAGATGCACGATATAGACCAGCGCGATATAGCTGATGACCGCAGGCAGGAAGGCATGCTTGACGACGTCGAAATAGGGGATGCCCACATATTCGACCATCAGGAAGGCGGCAGCCCCCATGACGGGGGGCATGATCTGGCCGTTGACCGATGATGCCACCTCGACCGCGCCCGCTTTTTCCGAGGAAAAGCCCACGCGCTTCATCAGCGGGATGGTGAAGGTGCCGGTCGTGACCACGTTCGCGATGGAAGACCCCGAAATGAGGCCGGTCATGGCTGACGAGACCACGGCCGCCTTGGCCGGTCCGCCCCGCATGTGACCCATCAGGCTGAACGCGACCTGAATGAAGTAATTTCCCGCGCCAGCCTTGTCCAACAGCGAGCCGAAAAGGACGAAGAGAAACACGAACGAGGTCGAGACGCCAAGTGCGATGCCGAACACGCCCTGCGTGGTGATCCATTGGTGATTGACCACCTCGGACAGCGAATTGCCCTTGTGGGCGATGATCGAGGGCATCATCGGACCAAGGAAGGTGTAGATCAGAAAGACGCTGGCCACGATCATCAGCGCGGGTCCCAAGGCGCGGCGGGTGGCCTCGAGCAGGATCAGGATGCCGATGACGGCCACGACGAAATCCTGAACGATTGGAGCCCCGACGCGGCGGCCGATTTCGTCATAATAGAAGTAGATATAGAGCGCGGCTGCGGCCCCAAGGATCGCCAGCGCCCATTCCCAGACAGGTACACGGTTGCGCGGCGACCCCAGCAGGACCATTCCCACCATTGCGGCACCGGCCAGCGGAATCCACCAGATCGGATCACCTTCGCGGCTGCCATAGATGAAAAGAGCCGAGAGGATCACAGGCACCGCGATGGCCAGGCCGGTCTGGAAGGTGCCGCGCGCAGCGGGATAGGCGGCAAAGGCCAGAAACAGTGCGAAGGCCAGATGGAACGAGCGTGCCTCGGTGTCATTGAAGACGCCAAAGCCCACCATGAAAGGCAAGGGCGAGGCGATCCAGAGTTGGAACAGCGACCATACAAGCGCCACCAGCAGGATGAACAGACCCACCGGGCCGGACGGCGTGCGTCCGCCGGTATCGGCAGCGGCCACAAGGGCATCAAGCTCTTCCTGGCTCAGCCCTTCAGTGGCGTTCTGTGCTGCGGTTGAGGCGGAGGCGCGGTTCGGATCGTCGCTCATCGGTCATGTCCCTGTCGGAAGTTGCCTTTACGCCTGCCTCATATGGGCAGGTTGCAGGCAGGCCCGCGCAGCGATGCGGGCCTGCCCGGAGTCAGGACGCCATGGCGCTTACTGGATCCAGCCGCGCTCGCGATAGTACTTCTCGGCACCCGGATGCAGCGGGGCGCTGTTGCCGTTCGCAATCATCTCTTCCTCGGTCAGATTGGCGAAGGCGGGGTGCAGACCCTTGAAGCGGTCGAAGTTGTCGAACACCGCCTTCACGACGGTGTAGACCACCTCGTCATCCACATCGGCCGAGGTCACGAAAGTGGCCTTGACGCCGAAGGTCGTGGTCTCGTTGTCGTTGCCTGCATACATCCCGCCGGGGATCGTGGCCTTGGCATAGTAGGGATTGTCCGCGATCAGCGCCTCGATTTCCGGTCCGGTCAGATTGACCAGCCGCGAGTCGACGGTCGAGGTCGCCTCCTGGATCGAGCCGTTGGGGTGGCCCACGGTATAGACGATGGCATCGACCTTGTTGTCACCCAGGGCCGCCGCCTGTTCCGACGGCTGAAGCTCGGACGCCATGGCGAAATCGTCGATGGACCAACCCAATGCGTTCAGCACCACGTCCATCGTGGCGCGCTGGCCAGAGCCGGGGTTGCCGACGTTGACGCGCTTGCCCTTGAGATCGGCGAAATCGGTGATCCCCGCATCGGCGCGTGCCAGCACGGTAAAGGGTTCGCCATGCACGGAAAAGACCGCGCGGAGTTTGTCGAACTTGTCACCTTCGTATTCGGAGGTGCCGTTATAGGCATGGAACTGCCAGTCCGACTGGGCGACGCCCATGTCCATGTCGCCGGCCTTGATTGCATTGATGTTCGCGATGGAACCGCCGGTCGAAGGCGCCGTGCAGCGCAGGTTGTGATCAGCGGTGCCACGGTTGACCAGACGGCAGATCGACTGGCCGACGACGTAGTAGACGCCGGTCTGGCCACCTGTGCCGATGGTGATGAATTGTTCCTGTGCGGTGGCCATCTGCGCGCTGAGCGCGACGACCGCAGTCAGGGATGCGGCTTTGAGCATTTTCATTGGTGGTCTCCCTTTTTTCAAAGCTCGTGTGTCGAGAGACGTCTTGCCTTTGGATGCCTGCCTCTGGGTTTTAATTAGCAACCCAAGATTATCTTTTGATAACAACCCTAGCGGCATTTTTCCAAAGTGCAACGCAGGAACAGCGTGGCGCATGGGTAAATGCCCGTGCGAATTCGTGTAAGATAATGATTTATATTAATAAAAATACTGGATTAGGCCGCCAAGACACAATCCAGCGCAATAGACAGTTTCTCGGTCAATTCGTCCAGTTGTGCATCCTCGATAATGAAGGGCGGGGCGAGCAGCACATGGTCGCCCTGTCGTCCGTCAATCGTGCCCTGCATTGGATAGCAGATGAGACCCGCATCGAAGGCCGCTTTCTTGAGTTTGCCTGCGATGCCGCGCGCCGGATCGAAGGGGGCTTTCGTCTCACGATCCGCCACCAGTTCGATGCCGCGGAACAGGCCGCGGCCGCGGATGTCACCCACATGCGGGTGCTGCCCGAAGCGCGCTTCCAGCCGTGCGGCCAGCTTGTCGCCCTGTGCCCTGACGCGCGGGATCAGGCCACGGTCAAGGATGGAGGACACGACCGCCAGCCCCGCCGCCGCTGCGGCGGGATGGCCGATATAGGTGTGCCCGTGCTGGAAGAAGCCGCTGCCTGCCGCGATGGTGTCATAGATCTCGGCGCTGCACAGCATGGCACCGATGGGCTGGTAGCCTGCGCCCAGACCTTTGGCGATGCAGATGATATCGGGGGCGATGCCGTCCTCCTCGCAGGCGAAAAGATGGCCGGTGCGACCCATGCCGCACATCACCTCGTCCAGGATCAGCAGGATGCCGTATTTGTCGCAGATCTGACGGATGCGTTTGAAATAACCGGGGGCGGGGGGCAGCGCGCCTGCGGTGGCGCCCACCACGGGTTCGGCCATGAAGGCCATGACGGTGTCGGGACCGACGCGGAGCAACTCGTCCTCCAGCGCGTTGGCGGCGCGCAGGGCGTAATCCTCGCGGCTTTCTCCGTCGTGACGCAGACGGTAGTCGTAGCAGGGCGGGATATGGCTGACGTCCAGCAACAGGGGGCCGAACTGCGCGCGGCGCCATGCGTTGCCGCCTGCGGACAGGGCACCGATGGTGTTGCCGTGATAGCTTTGCTGCCGGGCAATCAGGCGGCCGCGCTGGGGCTGGCCTTTCTCGACCCAGTATTGCCGGGCGAGTTTGATCGCGGCCTCGGTCGCTTCGGAGCCGCCGGAGACCAGATAGACGCGGTCGATGCCTTGGGGGGCGTGTTCGACCAGCAGGTCGGCCAGTTGCTCGGCGGGGTCGGAGGTGAAGAAGCCGGTATGGGCGAAGGCGACCTTGTCCAGTTGCGCCTTGATCGCGTCGATCACGGTCTTGTCGCCGTGGCCGAGGCAGGAGACTGCGGCGCCGCCTGATCCGTCGAGATATCGCTTGCCGGTCGAATCGATCAGGTAGCAGCCTTCGCCGCCTGCGACGGTGGGCGGGCTTTGGCGGGAATGGCGGGGGAAGATATGGGACATGGGCGCGCCCTTCTGCTGGAGCCGCCAGTCTAGGATGTCTGGGGGCTGCTGGCAATCAGGGGCGGGGCTGTCCCACCGTGGGACATTTTCCGGTTCAAGCAATATCAAAGGGTTACGCGTCTGCGTTTACCACTTTTTAACGTTTGCCCGTCACAGCAGGCCGCAAGGGCGACGGTTGAGAATTTATTTCATACTTAAAACATTTATGCTTGAAATATAATCGAGGGCGGATAGGCTTTCCCCATGAGCTGAGGGAAGGATGACGCGGAATGAAGATCGCATGTCTTGGGGGCGGCCCGGCGGGGCTTTACTTCGCCATCTCGATGAAGCTGCGCCAGCCTGACACGCAAGTGACCGTGTTCGAGCGCAACCGCGCCAATGACACCTTCGGTTGGGGCGTGGTGCTGTCGGATGATGCCTTGGGCAATCTTGAGGCCAATGATCCGGTGAGTGCGGCGACGATCCGCGAAAACTTTGCCTATTGGGACGATATCGCCGTGGTCCATGACGGGCATCGTACGGTGTCGGGCGGGCATGGCTTTGCCGGCATCGGGCGGATGAAGCTGCTGACCATCATGCAGGAGCGGGCCCGGGAATTGGGTGTGGACTTGCAGTTCGAAACCGAGGTCGGCCCGGTCGAGGATTACGCGAAAAACTATGATCTGGTGGTGGCGGCGGATGGGTTGAATTCCCGCGTCCGCAGCCAATGGGCGGAACATTTCAAGCCGGATGTGGATACGCGCCTGTGCAAGTTCATCTGGCTGGGCACGCATCAGAAGTTTGACGATGCGTTTACGTTCATTTTCGAGAAAACCCCGCATGGCTGGGTCTGGGCGCATGCCTATCAGTTCGACGACAAGACCGCGACCTTCATCGTGGAATGCACGCAGGCCACATGGGACAAGTGGGGCTTTGCCGACATGTCCAAGGAAGAGACGGTCGAGACCTGCCGGAAGATTTTCGAGGGGCATCTGGGCGGGCATCAATTGATGTCGAATGCCAATCACCTGCGCGGATCGGCGGTCTGGATCAACTTCCCAAGAGTGAATTGCGAGCATTGGCATCATCAGAATGTGGTGCTGATGGGGGATGCGGCGGCGACGGCGCATTTTTCGATCGGATCGGGATCACGGCTGGCCTTGGACAGTGCGATTGCGCTGGCGACCTATCTGGATACCGAGCCCACGCTGGAACAGGCCTTCGTCAAATATCAGGACGAGCGGCGGCTGGATGTGTTGCGGCTGCAATCGGCGGCGCGCAATTCGCTGGAGTGGTTCGAGGAGGTGGAGCGGTATTTGGACCTTGATCCGGTGCAGTTCAATTACTCGCTTCTGACCCGCAGCCAGCGGATTTCCCACGAGAATTTGCGCCTGCGCGACCCGGAATGGCTGGCCTCGGCGGAACGCTGGTTCCAGACTCAGGCGGGCGTGCCTGAGGATGCGCCGCTGCGCGCGCCGATGTTCGCACCGTTCAGGTTGCGGGATATGGCTTTGGCGAACCGGATCGTGGTGTCGCCCATGGCCCAGTATAAGGCGGTGGAGGGGTGCCCGACCGATTGGCATTTCGTGCATTATGCCGAACGCGCCAAGGGTGGCGCGGGGCTGGTCTATACGGAAATGACCTGCGTGTCGCCGGAAGGGCGGATCACGCCCGGTTGTCCGGGGCTTTATACGCCGGAGCATGAGGCGGCGTGGCGGCGCTTGGTGGATTTCGTGCATGCGGAAACGGAGGCCAAGATCTGCTGTCAGATCGGCCATTCCGGGCGCAAGGGATCGACGCAGCTGGGCTGGGAAAAGATGGACGCGCCACTGGTGGCAGGGAATTGGGAGGTCATGTCAGCCTCGGCCATTCCGTGGTCCAAGAATAATGCCGTGCCGCGTGAGATGAGCCGTGCCGATATGGACAGGGTGACAGTGGAATTCGTGGCGGCGACCGAGATGGCGGCGCGGGCCGGGTTCGACATGGTCGAATTGCATGCGGCGCATGGGTATCTGGTGTCGTCCTTCATCTCGCCCCTGTCGAATGTGCGGACGGATGAATACGGCGGCAGTCTGGAGAACCGGATGCGCTGGCCCTTGGAGGTGTTCGCGGCGATGCGGGCGGTCTGGCCTGCGGGCAAGCCGATGGCGGTCAGGATCTCGGCCAATGACTGGGCGGGCGATGATGGCGTGACGCCAGCAGAGGCGGTCGAGATCGCGCGGATGTTCCATGCGGCGGGTGCGGACATCATCGACGTGTCGGCGGGGCAGACCTCGACCGAGGCGCGGCCTGTCTATGGGCGCATGTTCCAGACGCCGTTCAGCGACCGCATCCGCAACGAGGCGGGTTTGGCGACCATGGCGGTGGGCAATATCTATGAGCCGGATCATGTGAATTCGATCCTGATGGCGGGGCGTGCCGATCTGGTCTGTCTGGCGCGGCCGCATCTGGCCGATCCTTACTGGACGCTGCATGCGGGGGTGGCCTTGGGCGACACGCAGGCGCGCTGGCCGCTGCCTTATCTGGCGGGGCGGGATCAGGCGATGCGCTTGGCCGAACGCGGCGCGGAACAGGTGGGCAAGGTATGACACGCCGGGTTCTGGTCACAGGCGGCGGGTCAGGCATCGGGCGGGCGGTGGCGCGGGCCTTTGCGGCGGCAGGCGACGGGGTGACCGTTGTCGGGCGGCGGTTGGAGGCCTTGGAGGAGACGGCGGAGGGCTTTGCGATGGACTGCCGCACCGCCGATGTGACGGACGAGGCGGCGGTTCAGGCGTTGTTTGATGCGCCCTATGATGTGGTGATCGCCAATGCGGGCGGCGGGGTGGCGGGCAAGCTGAAGGGGGTCAGCTTGGCGGATTGGAACGCCACGCTGGCGGTGAACATGACGGGGACGTTCCTGCTGTTCCGCGAGGCCTTGCGGGGGATGGGGCCGGGCGGGCGGCTGATCGCCATGGCCTCGACCGCGAGCCTGAAGGGGGGCGCGGGGATTCCGGCCTATGCGGCGGCGAAACATGGGGTTTTGGGGCTGGTGCGGTCGGTCGCGCTGGATGTGGCGGGCAAGGGGATCACCTGCAACGCGGTCTGCCCCGGTTTCGTGGATACGGATCTGGCCGAGGCGGCTGTAACGGCGGTGTCTGAGCGGTTTGGGTTAAGCCGGGAGGCGGCTTTGGCCGAGGTGGTCAGCGACAATCCGATGGGGCGGTTGATTTCCACGGATGAGGTGGTGGCGGCGGTGATGTTTCTGGCCTCGCCCGGCGCGTCGATGGTGAACGGGCATGCGCTGGCGGTGTCGGGGGGCGAGATATGAGTGCGACGCCTGATATCCGCCCGGCCGAGCAGGGATCGAAGCAGCGGCTGCGGCTGTGGCTGCGGCTGTTGGCGGTGACGCGCAAGATCGAGGCGGAGTTGCGCGAGCGGATGCGGACCGAGTTTGACAGCACGCTGCCGCGCTTTGACGTGATGGCGGCGCTGAGCCGGAACGAGCAGGGGCTGCGGATGTCTGCGCTGTCGGGCGTGCTGCGGGTGTCGAACGGGAATGTGACGGGCATCGTGGACCGGCTGGCCGAGGATGGGCTGGTGATGCGGGTGCCCGTGGCAGGGGATCGGCGGGCGACGCTGGTGCGGCTGACGGCCAAGGGGGCGGAGGTCTTTGCGCGGCAGGCGGCTGAGCATGA
This sequence comes from Seohaeicola sp. 4SK31, assembly GCF_028802875.1. Lineage (NCBI taxonomy): Bacteria > Pseudomonadati > Pseudomonadota > Alphaproteobacteria > Rhodobacterales > Roseobacteraceae > Seohaeicola > Seohaeicola sp. 4SK31. The sequence continues at coordinate 18,219 of NZ_JARAMP010000010.1, read as the reverse complement.
GGGCTGGATCGACGCGATGCTGGCCGAGTTGAGCGCGGATGAGGCGCGGAGCTATGCGGCGCGGCTGCGGACGCTGGCGCAGAGACTGGATGACAAGGGAGCGAGCGAATGAGTGCGATGCGGAGCGATGTGCAGCATTTCCTGTGCAGGATCGAGGGGGGGATTGCGACGATTGCGCTGGACCGGCCTGAGCGGAAGAATCCGCTGACCTTCGAGAGTTACGCCGAGTTGCGCGACTGGTTCCGGGATCTGGTCTATGCGGATGACGTCAAGGCGGTGGTCTTTGCGTCAAACGGGGGCAATTTCAGCTCGGGCGGGGATGTGCATGACATCATCGGGCCGCTGACGAAGATGAGCATGAAGGAATTGCTGGCGTTCACGCGGATGACCGGGGATCTGGTCAAGGCGATCGTGAATTGCGGCAAGCCGGTGATTGCGGCGGTGGACGGGGTTTGCGTGGGGGCGGGGGCGATCATCGCCATGGCGTCGGACCTGCGGATCGGCACGCCCGAGGCGAAGACGGCGTTTTTGTTCACGCGTGTGGGGTTGGCGGGCTGCGATATGGGCGCTTGCGCGATCCTGCCGCGCATCATCGGGCAGGGGCGGGCGGCGGAGCTGCTTTATACGGGCCGCGTGATGACCGCCGAGGAGGCGGAGCGTTGGGGGTTCTTCAACCGGCTGGTGCCCGGTGATCAGCTTGAGACGGCGGCGCAGGAGATGGCGGCGCGGATCGCGGCGGGACCCGGCTTTGGGAACATGATGACCAAGACCATGCTGGCGCAGGAATGGTCGATGTCGATCGATCAGGCCATCGAGGCCGAGGCGCAGGCGCAGGCGATCTGCATGCAGACGCAGGATTTCGTGCGGGCCTATGAGGCCTTTGTTGCGAAGGAAAAACCTGTGTTTGCGGGGGATTGAGCGATGGATTTGAGTATTTTTGGCAAGATGAAACGGGGGGCGGCGCGTCATGGCTGATCGGTCGTTTCTGGACTGGCCTTTCTTTGAGGACAGGCATCGCGAATTGGCGGGGGCGCTGGAGGCCTGGTGTGCGGCCCATCTGGGGGCGGTGGATCATTCGGATACGGATGCGGCCTGTCGGGCGCTGGTCGCCATGCTGGGTCAGGGTGGCTGGCTGCGCCATTCTGGCGCGATGGAGGGGGCGCTGGATGTGCGCAGCCTCTGCCTGATCCGCGAGACCTTGGCGCGGCATGACGGGTTGGCGGATTTCGCCTTTGCCATGCAAGGCTTGGGGACAGGGGCGCTGTCCTTGTTCGGGACGGACCGCCAGAAAGAGGAATGGCTGACCCGGACGCGGGAGGGGCGGGCGATTTCGGCCTTTGCGCTGACCGAGCCGCAGTCGGGATCGGATGTGGCCAGTTCCACCATGACGGCCGAGGCCGATGGGGATGGCTTTGTGCTGAACGGGGAAAAGACCTGGATTTCCAATGGCGGGATCGCGGATGTCTATACCGTCTTTGCCCGCACGGGTGAGGCACCCGGTGCGCGGGGGCTGTCGGCCTTTGTGGTGCCGGCGGGGCTGCCGGGATTTGAGGTGGTGGAGCGCCTGGAGACCATTGCGCCGCATCCGCTGGCAAGGTTGCGCTTTGACGGGGTGCGGGTGCCGGGCTCTGCGCTGATCGGGCAGCGCGGGCAGGGGTTCCGCATCGCGATGGGTGTGCTGGATGTGTTCCGCTCGACCGTGGCGGCGGCGGCGCTGGGCTTTTCGCGGCGCGCCTTGGACGAGGCTTTGGCCCGTGTGCAGGACCGCCGCGTGCAGGGCGCGCCGCTGTTCGATTTGCAGATGGTGCAGGGGCATGTGGCGGATATGGCATTGAAGGTCGATGCGGCGGCGCTGCTGGTCTATCGGGCGGCCTGGGCCAAGGATGCGGGGGCGCCGCGGGTGACGCGCGAGGCGGCGATGGCCAAGCTTTTTGCCACGGATGAGGCGCAGCATGTGATCGACATGGCGGTGCAGTTGCATGGTGGCGACGGGGTGCGGTCGGGTGCCGTGGTGGAGCGGCTTTACCGCGAGATCAGGGCGCTGCGTATCTATGAGGGCGCGTCCGACGTGCAGCGAGTCGTGATCGCGCGGCAGGCGATGGGCGCCTTTCAGGGGGAGTGATTTGAGATGCTGGGACCAAGCGCGCATGTCGATACCTTCACGCGGGACAATCTGCCGCCCCCGGACCAATGGCCCGATTTCCTGCTGGACGGCTTTGACTATCCCGAACGGCTGAATGCCGGGGTGGAGTTGACCGATGCGATGGTGGCGCGTGGGTTCGGGGACCGGACGGCGCTGATCGGGAACGGGCGGCGGCGGACCTACAAGGAACTGGCCGACTGGACCAACCGTCTGGCGCATGCGCTGGTGGATGATCTGGGGGTGAAACCGGGCAACCGGGTGCTGATCCGGTCGGCCAATAACCCGGCGATGGTGGCTTGCTGGCTGGCCGCGACCAAGGCGGGGGCGGTGGTGGTGAACACGATGCCGATGCTGCGCGCGGGCGAGTTGAGCAAGATCGTGGACAAGGCCGAGATCAGCCATGCGTTGTGCGACACGCGGCTGATGGCGGAGATGGAGGGGTGTGCGGCGTCTTCGGGGTTTCTGAAGCGGGTGGTCGGTTTTGACGGCACGTCGAACCATGACGCGGAACTGGACCGGCTGGCGCTGGAGAAGCCCGTGCAGTTCGACGCGGTGCCGACGGGGCGCGATGATGTGGCGCTGTTGGGGTTCACAAGCGGGACCACGGGCGCGCCCAAGGCGACGATGCATTTTCATCGCGATCTCATGATCATCGCGGATGGCTATGCGAAGGAGGTTCTTGGCGTTGTGCCGGAGGATGTCTTTGTCGGCTCGCCGCCCTTGGCCTTTACCTTTGGGCTGGGCGGTCTGGCGGTGTTTCCGTTGCGCTTCGGGGCGGCGGCGACGTTGTTGGAGAATGCCTCGCCCCCCCATATGATCGAGATCATCCAGAAATACCGCGCGACCGTGTGTTTCACGGCGCCGACCGCCTATCGCGCCATGCTGGCGGCGATGGAGCAGGGCGCGGATCTGTCATCCCTGCGGGCGGCGGTGTCGGCGGGAGAGACCTTGCCTGCGCCCGTGTATGAGGAGTGGATGGCCAAGACCGGCAAGCCGATGCTGGACGGGATCGGGGCGACGGAGTTGCTGCATATCTTCATCACCAACCGGTTCGATGATCATCGCCCGGCCTGCACCGGCAGGCCGGTGACGGGCTATGAGGCAAAAGTGATCGACGCGGAGGGGGCCGAGGTGCCGCGCGGGCAGGTGGGGCGTCTGGCGGTGCGGGGGCCGACGGGGTGCCGTTATCTGGCGGACGACCGGCAGGCGGGATATGTGCAGGGCGGCTGGAACGTGACGGGGGATGCCTTTGTCATGGACGAGGATGGCTATCTGCATTTCGCGGCGCGCAATGACGACATGATCATCTCGTCCGGCTACAATATCGCGGGGCCGGAGGTCGAGGCGGCGTTGCTGGCGCATCCGCATGTGGCGGAATGTGCGGTGATCGGTGTGCCGGACGAAGAGCGCGGGGCCATCGTGCAGGCGCATGTGGTGTTGCGTGAGGGGGGAGAGGCGTCGGATGCGACGGCGAAAGCCTTGCAGGATCACGTCAAGGCGCAGATCGCGCCCTACAAGTATCCGCGCCGGATCGTGTTCTGCGCGGCGCTGCCCAAGACGGAAAGCGGCAAGATTCAGCGGTTCCGGTTGAAGGAGGGGCAGGCGTGACCTGTGTTTTCGTGCAGATCCGGTGCCGTCCCGGCATGACCTACAAGGTGGCGGAGCAGATCGTGCTGCGCGAGATCCATTCCGAGCTTTACTCGACATCGGGGGCGTTTGACCTTCTGATGAAGCTGTATATTCCTGAAGGTGACGATGTGGGTTTGTATATCAATGATCACCTGCTGGATATCGACGGGGTGGAGCGCACCCTGACCACACCGACGTTCAAGGCGTTCTGAACGACCGAAAATCACAAGCCCGAACGGGTCAACACGGAGGAAAGACACGATGACACTGATGAAACTGGCGATGCTGGCGACGACGGCCATGCTGGCGGCGGGAGCGGCCATGGCCGATGGCAAGGTGAAGGTGGGCATGATCACCACGCTGTCGGGCGGCGGTGCGGGCCTTGGGATCGATGCGCGCGACGGCTTCATGCTGGCGCTGAAACTGTCGGGCAGCGATGCTGTCGAGGTGGTGATCGAGGATGACCAGCAAAAGCCCGAAGTGGCGGTGCAGCTGGCCGACAAGATGATCCAGGCCGAGAATGTGGATGTGCTGACGGGCATCATCTGGTCGAACCTGGCCATGGCGGTGGTGCCGTCGGCTGTGGCGCAGGACAAGATCTATCTGTCGGTGAACGCGGGGCCGTCCGCGCTGGCGGGGGCGGGGTGCCATCCCAACTATTTCAACGTGGCGTGGCAGAATGACAACCTGCATGAAGCGGCGGGGGCTTATGCCAGCAATGCGGGCTATGCCAAGACGTTCATCCTTGCACCCAACTATCCGGCGGGGACCGATGCGCTGACGGGGTTCAAGCGGTTCTACAAGGGCGAGCTGGCGGGTGAGGTCTATACCACGCTGGGTCAGACCGATTACGCGGCCGAGATCGCGCAGATCCGCGCTTCGGGGGCGGATTCGGTGTTCTTCTTCCTGCCGGGCGGGATGGGGATTTCCTTCATGAAGCAATATGCCGACAGCGGCGTGGGCCTGCCCGTGGTGGGACCGGCGTTCAGCTTTGACCAAGGCATCTTGCAGGCCGTGGGTGCGGCAGCGCTGGGTGTGGTGAACACCTCGCAATGGGGCAAGGATCTGGACAACGAGGCGAACAAGACCTTTGTCGCGGCCTTTCAGGAGGAATACGGACGTCTGCCCTCGCTCTATGCGTCGCAGGGGTATGACACGGCGAACCTGCTGCTGTCGGCCATGGGCAAGGCCGATATCTCGGACAAGGAGGCGTTCCGCGCTGCGCTGAAAGAAGCCGATTTTGCCAGCACGCGGGGCGACTTCAAGTTCGGGAACAACAACCACCCGATTCAGGACATCTATGTCCGTGAGGTCATTCAGGAGGGCGATGTCTTTACGAACAAGATCATCGGCACTGCCTTGGAAGATCATGTCGATGCCTATGCGGCCGAGTGCAAGATGTAATCAGTGAGACGGTTCCGGTCCGCAAGGGCCGGAACCCCGCAGTCTGATCCATCCCGCGCGTCCTGCGCGCGCGGGGTTTCTTTTCTCAACCCAAGCGGACGGACCTCATGACGTTTCTGCTTTTCGCTGAACAGATGCTCAACGGGCTGCAATTCGGGATCATGCTGTTCCTGATGGCGGCGGGCCTGACGCTGGTGTTCGGCGTGATGGGCCTGATCAATCTGGCGCATGGATCGCTTTACATGATCGGCGCCTTTGCCGCGGCTTGGGTGGCGGGGCTGACGGGGTCGTTTGTGCTGGCGCTGATGGCCAGCCTTGCTGCTGCTGCGGCGGCGGGGGCGCTGATCGAGTTGACGGTGATCCGGCGGCTTTACAAGCGCGACCATCTGGATCAGGTGCTGGCGACCTTTGCGCTGATCCTGATCCTGTCGGAAGGCACGCGCTGGGTGTTCGGGTCGTTCCCGCTGTATCTGGATGTGCCAAGCTATCTGTCGGGGCCGGTCACGCTGCCGGGAGGCATCCAGTATCCGCTTTATCGTCTTGCCATCATCGTGGCCGGGCTGGTGGTGGCCGGGGGGCTTTTCGCGCTGATCGCGCGCACCCGCATCGGCATCCAGATCCGCGCAGGCGAGGCTGATCGCGAGATGATCGCGGCGCTGGGTATCGACATATCAAGGCTTTACACGCTGGTCTTTGCGCTGGGCGCGGCGCTGGCCGGACTGGCCGGGGCGCTGGTGGGGGCAATCCAGTCGGTGCAGGTGGGTATGGGCGAGCCTGTGCTGATCCTGGCCTTCGTGGTGATCGTCATTGGCGGGATCGGGTCGATCAAGGGCGCGCTGGTGGGCGCGTTGCTGGTGGGACTGACCGATACGATGGGCGGTGTGCTGTTGCCGCGGTTCTTCGCGCTGTTCATGGACCCGTCGGCGGCGACCACGATCGGTGCCTCGCTGGGGTCGATGCTGATCTATATCCTGATGGCGGTCGTGCTGATTGTCCGCCCGTCGGGCCTGTACGGGAGCGCCTGAGATGACGCGTGAGACATATATCAACGCGGCCCTGACATTCCTGCTGGTGCTGGTGCCGTTCTGGGCATGGTCCACGGGGCAGGCCTATATCCTGACGCTGTGCACCAAGGTGGCCATTCTGGCGCTGGCCGGGGTGGGGCTGAACATCGCGCTGGGATTGGGCGGGCTGGTCAGTTTCGGCCATGCGGCGTTCTTCGGGATCGGCGGCTATGCGATGGGTATTCTGGCCAGCCATGCGCAGGTCTTTGATCCGATTGCGGAATGGCCGATCCTGATCGAGGGCACGAAATCCATGCCGGTGATCTGGCTGGTTGCCATGGTGAGTTCCGCCCTTGCCGCGCTGCTGATCGGGGTGCTGAGCCTGCGGACCTCGGGCGTGTATTTCATCATGATCACCTTGGCCTTCGGGCAGATGCTTTACTATTTCACCATTGGCTGGCCGGCCTATGGCGGCGAGGATGGGCTGTCGATCTATGTGCGCAACAGTTTTCCGGGGCTGAACACGCTGGTGCCGGTGCAGTTCCTGATCCTGTCCTATGTGGTGCTGGGGCTGGCGCTGTGGTTTTCGGCACGGCTGGCGCGGTCGTCTTTTGGGCTGGCGCTGACGGCGGCGCGGCAGAATGCGGACCGGGTGGAAACTGTGGGGATCGCGCCTTTCCGGCTGCGGCTGGTGGCGTTCGTGATCTCGGGGGCGATCACCGGCTTGGCGGGGGCGATGTTCGCGGATCTGAACCGGTTCATCAGCCCCACGATGTTCAGTTGGCACACCAGTGGCGAGATCATGATTTTCGTGATCCTTGGCGGGGTGGGGCGGCTTTACGGTCCTGTGGTTGGGGCCGCGCTCTATATTCTGCTGGAGCATCTTCTGGGCGGGGTCAGCGACTATTGGCAGATTTTCCTTGGTCTGTTGCTGCTGGCCGTGGTGCTGTTCGCGCGGGGCGGGTTGATCGGCACATTGGCCGGGCGGGAGGTGGCGCATGGTTGAGCCCTTGTTGCAGACGCGCGGGATCAGCAAATCCTTTGGCGCGTTGAAGGCGTCGAGCGATGTCAGCCTTGACCTGAGGCCGGGCGAGATTCACGCGCTGATCGGGCCGAATGGCGCGGGAAAATCCACGCTGATCAAGCAGATCGCGGGCAATATGAAACCCGACAGCGGGACGGTGCATTTTCTGGGGCAGGACGTGACGGCGCTGGATACGGTGGCGCGGGCAAGGCTGGGGCTGGGGCGGACGTTCCAGATCTCGGCCTTGGCGATGGAGTTCACGGTGTTGCAGAACGCGGTGCTGGGGGCCTTGGGTGCGCGGGGCGATGTGATGCGGTTTTTCCGGCCCGTGATGAAGGACTCCGCGCTGGTGGAGCGTGCGCGCGAGGCGCTGGAGCGGGTGGGGTTGCAGGATCATGCGGCCACGCGCACGGCGGAACTGTCCCATGGGCAGCGGCGGCAGCTGGAGGTGGCGGTGGCCCTGACGTTGAAGCCGCGGGCGTTCCTGATGGACGAGCCGATGGCGGGCTTGGGCGCGGGCGGGTCGAAACGCCTGACGGGGTTTCTGGACGGGCTGCGCGCGCAAGCGCCGATCCTTCTGGTCGAGCATGACATGGATGCGGTCTTTGCGCTGGCCGACCGGATTTCGGTGCTGGTCTATGGCCAGATCATCGCCACGGGCACGGCGGCGGAGATCAGGACGAACCCGGAGGTGCGGCGCGCCTATCTGGGTGAGGAGGACGCGGCATGACGCTGTTATCGGTGGATCATCTGGCGGTGCAGTACGGGTCCTCGCAGGCGTTGTTCGGCGTCAGTCTGAGCGTGGCCGAGGGCGAGGTCGTGGCCCTGATGGGGCGCAACGGGATGGGCAAGACGACGACGATCCACGCGATTTGCCGGATGGTGCCTGCGATGGGCGGGACGGTGACGTTTGACGGGCATGACCTGCTGCGGTTGCCGTCCTTTCGGGCGGCGCGGTTGGGTCTGGGGCTGGTGCCGGAGGGGCGGCGTTGTTTCGCGCCACTGACGGTGGAGGAGAACCTGATCGCCAGTGCGCGGCCGGGGCATTGGGATCTGGCCCGCGTGGCGCAGCTGTTTCCGCGGCTGGAGGAGCGGCGCGATCAGCGGGCGGCGTCGCTGTCAGGGGGCGAGCAGCAGATGCTGGCGATTGCACGGGCGCTGATGACGAATCCGCGTCTGTTGCTGCTGGACGAGGCGACAGAGGGGCTGGCGCCGGTGGTGCGGCAGGAGATCTGGGCGGCCATCGCCACGCTGAAACGCGACAGTGGACTTGCGATAGTTGTGGTCGACAAGGCCTTGAGAGAGTTGAACAAGATTGCGGATCGCGCCGTCATCATCGAGCGGGGGCAATCGGTCTGGACCGGGCGGCCGGCCGATCTGACGGCCGATCTGGCCAACCGCTATCTGGGGGTCTGAGGCATGGCCTATGTTCATCGCCGCAAGGTCATGTTCAAGGATTGCGATCCGGCGCGGATCGTTTTCTATCCGCGCTATTTCGAGATGCTGAACGACACGGTCGAATGCTTTTTCGACGAGGTGCTGGGTTGCCCCTTTGAGGCGCTGCATCAGGGGCATGCCGTGCCGACGGCGCGGATCGACACGGTGTTCAACGCGCCGAGCCGTCTGGGCGATTGGCTTGACATCACGCTGGTCTGCACAAGGCTGGGGCGGAGCAGTCTGGATCTGGCTTTCGCGGCGCGGTGCGGCGCGGAACTGCGTCTGACGGCGTCATCGACATTGGTCCATGTCGGGCCAGACGGGCGATCTGTCCCGTGGTCTGGCGCATTGCGCAAGGCATTGGAATTTCAGGTAAAAGGAAAAGAGTGATGGCACATCGGATCATTCAGCCCGCAGGCTGGGCCGCGGCGAAGGGCTATGCCAACGGGGTGCTGACCGCGGATGGCACATTGTATGTGGGCGGGCAGATCGGCTGGGATGCGGATCAGGTCTTTCGCACGCATGATTTCATCGGCCAGATGGAACAGGCCCTGCGCAACATCATGGCGGTGGTGGAGGCCGCCGGAGGCAGTGCGGCGGATCTGGTGCGGCTGACATGGTATGTGGTCGACAAGAAGGAGTATCTGGCGCGGCAAGCCGAGGTGGGCCAAGCCTATCGCCGGGTGCTGGGGCGCAATTTCCCGGCCATGACGATGGTCGTGGTGGCCGGTCTGGTCGAGGATGAGGCCTTGGTCGAGATCGAGGCGACGGCGGTGATCCGGCATCCGGGGTCTGTCGGGCCGTGATGGAGTAATCACAACTCTAGCGGTATTTTTCGGATTTTTTGTGGCGTTATGGACAGGATAATATAAGCGCTGTTTGCGCCTGATGCCCCTGTTGACGAGTATTTGGGGCAAGATGAAGCGGGTGCCGCGTCATGGCTTGGGGCCTTGGCGGGGCTGGGTTTGGCCTGTCACTCAGGCGCGAAGTGGAAGGCGGGGAGTTTGGAAAACGCCTCGCGCAGGGCGACGCCCCAGCCGCTTGAAATCTCTTGAAAATAGGGATCGTCGGCTTCGACGCGCAGGGTGCGGCCTTGGCGGAGGCTGCCTTTTTCGTAGATATGGATATCCAGCGGCGGGCTGACCGAGAGGTTCGCCTTGATCGTGCTGTCAAAGGAAACGAGCAGGAGTTTCACCGCCTCTTCAAAGGTCATGTCAGGATCATAGGCGCGCAACAGGATGGGGCGGCCGTATTTCGTCTCGCCGATCTGGAAGAACGGCGTGTCACTGCTGGCCTCGATAAAGTTCCCCTCAGGGTAGATCAGGAACAGGCGCTGCTGTCCGCCCTTGACCTGACCGCCGAGCAGCAGCGTGGCGTTGAACGTCGCATCGGCGCGCTGGCCGGTCATGGCATGGGTCGAGATCACCTCGCGCAGGGTGCTGCCGATCAGGGTGGCGACCTGAAACATGCTGTCGGCGGCCATGATGCTGGGCGCGCGGTCCTGCGGGCTTTTGGAGCGTTCTTCCAGCAGGCTGACGACGGCCTGCGTCGTGGCCAGATTGCCCGCCGCCAGAAGAGTGATGCAGCGGTCGCCGGGGTCTTCCCAGATCGTCATCTTGCGGAAGATCGAGATATTGTCGACGCCCGAATTGGTGCGGGTGTCCGAGATGAAGACGATACCCCGATCAAGGGTGAAACCGACACAGTAGGTCATGGAACGTATCCGAAAATAGCGCGCGCGCTTCAGGAGGAGGTTTGCTGCTGGGCCTGGCCCGATTGGCCTTGTGTTTGATCAGGCTGCTGCGCCACTTGCAAGTGGACATTCATCGATTCCATGCCGCTGCCCATGCGGTGACCATGCACGGGGGCGGCATCGGCATAGTCCAGCCCCAGCGCCACGCGCACATAGCGATCATCCGGCGAGAGGCCGTTGGACACGTCGAAGCCGACCCAGCCCAGGGGATCGAGGCAGATCTCGCACCATGCGTGGCTGGCGTCCTGCTGAACCTGCCCCTCCATCATCAGGTAGCCCGAGACGTAGCGGGCCGGATAGCCCAGAAGCCGCGCCACGGCGATCATGATATGGGCGTGGTCCTGACAGACGCCCTCACAGGCTTCGAGTGCGGCTTCGGCGGTGGTGGAGGAATCCGTGCGTCCGGTGACCCATGGCACTGTTTGCAGGATCAGCGCGGAGAGGCGGTGCATCCGGTCCAGATCGTTCTCGGCCTCCAGCCTGCGGGCCTGTGTCGCCAGTTTGCGCAAGTGCGGGCCGGGGGCGGTGGCGGGAGTGGAGGAGGTGAACAGCCAGACCGGGGCCAGCCCGTTATTGGGGCCGATGACGCCGGCGCGGTCTTCGACCTCGACCGTGCCTTCGCTGCGGATTTCCACGGTGGTGGCGTCGCGGTTGACCAGAAGCAGGTCGACCTGATTGGCATATTGGTCCAGAAAGGACAGCTCCTTGGTGCCGCCGGTGACGCTGGTGGTCCAGTCCAGCACCTTTTGCCCATGCCCGCTGCGCGGCGTCATGCGCAGTTGCAACAGCGCATAGTGATCGGGGCTGTCATAGGTGTAGGTGGTGACGTGGCTGATCTTCAATCGCATGGCATCATCCTAACCGTAAAAGCGGAAATCCTGCTCGATCTGGCTGGCGAGCGCGGCGGTATCGCGGATCGAGGCGTCGAGGAATTCGTGCAGCCCCTCTTCGAAAATCGCGGTAATGGGCTGGTCGAAACGGCGACACATCCGGTCTGCCAGATCCTGCGAGGGTTGGCGCGCGCCGTATTCGCCTTCCAGATGGGAGAGCTGCTCGCGCGTTTTGGAGCAGCAGAAGGCCATGGACCGGGGCACGCGGCGGTCGAGGATCAGGAATTGCGCGATGCCTTGGGGGGTTGTCTCGCCACCATGCAGCCAGCTGAAGGAGCGTTCCGCCGAGACCGAGCGCAGGATGTTTTCCCATTGGGCGTTGTCCATGCTGGAACCGACGAAGGAGGCGGAGGGCAGCAGGACGTAATATTTGACATCGAGGATGCGCGCGGTGTTGTCGGAGCGTTCGAGGAAGGTGCCCATGCGGCAGAAATTGTAGATCTCGTTGCGCAGCATGGTGCCGTGCAATGCGCCGCGCACCACGGCGCTGCGGGTGCGGATGATCGACAGCACCTCGGGCAGGTTGCGTTCGGTCACGGGGCGCGCGAGAGCGGCCTTGACCGCCATCCAGCATTCGTTGACCGCTTCCCAGACCTCGGAGGACAGGGCGGTGCGGACAAGGCGGGCATTCGAGCGGGCGGCGTTCATCGCGGACATCACGCTGGAGGCGTTCTCCGGGTCGCGCAGCAGGTAGTTGATGACATGCGATGCCTCGAAGTCATCGTATTTGGTGCAATAGACCGCGCGCATGCCTGCGGTGGTGACGACCGATTCCCATTCGTTTTCCGTATCGCCTGACCGGGTCAGGGCGATGCGCCACCCCGCCTCGACCAGACGGGCGATGTTTTCGGCGCGTTCAAGATAGCGGAACATCCAGAACAGTCCGCCTGCGGTTTTTCCCAGCATCGCGTCAGTCCCCCAGAACCCATGTATCCTTGGTGCCGCCGCCCTGCGACGAGTTCACCACGAGCGAGCCTTCCTTGAGCGCGACGCGCGTGAGGCCGCCCGGTGTGATCTGCACCTTGTTGGGCGAGACGAGCACGAATGGGCGCAGGTCCACATGGCGCGGGGCAAGGCCGCGCTTGGTCATGATCGGCACGGTGGACAGGGCCAGTGTCGGCTGCGCGATGTAATTGGCGGGGCGGGCGCGCAGTTTCTTCTCGAACCGGGCCAGTTCGCGCTTGCTGGCGGCGGGGCCGACCAGCATGCCGTAGCCACCCGAGCCGTGCACTTCCTTGACCACCAGTTCGGAGAGGTTGTCGATGACGTATTTCAGGCTGTCGGCATCGGCGCAGCGCCATGTGGGCACGTTTTGGAGAATGGATTTCTCGCCCGTGTAAAACTCTACGATATCAGGCATATAGCTGTAGAGCGCCTTGTCGTCGGCGATGCCGGTGCCGGGGGCGTTGGCCAGTGTGATGCCGCCCGCGCGGTAGACATCCATGATGCCGGGCACGCCCAGAAGCGAGTTGGGGTTGAAGTTCAGCGGATCAAGGTAGTCGTCGTCGATGCGGCGGTAGAGCACGTCGATGGGTTTGTAGCCGCGTGTGGTGCGCATGCAGACGCGGCCGCCTTCGATGCGCAGATCGTGGCTTTCCACCAGTTCCGCGCCCATCTGATCGGCGAGGAAGGCGTGTTCGAAATAGGCCGAGTTGTGGATGCCGGGTGTCAGCACCGCCACTTCGGGTTTGTCACCGTTGAAGGCGGGGGGCGCGCAGTCGGACAGGGACCGGCGCAGGTTTTGCGGATAGCTGGAGACGGGCCGGACCTTCAGGCGGGTGAAGAGTTCCGGGAACATCTGGAGCATGGTTTCGCGGTTTTCCAGCATGTAGCTGACGCCGGAGGGGGTGCGGGCGTTGTCTTCCAACACATAGAATTCATTCTCGCCGGTGCGGACAAGGTCGGTGCCGACGATATGGGTATAGACCCCGCCGGGCGGGTTCACCCCGATCATCTGGGGCAGGAACGCCTCGTTCCGCGCGATCAGTTCGACGGGGACGCGGCCCGCGCGCAAGATTTCCTGACGGTGATAGATGTCGTGCAGGAAGGCGTTGATGGCGCGGACACGCTGTGCGATCCCGTCTTCCAGCCGCGCCCATTCACGGGCCGAGATGATGCGCGGGACCACGTCGAAGGGGATCAGCCGCTCGTCGGCCTCTTGCTGGCCATAGACGTTGAAGGTGATCCCTATACGGCGAAAAAACGCCTCTGCCTCTTCGGATTTCCGCCGGAGGTGTTTGATATCCTCGGTCTGGAACCATTCATTGTAGCGCGAATACGGCTGTCGGGCCTGACCGGCGCTGTCGAACATCTCGTCAAAGAAACGGCTTTGTTTGTCCATGGGTCCACGTTAGAGGAGGGAGCGGTCTTTGCAAAGATGGCCCGTCAACCTCCTGTTCACCAAATGAAAATCGCGAAACGGGCTCATTTCCGCGCGTAAACCCTGTGCGTCTTGCCTGTTTTTTAGGCGTATCAGGTCTGACTGCTGACGCAAACCGTGATTTCGGTGCCCCAATCGGCACAGGCGCGGGTCAGGTCGGGCGGGAAGGGGTGGTCGGTATAGACGCGGTCGATCTGGCGCAAAGAACCGATGCGGGCCGGGGCTGCGCGTTGCAGTTTCGAGTGGTCCGCCACCAGACAGGTGCGGCGCGCCTGCCGGATGATCGACTGGCTGACGCTGACTTCCTGCACGTCGAAATCCAGCAGATCGCCTTCGATATCCATCGCGGAACAGCCGATCACGGCCAGATCGACCTTGAACTGTTCGATCACGCTGGCGGTGAGGGGGCCGACCAGACCGCCATCGGTGCGCCGCAGGACGCCGCCTGCCAGAATGATCTCGGCCTCCGGGTTGGCGACAAGGATATTGGCGACGTTCATGTTATTGGTCACCACCATCAGGTTGCGGTGGTGCAGCAGTTCGCGCGCCACAGCCTCGGTCGTGGTGCCGATGTTGAGGAATACCGAAGCGCCTTCGGGAATGTCCTGCGCGCAGGCCCGGGCGATGGCGGCCTTGGCGGCGGCGTTCAGGCGGCGGCGTTCGTCATAGCCGATATTGGTGACGCCCGAGGGCAGGATGGCCCCGCCATGCACCCGTTCCAGCTTGCCCGCCTCGGCCAGTTCGGTCAGGTCCCGCCGGATCGTCTGGACCGTCACGCCGAAGCGTTCTGCCAGACCCTCGACCGTGACCTTGCCCTCGGTCCTTGCGATTTCGAGGATGTCGGGATGTCGGAATGTCTGGCTCATGGTGCGGTGTCCCCCTTGAGCGATGACTATTTTTGAAAAGCGCCTGCCGCGCAAGCCGCGCGTTGGTGTTTTGTTGCATCCGCCTTGGCCCGCGGCGGCGCGGGGTCGGGACGCCGTAGCATGGCAAATGGGGTGCCGCAGGGGTTGCGCCTGCGGCATCCCGGTTCCCTGATCGGCGCGGACTTGCTGGCCCCGCGCGGTGCCGCGCTAGAGATCCGTGTCGTCGATCTGGACGGGCAGGCCCGAGATGTAGACGACGGCAGGCTGATCGAAGTCCAGCCGGATCATCGCCCCTGGCATCGGCATGACCCTGGGTGTCGCCCCTGTTTCGCTGCCGAACATTGTCAGAAGGTTGGTCAGGCGATGGGTGACCGGCACGCGGCCCGGAACAGTCTGATCCAGCCGCAGTGCGATGGGCTGGTCGGGCGACAGCCACAGGTCATGAAGCGGGACATTCGGCCCGAAGGCGCCGGCAGGGACGCGGCACACGAGGCTGTCGTCGGTCTGTGTCAGCCGCGTCACTTTGGGACAGCGCGGGCCTGAATTGGTCAGAACCATCTGGCCGGGGACAAGGCTGTCGATCTCACGCTCGCCCATCAGGGTGGCAATGCGTGCATCGGGCGCGAAGCAATGGCGCGGCGCGGCCCGGGTAGGTGTTTCTGGCGCCACAAGCGGCACCGCTAGACCGCCAAAGTCATGGCGGTAGTCCTGTCGGTCAAACTGCATGTTTTACTGCTCATTTTTTATAGTTGTGACTTGTTACCTGTGCCGATGCTGCCTGCCTTTCCTGTTGTGCCCTGTGATTGATCGGCTGAACCGCAGGGCAGTTGATGCTATTTTAGGGCCATCACGAGAATTCCGACAGCGCCGAAAACCGCATAGGCCAGAATGGCCAGCAATATGTTGTCAAATAGCCAGACTGTGGCAGCCGCAGCGACCACGCCGGCGACGATCCCCGCCATGAGGCTGCGCATCAGGGGCGAGGCTGTCCAGACACCTGCGGTCCAGAGCGGCATCCGGCCGGGTATCGACGCTACAGCCGCCTTGTGGGATGTCTGCTTCTGGGGGCGTGGTGGGTGGAGTTCCGGAAATTCCGGTCTGGTCTGGCGCCGTGTTGCCCGGCTCATGTCCGCGCTGGCGGGGTCCGCCGCGATCCGCCGCGGTTCTGCCGTGCCCGTGGCAGCCGGATCCGCAGGGTGCGTCGCGCTATCGAAATCGGTCACTGGTGACATCCTCAAGCGTGAAGGCCCGGGCCAGGACACCGCCTGCATCAAGATAGCGGGGACGGTCGAAAAATATGGCAAAATACCGGATCGGCCGGGTTTCCTTCATCTCAACGGCGTTCAGGCTGTCGGCCCTGACCTCGACCACGCCCGCCACGGGGGAATCTGTTGCTGACGGACGCAGGGTCATCAGGATCTGCCCCGGCGAGACAGCCAGATCCCGGCGGGGGCGCATGGGTGCGATACTGCCCGCCGGGATGACTTTCGGCCAGATGGTCCGCGCTTCGGTCGATCCGGGCTGGATCTCGCGCGAGAGGATATCCGCGATTTCGTCACAGGTTCGGGTCAGGGGATTGTAGACAAGGTCGGCGATGCGCAGGTCCTGCACCCTGCGCTCCGCCCTGCGGGCCGACACGGTAATGAGCGTGTCTTCGACGATCACCTGCGGTCCCTTTCCCCCGGAGGGTGGCGTTATTCAACGCCACCCTGCTGCGCGAAGAGCATCCGCGCTTCATGCGGCTTGAGCGTCACACGGGCACTGTCGCCGAACGCGTTGAAGTTCCCATGCTCCAGCTGCGGGAACAGCGTGACGATTTCTTGCCGCGATTCCTCGGCCAAGGCACCCCAGCCGACCACGCCCGGATGGAAGCTTTCCGACGGGCAGCCTTCGGCGAAGATGATCTCGTGGGTGTCGAAGAGGATGTGGAAATACTCCACCTCGCCCCCTTCGACACGCCGCACGGTGCTGTCGTTGACCAGATGTTTGGCGGCGGCCAGAACCTCGTGTTCACCCACCAGAACCTCGGCCTGCCAGCCGTTCAGGAACATCCGGTGCTGCGGCGAGACCATCAGGTCCCGGACGTTGTTCAGCACGCCCTTGCGGAACAGGATCGGTGCCAGGTTGCCCACCGCCGCGACACGGGTGGACCCGATCCAGCGGATCGGCTGATAGCCGTGATCCATGGTCAGGACCAGATCGCCCACCTTGAGGTTCTCGATCAGGATCTCGCCCTGTGTCGTCGCGATGTGGGTGCCGCGCGTGAAGCAGACCACGCCGGTGTTTTCCGAGTTCAGTTCGTTGGCCGCGACGGCGACGCCCCCATTGCTGATGACCAGGCCACCTGCCAGATCCAGAACCCCATCTGCCTGATCCGCGCGCAGCAGATCCAACGGATTGTCATACTGTTCTGTCGGGTTTGCCGCGTTCCACGCCGCAAGCGTTTCGTTGTTGTAGTAGGGCTTCAGGTTGACGAAGTCGTTGTTCTCGCGGACGTCATCGCCGATCCCGGTGGTCGTGTCGAAGTCGGTGATGATGTCGGCATCTCCGGACGCGACGAAGACATCTGCCCCCGCCCCCCCGGTCAGCCTGTCGATCCCTTCGCCGCCGTTGAGCGTGTCGTTGCCGATCCCGCCCTCCAGCGTGTCGGCCCCGCTGCCGCCCGCCAGGCTGTCATCCCCGTCGCCGCCGATCAGTGTATCGGAACCGTCGCCGCCGTCGAGCAGGTCATCGCCCGCACCACCGTCGAGGACGTCATTGTCCGCGCCACCGTTCAGCGTGTCCGCGCCGTCGCCGCCGTCGAGCACATCATCGCCCGCGCCGCCATCGACACTGTCATTCCCCGTGCCAGCATCGACGACATCATCGCCTGCGCCTGCCGTGATCGTATCATCGCCTGCGCCGGTCGCGATCTGATCGTCGCCATCGCCGGTATCGACATTGATCGCATCGACCGCGTCATCGCCCAGCACCGTGTCATTGCCTGCACCGGTCACCACCTGCTCGATCCCCGAGAAGGTGATGTCGGTGGCCGCGTCGGCATCAAGCCCGTTGACCGTGCCGGTCCCTGGGGTCGGGTTGAAATCAACCGTCAGAGGCGCCGTCGCGCTGGACAGGTCGAGGATATCGCCGGCATCGCCATTCTCAGGGCCTCCTGCGGCGCCGTTGGTGCCGTCCGATCCGCCGTCGAGGGTGATGTTGATATCGGTCGCCGGGTCGGTCGCATCCAGCGCGAAGACATCGTCTCCGCTGCCGCCAGTTGCGCTGTCATTGCCGCCCATGAAGATGACGTCATCCCCATCGCCGCCGTCGAGCGAGTCAGTCCCGGCTCCGCCGCGCAGGATGTCCGCGCCCTCGCCGCCGTCCAGCGTGTCGTTGCCGATCCCGCCGATCAGCGAGTCGGTGCCCGCGCCGCCGGTGAGCGTGTCGTTGCCGTCGCCGCCCGTCAGCGTGTCATTGCCGTCGCCGCCGTCGAGCAGATCCGCGCCCGCGCCGCCGTCGAGGACGTCGTTGCCGGTGCCGCCCGCGAGCGTGTCATTGCCCGCGCCGCCGTTCAGCACGTCATCGCCCGCGCCGCCGTCGATGGCGTCATTGCCCGCGCTGCCGGTGACGGTGTCATTGCCCGCGCCGAGGGCGATGTTCTCGATCTCGGAGAAGGTGACGGTGCCGGAGGGGCCGGTCAGGGTGCC